>CADAPH010000006.1 GCA_902789745.1 Oscillospiraceae bacterium | reverse complement strand
ATGTGGGACGAGCCGCCCTACCTCATCGTCAACATGAACGGCGAGCGCTTCATCGACGAGGAAGTCGACATGGCCTACATCTCCAACGCCCTGCGCTGGCAGCCGAGCTACAAGGGCGAGAACATGGATCCCGAGCATCAGGAGTCCGGCTCCATCGGCTGGTACTGCCAGATCTACGACAACGACTACATGCAGTACGCCACCGGCCCCGTGCCCGATTTCGTCATGGCGCGCTACCTCAAGGAAGAGGATCCCAGCCTCCATGTCAGCGTCTTCCCCGAGCTGATCGACACCTTCCGCGCCGACACCATCGAGGAGCTGGCCGAGAAGCTCGGCCTGCCCGTTGAGAAGACCGTCGAGACCTTCAAGCGCTACAATGAGCTGTGCGAGAAGGGCGAGGACGTCGACTTCGGCAAGCCCTCCAAGTACCTGCATGCCTTCAAGACCGCTCCCTTCTGGGGCACCCGCCGTCACATCCGCTGCTCCTCCATCACTGCCGGCGTCCTGACCGACGAGTACGGCCGCGTCACCACCGAGGAGGGCGAGGTCATCAAGGGCCTGTACGCCGTCGGCAACCTGGGCGGTCAGTTCTTCGGCGCCCCCGACTATCCGTTCTTCCACCCCGGCCTCTCCCTCGGCCACGCCGTCACCTTCGGCTACATCGCGGGCGAGCACGCGGCACAGAACAAGTAAGGAATACGAGAGAAACAAATACCCTATAGCAAAACAGCGCCCTCCGGGTCATCCCGGAGGGCGTTTTCCTGGCTTTTCGCATTACTCCGCGTCTTCGACCCGGAGGCGCACACAGAACTGGAAGAGGTAGCCGGTCTCCGAAAAGGTGACACGGTAGAGGTAGGCGGTGGTATCCGATACCGGACGCAGAGCGTTTTCCCTCAGATAGATGCGAACCTCGTCAAGCTGCTCATGGCCGATCGTATAGAGATCCTCCACCTCGAGAAAGAAGCTGACATAGCGCCCCTGCGGGAAGGCGCGGGCTGATTCGGGAATCTCCATCCGCTCCTCCTCCAGCACCCGCTGATAGGTCCCGATCCCAATGCGAATGGGGATGCGCTTCGGCAGCTCCGCCATCTCAAAAAACGCCCGCTCGATACAGACCACAAGGGTGAACAGATCCACGTTCTCGATCCAGCGGCTCAGGCCGGGATCCACGCCCTTGGCCTCGAAATAGCAGTCGTATTTGGTCCCGAAGGATTCGATCAGGCGGGTCTCCCGCGGGCTCTGCGCGTCGCGCTCATAGTGTCGGCAGGTGAGGCGGAGCATCATCTCCCGGCGCTTCAGCGCCTCGATCTGCTTTTCCAGCGCCTCCAGCGTCTCCCGGTATCCGTCCAGCAGCGCCCCGGCGCCGTCGCAGCTGTAGGTATCCCCGATCGTCTCCAGGGAGAGACTCGCGCCGCGCAGCTTCCGAATATACAGCAGATTGAGGAAATCCGCGTTGGAATATTCATAATATCCATTTTCGGGGTTGCAGTAGGGCCTCAGCAGATCGCGGTCCCGGTACTTTCGGATAGTCTCGGAACTGACGCCGGAGAGCCCCGCCAGTGTGTTGATTTTCATAGCCGGGCCGCCTTCTGTTTGGTGAAGTTGTATATTGACCCTGTACCGGGGGCAGGGTTTAACATAATTATAGCAAAATCCAGATAAAATTCAAGAACGGAGTGAGTATATGTCTGAACTTTCCAGAAGACAATTCCTGAAAGGCTCTCTGGCCGGCGCCGCCGCGGCGACACTGGCCGGGATCGGGCTCGGCACGACCGCTTTTGCGGAGGAGAAGGGAATCTACACCCCCGGCACCTACTCCGCCACCGCGAAGGGCCATGAGGAAGTCACCGTCACCATGACCTTTGACGCCAATTCCATCACCGACGTCAAGGTCGACGTCTCGAAGGAGACGCCCACCATCGGCGGCCTGCACGGCGACGAGCTGGCCAAGAGGATCATGGACGCGCAGGGCGTTGAGATCGACGCGGTCTCCACCGCTACCGAGACCTCCATCGGCGCCCGCAAGGCTGCCGCGGCCTGCATTGCCCAGGCAAAGGGCGAGGCCGTCGAGGTTGCCGCGGCCGAGGTCGAAGCCGGAGATTACGAAGTCCCGGCCGAGTTGACCCGCGAAGAGGTCGAGGCCTCCGACGCCGAGCTCTGGGCCATCACCCCGGAAGAGATCAAGGAGTATGACATCGTCGTGGTCGGCGCCGGCGCCGGCGGCGTCCCCGCGGCCGGCTGGGCGGCCGAGCTGGGCGCCAGCGTCGCGCTGCTCCAGAAGGAGGTCGAGGTCGTCTCCCAGGGCAACTGCGCCTCCTGCATCATCAAGGAGAAGTCCACGCCCGCGGGCATTGAGAAGTGGGTTCACCACACTAACAGCCTGAACAACTGGCGTTCCAACGAGAAGCTGCTGCGCGCCTATGCCCACAACTCCGAGGAAGCCCTGCTCTGGTACTGGAACCGCGCGGGCCTGACCACCGAGACCGAGTACGGCGACGGCACCAAGATCGACGACAACGGCAGATGCGCCGAGCTGCTCAACGACGGCAACGGCCTCTTTGCCTACCTCAGCACCAGCGCGGATCTGACCGGCGTATGGCAGGACCGTCAGGACACCTATGACTACGGCGACGACCACTGCTACTTCATGGCCCCGTGGATCGGCCCGAAGCCCCAGAACGTCGGCAATGTGCTGAAGAATCTTCTGAACAACGTCATGGCGAAGTGCCCGAACCTCGAGGTCTTCTATGAGACGCCGGGCGTGCAGCTTGTCAAGGACGGCGACAAGGTCACCGGCGTGATCGCAAAGACCGCCGAGGGCAAGTACATCCAGTTCAACGCGAAGAAAGGCGTCATCCTCGCCACCGGCGACTACATGAACAACGACCCGATGGTCGCCCGCTGGTGCCCGGATACCGCCGACTTCGACAAGAAGCAGTATCACAAGACCGGCGACGGCCACGTCATGGCCCTGGCCGCCGGCGCCAAGATGGAGCCGCTCGGCCACACCAAGATGATGCACGACTTCGACTCCGCCCAGATGTATGAGGAGCCCTTCCTGTACGTCAACATGGACGGCGAGCGCTTCACCAACGAGTACACCGGCTTTGTCTACATGGGCAACGTCATCAAGTTCCAGCCGAAGTTCAACGGCAGCAATGTCGACGCCAACCACCCCGACGGCTCCAAGGGCTGGTACTGCCAGATCTATGACAGCAGCTACGAGGAGTGGCCCGCCGAGGACTTCGTCAGCAGAAGCTACCCCGCCGACAAGATGATGAACTACGTCCCGAGCGAAGGCGAGCATCCGGGCGTGTTTGTCAACCTGATCGACGCGCACAAGTGCGACACGCTGGAAGAGCTGGCCAAGGAGCTCGACATCCCGTACGACACCTTCAAGGCCACCGTGGACCGCTACAACGAGCTATGCGAGAAGGGCGAGGACTCCGACTTCGGCAAGCCCACCAAGTACATGAAGCCGATCCTGAAGGCTCCGTTCTGGGGTCTGCGCAAGCACATCCGCGTCAGCTCCATTGACTCCGGCGTCATGACCAATGAGTACGCGCAGGCGCTGGACGCCGACGGCAAGGTCATCGAGGGCCTCTACTGCGTCGGCAACCTGGGCGGCCCGTTCTACGGCGGCGCGGACTATCCGTTCCACCAGACCGGCCTGTCTCTCGGCCGCTGCTACACCTTCGGCATGATCGCCGCCAAGCACGCGGTACAGAACAAGTAAGAAACCGATTGAATTACGGAGCTGCGGCGTTTTGCCGCAGCTCTTTTTTGAGGGCATAGACACATGGAGCATTACAGAAGCCTGAATACATATCTGAAGGAGCGCTTCGGCGAAAAGGTCTACAAGCTTGCCCTTGACGGCGGCTTTACCTGTCCGACAAGGGACGGGACGAAGGACAGCCGCGGCTGCATTTTCTGTCTCGGCGGCAGCGGGGATTTTTCGATCCCTGTCGGCGAGAATGTTGAAGAGGCCATAGAAACCGCAAAGGCCGTCGTTTCCGATAAGGGGGCCGGGAAATACATTGCCTATTTCCAGAGCTATACCGGAACCTACGCGCCGATCGAGAAGCTTCGCAGACTTTACACGCAGACCATACGTCGTCCGGATATCGCGGCCGTCTCCATTGCCACGCGGCCCGACTGCCTCGGTGAGGATGTGCTCCGTCTCCTGTCGGAGCTGAACGAAGAAAAGCCGGTGTGGGTCGAGCTCGGCCTGCAGACCATTCATCCGGATACCGCCGCGTATATACGGCGGGGTTATGCGCTTCCCGTCTACGATCAGGCGGTGAAGCGCCTGCGGGAGCAGGGGATCGAGACGATCGTCCACATGATCCTCGGCCTGCCGGGAGAGACACCGGAAAGGATGGTGCAGACGGCGCGTTATATCGGAGACAGCGGCGTCCGGGGAATCAAGCTGCAGCTCTTGCATGTGCTGAAGGGGACAGATCTGGAAAAGGACTACCGCGCCGGGAAGTTTGAAGTCCTGACGCTGGAGGGCTATATCGCCGTCCTGGAGGCGTGTATCCGAAATCTCCCGCGGGATATGGTCATCCATCGCCTGACCGGAGACGGCGCGAAGAGGAGCCTTGTCGCGCCGCTGTGGAGCGCTGATAAAAAGCGCGTTTTGAATGCGGTCAACCGGGCGTTCGAGCGGGACGGGCTCGTGCAGGGCTCAGATTATCATGCTGCGGCAGACGAATAACACGGACTTTTCGTTCCGGGGATAAGAGGGAGGACGAATAACAGACTGAATTGAAAATCCAATGACAGTTTTTTGAAATATCGGAATGTTTATTGACAGAACAGGGCGGATAGATGTATCATATCAAGATGTAAGAAAATGCCTGAAAGCATCTAAAGGTGATAATGTATGGGAAAGCATCTCGCGCCTAAAAAAAAGCACGAGCTGAATTTCATAAAGAAAAAGGCATCGGATCAGGCGGAGAAGGCGAAGGCTGCGCGCGCGCTTTTCGAGGCGGGAAAGAATCGCCTCAAGCGTGAGCGGCCTGCGGGGAAGATGCGGGAGCTGCCGTCGTTCGGACGGCATACCTGGATTTTCCAGGCGCTTTCGCTGGCGCTGCTGATCGTGATCCGTTTCCTTCCTCTGGACGGCTGGATGGTTCCCGCGGCTTATGTGATTCCGGCGCTTCTTGCCGCTGCGGAGCAGATGGCGAACGCATATGAAAAGCTGCGCGGCGGAAAGATCCTGAATTCTTCCCTCATCACCGTCGCGGCGTCTGTTCTTCTTTTTGCGACAGGGCTTTATACGGAGTCGGTACTGCTCTGCCTTGTAACGTGGCTCACAGAGCAGGCTGAAAAGGTTCTCACTTCCAAATGCGAGGAACGCCGGCGCAGGATTTCCGATATCCTGCCGGAGACGGCCGTCCTCGTTACGGAGGACGGATTTGAGCGCGTGGATCCCGCGTCTGTCGTCCCGGGGGATATCCTCTTTGTCGCGGCCGGGGACAGGATTCCCGTCGACGGCGTTGTCGTCGACGGGATAACCACGATCGATACCGCCGCTGTCTCCGGACAACGCTCTCCCTGGGCGGTCAACGTGGGGTATAAGGTGTATTCCGGCTGCCGGAATCTTACCAGCGATATCAGGATGAAGGTCTCCAGACCTTATGAACAGTCGACCGCAAGGCGCATTGTGACCATCGCGGAATCGGCCGCGGATTTCCCCTCGGAGCTGGAGAGCAGCGCCGTCCGATTTGAGCGCCTCTATTGCCCGATCGTGCTGGGGCTCGCTTTTCTGCTGGGCGTCGTGCTGTCGGCGCTGAGAGGCGGCTGGATACAGAATCTTCAAAGGGCGGCGGTGCTGCTGATTGCGTCGCGTGCCGTGCTTGAGACCTTTTCGATGCCGCTGCTGTACCGCAAGGCGCTGTCCCTCGCCGCGGATAACGGGATTTTTTCAAAGGGGAAAGACTGCCTGGAAGCGATGGCAAAGGCAGAGACGGTCATTTTTGACAAGACGGGAACAATCACGGAAGGGCGCTATGCCGTGACCGACGTCTACCCTGTGAAGATGAGCGAGCGTCAGCTTCTCACGATCGCGGCCACGGCGGAGAGCTATTCCCGGCACCCCATCGCGGCGGCGATCCGGGAGGCTGCCGGAAAGCTGGACGACCGCGTGCTGAAAGTCATCAAAATTCGGGATATTCCCGGAAGAGGCGTCAGCGCCTATGTGGGGAACCGGCAGGTCTATGTCGGAAACGCCGCGTTTTTTGAAGAGCACGGGATCAAGTACAACATTCCCTCGCGACCCGGTACGGCCGTACACGTCTCTGTGGACAATCGCTACTGCGGATTCATTCTTGTCACGGACAAGGTCAGGCGGCGCGCGTTTGACGCGTTGGAGACGCTCCGCGTCAACGGGATCAAGAAGCTGGTGCTGCTGACGGGCGACGCGCTTTCGGTCGCGCGTCCGATCGCGTCCCGTCTGAATTTCGACATGCTCCGCGCGGAGCTGGAGCCCGATAAGAAGGCCCAGGCGGTCGCGTATCTGATGAAGAATAAGGGGGCGCGCTCGGCGATCGCGTTTGTCGGTGAGGGCGAAAACAGCGGAAGGATCATGTCCGGTGCCGACGTCGGGATCGCCATGGGATCGTTGGGCTCGGATCTCGCGCTTGCCTGCGCGGATGTGCTGATCATGGACCGGGACATCTATAAGATTCCCCGGATTTTCGTGCTCTCCAAGCTTGTCTATCGCGCCGCGTGGGAAAACTTTGCCCTCTGTACGCTCGTCAATGCGGTGATGGTTTTTTTCGGTATGTTTGGTCTGCTCTCGCCCCTCGCGGCGGTGCTGCTGAGCTTCGTCATGAATATCGCGCTTCTGGCCAATACCTTCCGGATCAAATAAAACGGTGAGTGTATGAATACCTACGATTTTGACAAAACGATCTTTTACCCCGACAGTTCGGCCTGCTTCTACCGCTACTGCCTGCGCCGTTTCCCGCGGGCGCTGATCCCCACGGTTCCGGGAAGCCTGAAAATGGCTCTGCGATATCGCCGGGGAGAGATCAGCGCCAGGGAACTCAAGCAGCAGTTGTTTTCCTTCCTCCCTGCAATCGGGGATATTGATCGAACCGTCTGCGAGTTCTGGGATCGGAACGAGAAGCGGATCGGCAAATGGTATCTGGATCAGAAGCGCAGCGACGATCTGATCCTGTCCGCCTCGCCGCGCTTTCTGCTGCAGCCGGTCTGCGACAGACTGGGCGTCAGGCTGATCGCGACGGAGATGGACAAGCATACCGGAAGGATAGCGGGGGAAAACTGTCATGACCATGAAAAGGTTCGCAGGTTTTATGCCGCCGATCCCACAGCGCACACGGAGGCCTTTTATTCAGACTCCCTGAGCGACAGCCCCATGGCGGAGATCGCGGACAGGGCCTATCTCGTCAGGAAGCACAGGCTCTTCCCCTGGCCGAAAAAATAAAAATGAACCATATCTATCAAAGGGCTCTGCCGACAGGCAGGGCTCTTTTTTCATATCCGCCATACGCGGCGCATAGATTGTCCATGGAGATGATGACATGGATTCCTGGGCATTGGCAAGGAGCCTTCTTCCGGATGCGCTTTCCAAAAAGCTGGAGCAGTATCCGAAGGCAGAGGAAATCCGCCTTCGGACGGGCAGACCGCCGTCTGTGATACTCGACGGGAGAGAGCGCGTGATCGACTGGCAGACGACCGACCGGCAGCTGCTGCTGTACGTCATGGAGAAGGCGACGGGCGCGTCGCTCCATGCCGCGGCGCCGGCGCTCAGAAACGGGTTTATCAATTACCGGGGCATTCGGATCGGCGTTTGCGGCGAAGCGGTGTTTACCGGCGGGACGATGACCGGGCTGCGCGGCTTCAGCTCCCTCGCGATACGCGTTCCGCATACGCTCCCACCCGGCTGCGAAGAGCTGATCGAAGGCTTGATCAGCCCAAATCCACGGAATATCCTGATCATATCGCCGCCGGGCGTCGGAAAAACAAGCTTTCTGAGAGAACTGATCCGGCAGGCCGCGTCGCGCATGTGCTGCGTGTCGGTGATCGACGAGCGCAATGAGCTGTCGGCAAGCGTTTCGGGGACGGCGCAGTTTGACCTGGGGCCGGGCAGCGACGTCATGGTCGGCGTACCGAAGGCGCAGGCCGCAATCATGCTGCTTCGCGGAATGAATCCGGAGATTGTCGCGATGGATGAAATCACGCAGCGGGAAGATATCGGCGCCGTTGAGGAGATTGTCGGCTGCGGCGTGCATATTTTTGCCGCCGCGCACGCGCGTGACGCCGGGGATCTCAAAAAAAGACCGCTGTACCGGGCACTTTTGGCAGGTGGGATTTTTGAGGAGCTTGTCACCATCCGCTGTCAGGACGGGAAACGCGTCTATACCAGGGAAGCGCTGCCATGATGAAACTGACGGGCTTTGTCCTTCTTCAGCTTTCGGCGCTGATGTTTCTGCGCCGCAGGCTTGCCGCCGAAAAGCGGAGGGCGGAAAACGCGGCGTCTTTCCGCAATATGCTGGAGCATCTGCTCGGCCTTCTTGAGCGGGAATCCGCACCCATGCCAGAGCTTTTGCAGTTGCTGCAAAAACGCGTGCACGGAGCGGCCGCCCGGTTCGCGAGCGCGCTGCTGGATTCCATGGACATGCTGGGTGTACACAGCTTCCAGGAGCTCTGGCGGCGGGCGCTGTATGCAGGTTCGGAAGATATGGATCAGGAGCTGCTCCGTATTTTGGAAGAGCCGGGCACCGTGCTGGGGCGTTACGAACTGTCAAGGCAGCTCGACGCGGTTGGCCTCTGCCTGGATGAGCTGCGCCGGTACTGCGAAAAACAGCAGCGGGAGCAGCCGCAGAAGGCGCGGCTGACAGTTGGGCTTACGCTGTCGGTCAGCCTGATGGCGGGCATACTTCTTCTGTAGGAGATCCAATGGACGTCGATCTGATTTTTAAGATTGCCGCGGTCGGGATTCTGGTTGCGGTCTTGAACATTCTTCTTCAGCGCTCGGGCAGGGAAGAGCAGGCGCTGATGACGACGATTACCGCGCTTGTCGTGGTGCTGATGGTGGTTGTGCAGAAAATCAGCGAGCTTTTTCATATGATCAAGGCGCTGTTTAATCTCTGAGAATGGAGCTGTTTCTCAAATGCGCGGCGCTGGCCGTGTTCAGCGCGCTTACCGGGCTTTTGCTGCGGCGCTTCAATCCGGAGCTGGCGTTTTCTCTGAGTGCCGCGGCCGTTGCGGTCATTCTGCTTGCGGGCGGGACACTGATCGGAGAACTTCGCGGCCTGATACACGAGACGGAACTGATTTTCGGCAATGTCGGGATGCAGATGAAGCCCGTGCTGAAATGCCTGGGGATCGCAGCGGCAAGCAGATTCGCCTCGGATCTCTGCCGGGACGCCTCGCAGACCGCGCTCGCCTCGGCGCTGGAATATACAGGCGGCCTGTGCGCTGCCGCCGCCGCGCTGCCCGCTGTGCTGAACGTAATGAAAATGATAGGCGGTATGCTGTGAAAAAGATCCTGATCATGCTGATAATTCTTCCGGCCTTCTTCGGGCGTGCCTGGGCAAAGGAAATCGACGGACAGGCTTTGGAGATCTTTGAGTCCGGAAAGATGGAGCAGGGATTGAACGAAAAGGAGCTTGCAATCATCGGCAGCACCGGGCCGGAACAATTCGATGCTTTCCCGGCGCTCAGTCGGCTTTGGAACGCATTCCTTGCGGAGATACAAAACCGGCTGCGGGAGAATCTGGGATTTGCCGCCGAGCTGTTTGGGCTGATCCTTTTCTCCGCGCTGGCCGGCGCCGTCTGCGGCGATGAAAAAATACGCGCGGCGGTCGAGATCCTCACGTTCTGTTTCGCGGCTTTCCTCCTGGCCGGGAATGTGGACAGCCTTGTTTCTCAAACGCTGGAGACAATCTATCGGCTGTCGGATTATTCCCGCACCGCGCTTCCCGTGACCTTTACTGCCGCCGCGGCGGGCGGGGCGGTCAGTTCCTCAGCCGTGCGCTATGCGGCGGCGTGTCTGGCGATGGACGTGATGATGTCACTGTCTCAGAAGGCGGTGATCCCGCTGGTCTATGACGCAATGGCGCTGGGGCTTGCCAATATTCTGTTTCCCAATCCTGTCCTGAGCGCCATGGAGGCGCTTTCAAAATGGGCGGCGAAAACCATTATGACCGGGGCGGCGCTCGCCTTTACCGCTTACCTGAGCCTGAGCTCGATCGTCAGCACCTCTGTGGACGCTGCCGCCATCAAAGCGATGCGCAGCGTGGTTTCGGGCGTGCTGCCGGTGGTGGGCGGGATGCTGTCCGACGCTTCGGCCGCTGTCCTCTCCGCTGCTTCCGTGATCCGAAGCTGTACAGGCGCGGTTGGGCTGATTGCCGTAAGCGTGGTGTGCGCCGGCCCGCTTGCGCTTTTGTGCGTGAAGCGATTTCTTTTCAAAGCGGTCGCCGCTGCCGCGGAAGCCGTGCAGAACCCCAGACTGCAAAAGCTGTTTTCCTGCGTAGGCAGCGCCGCAGGCATGCTGATGGGACTGCTCGGCTGCAATGCCATGATGCTCTTTCTCTCTTTTACCGCGGCGATGAAGGCGGTGTCCGCATGATCGCAGAGTTAAAACCGCTTATCGCAATTTCCTTCCTGAGCGGGGCTTCGCTGTGGCTCTGCCCGGAGGGGAATGCGAAGCGCGTCACGCGCGTGCTCTGTACCGCGCTTCTTGTCGCCGCCGTCGCCGCGCCCCTGCGAGATTTCGATTTTGACGCCCTCAGCCTTGCCGAGGCGAAGGTAAACAGCGCGCAGGCCGAGATCATAAACAGCGGGTTGGAGCATGAAAATCTGCTGCGGGAGCTGGTCATGGCGCAGAACTGTGAACAATACATTGTTGAGAAGGGGAGCGCCCTCGGCTTGCGCGATCTCCATGCGACAGTCGAGCTGAAAACGGACGAAAGCGGCGCGCTCCTCCCGTATGCGGCGACGGTCAGCGCATCGGGCCCGCCCGATTCTGTCGAGCGGCTGCAGCTTGTGATTCGCGATGATCTTGGGATTCCGACGGAAAGGCAGGACTGGAGCATCCATGAGTGAAGATCTGGCAGGGCTCCGCGCGGCGCTTGGAAAATGGAAATACCCGATCCTGATCCTCCTTGTCGGCCTTATGCTCATGCTGCTTCCCGCAACGGAAAAGAAGCAGGAGCGCGGGGCGGAGAGCGAGCAGGAGGCGCTTGCACAGCTCCTGTCCAGAACCCAGGGGGTCGGGGAGGCGTGCGTCCTGATTTCCGACAGCGGTGTTGTGGTCGCGTGCAGCGGCGCTTCAAACGCCGCAGTCAGACTTGACATTATCCGCGCCGTCGGCTCATATACTGGTTTCGGTTCTGATAAAATCACGATCCTGAAATTATGCAATTAAGCGGGGAGGAGAATATTGCCTTATGAAGAATCGGAAACGGAATCTGACCATGCTGGCGGTAATGATGTTCGTATGCGCGGCGGTCGCCCTGAACTGGAGCTACAACAGCCACTGGGGAAAGCCCGACGCGGAAATGGTCTACGCGGAGGATGAGGCTATGGCGGCGGCGCAGATGGATTTTGAAAAGACCCTGATCACCTCCGGCACGGAGTATTTCGCGGAGGCGCGGCTTACCCGTCAGGTCTCCCGGGATGAGGCGCTCGAGCTCCTTCAGACAGCGGCTGCGTCTGAATCCGCCTCCCAGGAGACGATCGACGGGGCCATGAGCGCGATCACCAATATGGCGGCCTGCTCCATGCAGGAGGCGCAGATCGAGAATCTGCTGCTGGCAAAAAACTTTGCCGACTGTGTCGTTTATATCGGCACGGATAAGATTACGGTTGCCGTACCGGCGCCGATGGAGGGCTTGAGCGACGAGGCGGTCGCCAGGATCACGGACGTGATCTGTACGGAAACGAATTACCGTCCGGCACAGCTCAGCATCATTGAAGTGAAAGCATGAAATATTCAGGCGCGCCGAAAGGCGGCGCCTGAATATTTTTGCATTTTCAGGTCAAATTGCGAGAAAAGAGCTTCCTTTTTCTCTCCGGATATGATACAATGACATGATTTTATTTTGGAGGTTCATCATGGGCGAGAATTATATCAGCTGCCAGGTGGAAAAAGGCAGTATCAATATTTCGGAAGAAGTCATCGCCGGCGTTGTCAAATCCGCTGTCTGCGAGGTCGAGGGTGTCGCCGGGCTCTCCTATACGGCCGGCGCGGAGCTTGCGGAGCTGATCGGTCTCAAGACGGTCAACAAGGGAATCAAGGTGCAGTTTACGGACGGGAAGATCATCATTGACGTCATTATCAATGTCGTGTACGGCTGCAACATCGTAAAGGTTGCCCAGGATGTGCAGGAGAAGGTCATGACCCTGCTGCAGGCCTCCACCGGCATCGAGCAGGCCGAGGTCAATGTGCATGTTTCCGGCATCGCGTTTGATAAATAAACCGGAGGTATAGAGTTATGACCAGAACGACGGCGAGAGAAATCGCCATTCAGCTCGGCTTCGCCGCTGCCGCCACGGGGGAAGCGCCGCAGGAGCTTCTGGATCGCTTCTTCGCGCCTGAGCACTATGAAAGCCTTGCGCAGGAGGACGAGCTGTACGCGCAGCTTCCGGACAAAAAGCAGATGGAGTATATTACCCGTCTCGTTACGCTTCTCGATGAGCACCGCGAAGAGATCGACGAGCAGATCCGCCGCTTTTCCAGGGGCTGGAAGCTGGAGAGGATCTCCCGCACCGCGCTTGCGGTTTTGCGGGTCGCGCTGTGCGAGATCCTGTATATGGACGACATTCCCGACGCGGCCTCGATCAACGAGGCGGTGGAGCTTGCCAAGGGCTATGACGATCCGGACACGGTGGCCTTCGTCAACGGCGTTCTGGGCGGCTTTATGCGCAGCCGGGCGGAGACATGAATATGGAAAAAGCGCTGAGCGTTACCGAGCTTACGCTTTATATCCGTGATCTGCTTGACAGCCAGCCGCTCCTGTCCCATGTCTGCGTCCGCGGCGAGCTGTCAAATTATAAAATCTATCCCTCCGGGCATCACTATTTTACGCTCAAGGATCCCGAGAGCAGCCTGAAGTGCGTGATGTTCAAGAGCAGCGCCATGAAGCTCCGTTTTCGTCCGGAAAACGGAATGAGCGTCACCGTATGGGGGCGCGTCTCCGTCTATCCGCGGGACGGGGCCTATCAGCTCTACTGCAGCCAGCTTATGCCGGAGGGAGTCGGCGATCTTCAGGTCGCCTTCGAGCAGCTGAAGGCGAAGCTTGACGCCGAGGGGCTGTTCGATCCCGCACACAAGAAGCCCCTTCCGCGCTTCCCGGGGCGTATTGCCATCATCACGTCTTCCGCGGGGGCTGCGATCCATGATATGATCCGCATCCTGGGTCACCGCTGGCCGCTGACAAAGGTCATCCTGCTTCCGGTCCGCGTTCAGGGGGCGGAAGCCCCGGCGGAGATCGCGGGCGCGATCCGGTACGCCAACGAGTTCGACGTTGCCGATCTGATCATCACGGGGCGCGGCGGCGGCTCGATCGAAGATCTGTGGGCGTTCAATGACGAGCGCGTTGCGCGGGCGATTTACGCGTCGAGACTTCCGGTCATCTCCGCCGTCGGACACGAGCCGGACGTCACCATCTCCGATTTTGTCGCCGACCGACGCGCCTCCACACCCTCCAACGCCGCGGAGATCGCGGTGCCGGACTGCCGGGAGATCGCGGATCTGCTGACGGGCTTCGAGCTTCGTGCCTCCCAGGGGATGCGGAAGCACATCTCATTCCTGCGCGACCGGCTTGAAAGCTGCAGTGAGCGGCGCGTATTGACGGAACCGGCCGCCGCAATTGATAACCGGCGAATGGAGCTTGACCGCTGCCGCGAACGCCTCTGTACCGCGCAGACACAGCAGCTCGGCAGATACAGGCAGAGCTTTGTAGGCCTCGCGGCGTCGCTGGAGGCGATGAGCCCGCTCCGCGTGCTGACGCGCGGGTATTCGATCGCAAGCGACAGGGAGGGCAATTGCCTTCACAGCGTTTCACAGCTCGGCGTTGGGGATGAAATTCGGCTTCGGCTCTCCGACGGCAGCGCGGACTGCCGCGTGGAAAACGTAAAAAGGAGTTAACAATGGCTACGAAAAAACAGACCATGAGCTTCGAGGAAGCGCTCGGCCGCCTGGAGGAAATCGTCCGTCATCTTGAGAAGGGCGACCTGCCGCTTAACGACTCTCTTCAGCTGTATGAGGAGGGGACGGGCCTGATCGCCTCCTGCAGCAAAATGCTGGACGAAGCGGAGCAGAAGGTCGTGAAGCTGAGAAAAGGCCCTGACCGCAGCCCGGTCGAGAGTGAGTTTGAGGAAGAAACCGGAAATGACAACTGAGGATTACAAGAAAAAAATCGAAACCGCGCTGGAGGCGTACTTCAAACTTCCGGAGGGCCTGCCGCAGGCGGGTCTTGCGGAGGCGATGCGATACAGCCTGCTCGCGGGCGGGAAGCGTATTCGACCGATGCTCGTTTTGGAGTTCTGCCGGATCTCCGGCGGGGATATCGAGGCTGCGATGCCCGTCGCCTGCGCGGTGGAGATGCTCCATACCTACAGCCTGATCCATGACGATCTGCCCTGTATGGACAACGATGAGCTCCGCCGCGGAAAGCCGACAAACCATATCGTCTACGGGGAGTGCACGGCTACCCTTGCGGGGGACGCGCTGCAGGCGGAGGCCTTCGGGACGATCCTGCGCTGTGCGCTGCCGCCCGAGCGGAAGGCCGCCTGCGCCGAAATCCTGGCCGGCGCCGTCGGGCTGGACGGGATGTGCGCCGGGCAGTATCTGGACATGCTCTGGGAAGGGCGCAGCCTCACGGAGCAGGAGCTCACCGAGATCAACAGCCGCAAAACCGGGGCCCTTTTGGCGGCCGCGTGTCAGATGGGCGTCGCGGCGGCGGGCGGCTCAAGACAGATGCTCGACTGCGCGGGGCATTTCGGTGCCGCGCTGGGGATGGCTTTTCAGATCCGCGACGATATGCTCGACGTGATGAGCACGGCGGAAGAGCTGGGAAAGCCCATCGGCTCGGACAAAGACGAAAACAAGAACACCTATATGGTGCTCATGGGTCTGGAAGGGTGCCGGAAGACCGTGGAGCAGCTTACGGATTTTTCCAAAAAACTGCTGAACGAAGCCTTCACCGATACCGCTTTCCTGTGCGCTCTTGCTGACGCGCTCTCTGTCAGAGAAAACTAAAACCGTTTCGGCGGGGTTATTCAGAGGAATATTTTGAGTATATTAGAAACGATCAATTCTTCTGCGGATATTAAAAAACTGAATAAGAGCGATCTGCCTCTGCTCTGCGAGGAGCTTCGCCGCTTTGAAATCGAGAGCGTCGCGCAGACAGGCGGACATCTTGCGTCCAATCTGGGTACGGTGGAGCTTACCGTCGCCATACACAGGGTCTATGATACGCAAAAGGACAGGCTTATTTTTGACGTCGGTCATCAGTGCTATACCCACAAAATCATTACCGGGCGGCGCAGCGGCTTCCATACGCTTCGTCAGGCGGGCGGGATTTCCGGTTTTCCGAAACCGAACGAGGCCGTCGACGACGCCTTCATCGCCGGACACGCTTCCGCGTCTGTTTCCACCGCCGTCGGCATGGCAAAGGCCCGTACCCTGCAGCACGAGGATTACGATGTCGTGGCGCTGATCGGCGACGGCGCGCTGACCGGCGGGCTGTCCTATGAGGGCCTGTGCAACGCCGCCGCCAGCGGCGAGCCGCTTGTCATTATTCTGAACGACAACACCATGTCGATCAGCAAAAATGTGGGCGGTACGGCGCAGCTTTTGCAGGCGATGCGGATCAAGCCCGGATATCTCAATTTCAAAAAATGGTTTCGCAGCGCTTCCAGGCATACGCGCGGGATCTATGATTTCGTCCACGAGTCCAAGGAGAAGCTCAAATCCTGGCTCCTGCCGAGCAATATGTTCAGCGATATGGGCCTTTATTATCTCGGCCCCGTGGACGGACATGACGTCGAACAGCTTGAAAACGCCATCCGGCTCGCCAGGGATCTGAGGCAGCCGGTGCTTCTCCATGTGCTGACACGGAAGGGAAAAGGCTGTCCCTACGCCGAAGCGCATCCGGACAAGTATCACGGCGTCGGGCCCTTTGATCCCGCCACGGGGGAGCTTGCGCCGGTCGGCGTCGGGTTCTCCGACAGAGTGGGCGAGTTCCTGTGCCAGTATGCCGAGCAGGACAGGCGGATCGTCGCGATCACGGCGGCGATGGCGGGCGGCACCGGGACGGAGTGCTTTGAGGCAAAGTTTCCGGATCGCTTTTTTGACGTCGGCATCGCGGAGGGGCACGCCGTCACTGCGGCTGCCGCTATGGCAAAGCAGGGGCTTATCCCTGTTTTCGCGGTGTATTCAAGTTTTTTGCAGCGCAGCTTTGACATGCTGATCCATGATGTGTCTCTCCAGAAGCTTCATGTGGTGCTGTGCGTGGATCGAGCCGGACTTGTCGGAAGCGACGGGGAAACACATCAGGGTCTTTTTGATATCAGCTATCTCGGAACGATTCCGGGCATGACTGTGATGTGCCCGGCCAGCTTTGCCGAGCTGCATGAGATGCTGGGCGCCGCCCTGCACGATATCGCGGGGCCTGTCGCCGTGCGTTACCCCCGGGGGGGCGAGGGGCGCTATACGGACTGTTCCGTAAGCGCCGAGACAGTTCTGCGGAAAGGCTCCGATATCAGTATCGTGTGTTGCGGAACCATGATCAACGAGGCGCTGGCCGCTGCCGACAAGCTTGCGGTGCAGGGGATCTCGGCGGAGATCATCAAGCTCGGCATCGTCTTTCCCAACCGCTATGAGCAGTGCCTTGCCTCCGCAAAAAAGACCGGGCGCCTCCTGATCGCGGAGGAGGTCTGCGCCGCCGGATGCATCGGCAGCCGCATTCTCTCCGCTTGCATGGAGAGCAGCATACATCCGAAGGCGGCCGTACTGCTCAATCTCGGCGATGGGATCGTTGCCCACGGCACGGTAGACGAGCTCCGGCATAACAACGGGATCGACGCGGACGGGATCGTCCGCACGGCAAAGGCCATGTGCGGCTGCGGCGCGGAGGAAGCATGAAGAAGACACGACTGGATCAGCTTCTGTTTGAACGCGGCCTGACGGAAAGTCGGGAACGCGCCAGGACCACGATCATGAGCGGCCTTGTCTTTGTCAACGGGCAGCGCGTGGACAAGCCGGGAACCCCGGTCGATCCCGAAGCAAAAATCGAGCTGCACGGAGAGGCGCTGCCCTTCGTCAGCCGCGGCGGGTTCAAGCTCGACAAGGCACTGAAGGTTTTTCCCGTGAATCCCGCCGGAAAGACATGTCTTGACTGCGGCGCGTCGACGGGCGGGTTTACGGACGTCTTGCTCCAGCACGGGGCGAAGAAGGTCTACGCGGTCGACGTCGGCTACGGACAGCTCGCCTGGAAGCTCAGGACGGATGAGCGCGTCGTCAATCTGGAGCGCACCAATCTGCGCTATGTGACGCAGGAACAGATTCCCGAGCCGATCGAGCTTGCGGTGATGGATGTCTCCTTTATTTCCATCAGGCTGGTGATTCCCGCCGTGAAAGCGCTTCTCTGCCCGGACGCCGATTTTATCTGCCTGATCAAACCGCAGTTTGAAGCCGGACGCGAGGACGTCGGCAAAAAAGGCGTCGTCCGCGACAGCGCCGTTCACGAGCGCGTGATTCGGGAAATACTGGATTTTGTGCCGGAAGCAGGCCTCTCGGCTGTCGGCTTGGATTACTCTCCGATCAAGGGACCGGAGGGGAATATCGAATACCTTTGCCATCTGAAAAACAGCGAGGGTCAATCCCGCACTTTTGACATTTCGTCCATCGTTGCCTCTTCCCATACGTCGCTGTAATATGCTATAATCCAAACAACATGCAGTTATCTGATTTTTTGATTGTGCATGTTCTCAGAAGGGGCGTTTCAGCCCGGAGGTTTCTATGATCGCAATCTGTCCAAACCCTTTTCGCGACAAAAACTGTGAGCTCAGCAGACGCGTTGCCGGGCTGCTGAATACGAACGGCTTTGAAACCTGTTTCTGCCCGATCTTTGCCGATGACGGGGACGCAATCCTTCCGGAAGGGCTTGCATTTACTTCGCTCTCTTCGCAGGCGCCGAACTGCACGCTGGTCATTGTGATCGGCGGCGACGGTACGATTCTCCATGCGGCGCGACAGATCCATCCGTATACGGTTCCCATGCTCGGCATCAATCTCGGCACCAAGGGCTTTATGGCAAATCTTGAGCCGGAGGAATACGAATATGTACTCCGGGCGGCAAAAGGGGACTACAGGCTCAGCCGCCGCATGAAGCTGGATGTGACGCTCTATCGAAACGGGAAGGAGATCCTGCGCGATCAGGCGCTCAACGACGTTGTCATGCACGGCTACGGCGACTGCATCAAGATCACGGCCCTGTGCAACGGCAACCGCATCACAGCGTTTTCCGGCGACGGCATCATTCTTTCCACCCCCACGGGCTCGACAGGATATTCCATGTCAGCCGGCGGGCCGATTGTAGAGCCTGAAGCACAGGCGATCATCATCAGTCCCATCTGCGCGCATATGATGAGCTCGCGCAGCTTCGTTCTCGGCTCGGGAAAGGTGATCACCGTTGAAATGGAAAAACAGCACGACCGGCGCGCCTATCTCTCGGTCGACGGGTATTCCGTCACGGACCTTGCCGGCGGAGACAAAATCGTCGTCCGCAGATCCGAAATCTATACGCATATGGCAGACCTCGGACTCAGGAATTTCTACGCAATTGCATTTGAAAAATTAAGGTAAACAAAAACAGGAGGACACATGATGAAACTCGGCAGACAGAGCGTTATCATGGAAATCATCAGCGAAAGAGACATCGAGACCCAGAACCAGCTTTTGGAGGCCCTTGCGGAGCGTGGCGTCAAGAGCACGCAGGCGACCCTTTCACGCGACATCCGGGATATGCGTCTTGTCAAAGAGCTTGGACCGAAAGGGAACTACAGATATGTTGCGGCGGCGAAGCAGGAGACGCCGGATCTGGATCAGAGACTCAAAAAAATCTTCAAGGAAAGCATTGTTTCCTATGATCTTGCGCAGAACATTCTGGTGATCAAAACACTGCCCGGGCTTGCAAACGGCGCTTGTTCCGCGCTGGACGGGATGGAAATTGAGGGTCTCGTCGGCACTCTGGCCGGCGACGACACCGCCTTTTTGGCCATGAAGGACAATGCGTCTGCCGTGAATCTTTATAAAGAAATCGACCAGCTTTTCTGATTTTACAGGGGGCGGAACATGCTCAACGAACTCCACATTGAAAATATTGCCGTTATAGAGCGGGCCGACATCGCCTTCGGGCGCGGCCTGAACGTCCTGACCGGCGAGACGGGCGCGGGCAAATCGATCGTGATCGATTCCATCGGCGCCGTGCTCGGCGAGAGGGTCAGCCGCGAGCTCGTCCGCCGCGGCGCCGAGAAAGGCATGGTCACGGCCGCTTTCGATGTGGAGGGCTGTGAGGATTGGCTGAAGGACAATGAAATCGAGGCGGAGGATGAGCTGATCATCCAGCGCCGCATCCATTCGGACGGGAAAAGCAGCTGCCGTGTGTGCGGGAATCCCGTCACCGCGTCCCAGCTCAAAGAGCTTGCGGCCCTGCTTGTGGATATCCACGGACAGAACGACGGCAGACAGCTCATGGATGAACGGCGGCACAGAGAATATCTTGACCGCTTCGGTACGGACCCTGCGTTCCTTGCCGCCTATCGGAGCGCTTATCAGAAATACAGCGGTATTCAAAAAGAACTCTCCGCCCTTGAAATGGACGAAATCGAGAAGGAACGCCTGAGCGACAGTCTCAGCTATCAGATTCAGGAGCTGGAAAGGGCCGAACTGAAACCGGGGGAGTATGACAGCCTCTGCGCAAGGCGGGATCTGCTCCGCAACGCCGAGAAGCTGAGCGAAGCGCTGGACGCCGCGATCGCCATGCTGGCGGGCGATGAGGACAACGCCCAGACGCTGACGCAGAATGCCGCCTACTATGTCGGCAAGGCCGCCGCGTATGCGCCCGAGCTGGAGAGCGCCGAGAAAAGTCTGAACAGCGCAGCATTCAGCCTTACGGACGCGGCGGAGAGCCTGCGGGATTTTCGCGAGAACCTCGACTTTTCCCCGGAGGAATACGACAATCTGGAGACCCGAATCGCTCTGCTCGGAAAGCTGCAGAGAAAGTACACCCGCGACGAGGACGCTTTGATCGCCTATCTCGCTGAGTGCCGTGAAAAGCTTGACAACATCCAGTACGCGGACGAGCGCAGCGAGAAGCTGAAAAAGCAGCTCGCGGCGGCGGCTGAGGATTGCCGCGGTGCGGCCGCGCGTCTGAGCCGGAACAGACGGGAGACGGCAAAGCTCCTGGAAGAGCGCATTATCGGCGAGCTGCGGCAGCTCAACATGCCGTCGGTTCGCTTTGCGGTGGAGTTTGCGCCCCTCAGCGGCGATCCCGGCTTCGACGCCAACGGCTGCGATGAAATCCGCTTTGTCATGTCCGCCAACGCCGGGGAGGAGCTGGGGCGCATCAGCCGCATTGCCTCCGGCGGTGAGCTGAGCCGTATCATGCTGGCCATGAAAAATGTTTTCGCTGAAAAAGACCCGGTAGCCACCATGATTTTTGACGAGATCGACACCGGCGTCTCCGGCATCGCCGCGCAGAGAGTGGGGGAGAAGCTGTACTGCGTCTCCCTCGGCAAGCAGGTCATGTGCGTGACGCATCTGCCGCAGATCGCGGCCATGGCGGATCAGCACTATCTTATACGCAAGCAGGAACGGGACGGCAGAACCTATACCGACGTTTTCCCGCTGGATCGGGAGGGACGCAGGCAGGAGCTTGCCAGACTCCACGGCGGCGAGAATATCACGGAGACAACGCTCTTGAGCGCGGAAGAGCAGCTTGAGGGCTGTGAGCGCTTTAAAGCGGAGATCGGTAGGAAAGCATAACGGTATTGCCGGAACAGGCAGAAGGAGGTTCCCATGACCATCGGAGAATTGGCGGTCGCCTATCATACGAAGGGCTTCAACTGCGCGCAGAGCGTTCTGTGCGCCTGCGGAAAATACACCGGCCTGGACGAGAAAACCGCGCTGGCCGTCTCCGGCGGCTTTGGGGGCGGGCTTCGCTGCGGTGAGGTCTGCGGCGCGATATCCGGGGCTGTGATGGCCGCAGGACTGTGCTTTCCGTACAGCGATTCGGAAAACCTCGAAGCCAAAGAGACAATTGCCGCGCTTGCCAGAGAGCTGACGGGCGGCTTTCGGGAGAAATACGGCGCAGTCCGCTGTGAAGAAATCAAAATCGACACGGCACGCTGCAATGAATTCATCTCCTGCATGGCCGAGCTTGCCGAGCAGGTGATTCAGAACCGGCAAAAAGCGACCGAAGCGTAACCATCGGGCGCATGCCTCGCAGGATACGAAAAACAAATAATCAACAGAGCTTTTAATATGACAGCTGCATGGCGTTTCGCCGTGCAGCTATTTTACATTTTGTGGATTTTTATTGTCACACAGGGTAGAAATCGAGAGCAATATATGGTATTATACCAAAAATAGGGTTAAATGAAAAAATCGATTATTTGTTCCTTTATCCTTAAAGCGAAAAGAGAATGCGAGGTATGTACTATTCCGCGATCGGTCTGCTGGCGGTGCTGATCCTGCTGATCGAAAATCAGGACGTAATGCTCAATCAGGAGGGCGCGTTTGAAAAGCCCGCCTGGAGGGTATACAGGTGGTTCCTGTTCGCCGTGCTGGCGTATTACATACTGGATATACTCTGGGGCATCATCGAGGGCATGAAGCTGCCGCGCCTGCTCTTTGCCGATACGACCGTCTATTTTATCGCGATGGCGGTCGGCGTGCTGCTCTGGGTCAAGTATACGGTGGTGTATCTGGACGAGGAGAGCAGCTTCGGAAAGGGCCTGATCCTGGCGGGGCGCGTCCTGGCGGGACTCATTACCGTCCTCGCCGTCGTCAACATCTTTACGCCGGTGCTCTTCACCATCGACAGCCGGTGCGTCTACAGCGCCCTGCCGCTGCGCCACATCATGCTCGCCTGCCAGATCCTGCTGCTTCTTCTCATCGCGATTTACGCCGTTGTGTCGATGTTCCGCAGCCGCGCAGAGAAACGGGGCAAGTACCGGACCCTGGCCCTTTTCGGCCTGCTGATGGCGGTACTGCTGTTTATCCAGATCTGGTATCCGCTGCTGCCTCTGTATACCATCGCCTACATGCTGGGCACCTGCCTGCTGCACACCTTCGTCGTCAACGAGGAGAAGGCGAAATTCAAACGCGGGCTTGAGGAAGCGGCGAAGGACGCGGAGCTCAAAAACACCATCGAATCCCTCCTCAACAACATGCCGGGCATGACCTTCACCAAGGACGCCGAGACCGGGGCCTATCTTGCGTGCAACAGGGCGTTTGCGGCGGTTACCAATCATTGCGCTGACAGCCAATGCCTTTGATGAGGACGTACAGAGATCGCTCCAGGCGGGGATGAACGCCCATCTCACGAAGCCTATCGAGCCGAATATTCTCTATCAGGCTCTGGGAGAACTGATCTATCAGGCGGAACACAGAAATGAGGTGCAGCAAACATGAGAGAACCTGACAGCTTCCCGAAGGTCTCCCTCGGCATATTTCCCACGCCGATCCACAGGCTGGAGAATATCAGCAGACTTTTGGGAACAAATGTTTTGATCAAACGTGACGATCTGACCGGCCTCGGCCTGGGCGGCAACAAGACCCGGAAGCTGGAATATCTCCTCGCGGACGCAAAAAAGCAGGGGGCGGAGATCGTTTTCACCACCGGCGGCGCGCAGTCCAACCACGCCATGCTGACCGCTGCCGCAGCCGGGAAGCTGGGCATGAAGCCAATTCTGATCCTGAAAAAGCGCGGCGTGACCGAGCGGCTGGGCAATCAGCTTCTGGAGCATCTGATGGGAACTGACGTGCGCTTTGTCGATACCGATGATTACGCGGACATCTATGCGGAGATGGATCGGGTCGGTAAGGAGCTCGGCAGGCCGTATTACAAGATCCCCTGCGGCGGCTCGAACGCGCTGGGTTCGCTGGGATATGTGGAATGCGCCAGAGAAATACGGGATCAGGGAATTCCGGTCGATCATCTGATCTGCGCGGAGGGCAGCGGCGGAACGATGGCCGGCCTTGCGCTGGGGGCAAAGCTCTATCTGCCGGATACGAAGGTATACGGCATGATGGTGGATACCGATCCCTTCGATCAGATCACCCCGGCACTGATGAGAGAGGCGGCTGCCCTGCTGGAGGCTGATCTGACGATCAGCGCTTCCGACTTTACGCTGCGGGATATGTGCGGTCCGGGATACGCGATCGCCTCAAAGGCCGGGAACGACGCCGTCGCGTTGATGGCAGAGCAGGAGGGGATTTTCCTGGATCCGGTCTATACCGGGAAAGCTTTCGCGGGCCTGCTGGAGATGGCCGCGGAGGGCCGTTTCGGAGCGGAAGAGACTGTGCTGTTTCTCCATTCCGGCGGCGCAGGCGGCTTATTTGCTGTAAAAATGTAAAGATTTTCCTCGGAAGAAAAGCCCTGAGCTCACAGCGTGCGCCATGCTTGCTGTGAGCTTTTTCTCAACCATGCTCTTGCTCCATGGGGGCGCGTATGGTAGAATGAACATGCTGTCACATCGGACAGCATACAGGACGAAGAAAGGCGAAAACGACATGGCAAAAACACTGGTTTTGGCGGAGAAGCCCTCTGTCGGGCGTGAGCTGGCCCGCGTGCTGGGCTGTACAAGAGGCGGAAACGGATATATGGAGGGGGACCGGTATATCGTGACCTGGGCCCTTGGCCATCTCGTGACCCTGGCCGACCCGGACGTATATGAAAAAAGGTGGGAAAAGTGGGACATGGAGGATCTGCCCATGCTCCCGCAGACGATGAAGCTGGTGGTGATCCCGGAGTCGCGCAGGCAGTACCAGACGGTCTCCAACCTCATGAAGCGGGGCGACGTGACGGAGCTCATCATTGCCACCGACGCCGGACGGGAGGGTGAGCTTGTCGCCCGCTGGATCATGCAGAAGGCGGGCTGGAAGGGCAAGACCCGGCGCCTGTGGATCTCCTCACAGACGGATAAGGCCATCCGCGAGGGCTTTCAGAATCTCAAGCCTGCCGCGGAATACGACAGCCTCTACCGCTCCGCGCAGGCCCGCAGCGAGGCCGACTGGCTGGTTGGCCTGAACGTGACCCGCGCGCTTACCTGCAAGTGGGGCGCCCAGCTCTCCGCCGGCCGGGTACAGACGCCGACGCTGTCTCTCATCACGCGGCGCGAAGAAGAGATCCGGCGCTTTGTCCCCAAAGAATACTGGGGCATCTCGGCAAAGCTGGACGGCTTTACCGCGTATTGGCGGGACGGGAAGGGGAACGCCTCCATCTTTGACAAACAAAAAGCGGAGGAACTGACTGCAAAGCTCAAGGGCAAGAGCGCGGTGCTGACCAGGGTGGAAAAGACCTGGAAGCAGACGCCGCCGCCCGCTGCCTACGACCTCACGGAGCTGCAGCGGGACGCGAATAAAAAATACGCCTACTCCGCGAAAGAGACGCTTGACATCATGCAGCGGCTTTATGAGCAGCATAAGCTCCTGACTTATCCGCGCACCGATTCCCGCTACATCTCCGACGATGTGGTTTCTACCCTGCCGGAGCGCCTGCAAAGCTGCATGGTGGACGTCTACAAGCCGCTGGCGCAGGAAATCTATCGCAAGCGGCCCCTGCAGGTAAAATATCTTGTGAACAATGCCAAAGTGACCGACCATCACGCCATCATCCCGACCGAGGAACAGCCGTATCTGTACGATCTCAGCGGCCCGGAGCGGAATATCTATGATCTGGTGGTTCGCCGCTTCCTCGCGGTGCTGATGCCGCCGTTTGAGTATGAGGAAGTCAAGCTTACCCTCAATATCGGGGGCGAAACCTTCACCGCACGGGGCAAGCATGTGCTCAATCAGGGCTGGCGCGCTGCCTATGACCGCAGCTTCACCATGGAAGAGGAGGCGGAGGATGAAGAGGAGCAGCGGCTGCCGGCGCTTCGCCAGGGGGATAAGCTGCCGGTTTTCGCGATAACGCTCCGGCCGGGGAAAACCAAGCCGGCCGCACGCTATACGGAGGCGACGCTGCTCTCTGCCATGGAGCATCCCTCCGCTACCGTCAGCGACAGGAACCTGTCCAGAATCCTGGAGGAGACCTCCGGCCTTGGGACGCCTGCAACGAGGGCGGACATTATCGAAAAGCTGTTCTCTTCCTTCTATATCGAACGCCGCGGCAAAGAACTGGTGCCCACCTCCAAAGGGCTTCAGTTGGTCGAGCTGGTTCCGGAGGAGCTGCGTTCGGCGGAGATGACGGCGCGCTGGGAAGACAAGCTGGCCGCAATCGCCAAAGGAAAAGCCAGCGACAAGCAGTTTGTCGCGGATATGCGCGCATACGCGACGGAGTTGGTCAAACAGGTCAAAGCCAGCGACAAGACCTTCCACCACGACAATCAGACGCGCTCCCCGTGTCCGGAATGCGGGAAAATGCTGCTCAAGGTGAAGGGAAAGCGGGGCGAGATGCTGGTCTGCCCGGATCGCGAGTGCGGCTACCGGCGCAGCATTACTCAGATCACCAACGCGCGCTGTCCCAACTGCCACAAAAAGATGGAGCTGCGCGGCGAGGGCGAAAAGCAGATGTTTGTCTGCGTCTGCGGCTACCGGGAGAAGCTGGCGGATTTCAAGGAACGCCGTGCAAGCGCCGGCGCAAACAAACGCGAGGTGCAGAAGTACCTGGCAAAGCAGGATCAGCCTGCCGGCAGCAGCGCGATGGCGGACGCCATGGCCAGGTGGCTTGAAGCGAATAAAAAAGACCGATAAACGGATGAAGAAAGGGGATAGCGACATGGAATTCCTGGAGCTTGCAAGAAACCGATATTCTGAGCGCAGCTTTGCGGCAAAGCCCGTCGAAGAAGAAAAGCTCTATAAAATCCTGGAGGCCGGACGCATCGCGCCGACCGCGTGCAACAATCAGCCGCAGCGTTTTTACGTTTTGAAGAGCAAGGCCGCCCTGAGCAAGGCCGCGAAGCTGACCCGCACCTATAACGCGCCCGTGGTGGTTCTCGTCTGCTATGTGGAATCCGACGCCTGGCACAACCCCCGCGACGGCTTTTGCTCCGGCGATATGGACGCCAGCATCGCCGCAAGCTCCATGATGTTTGAGGCGGAGGATCTCGGCGTGCACAGCATCTGGCTGAGAGGTTTTGACAGCGGAGCGGTGCAGACCGCCTTTGAGCTTCCGGTCGGCACGATCCCGTCCCTGATGCTGGCGCTGGGCTATCCGACCGCGAATGCGGCGCCCTTCAAGCTGCACGGGGAAAGGGAGCACATGGAAGAATTCGTGGTGGAGCTGTAAATAAAAATGATCGCCGCCCCGGAGGGCGGCGATAGAATATTCAGGCGGCTGCCTGTAGAGTTTACGGATCAGTAGCCGAAATAGAAGTCGAAGAAGTCTTCAAACGGATTGTTGCTCCAGCCGGGGATGCCCTGCTGCCACTCCTGCGGCATCTGCTCCTGGGGGGCGGGCGTCGATTCCGCAGCTTCTTCCTCGTCCTTCAGCGCGGACTCGGTCTTGGAGCCGATCTCAACGTCGAGCTTGATCTCCTCACCTTGACGGTAGACGGTGAAGGTCATCACATCGCCGGGCTCGGACTTGGCGACTGCCTGTACCAGCGTATTGGAATCCTTGATGTCAACATCGTCGATCTTCACGATGACGTCGTGAACCTTGATGCCGGCCTGCTCTGCCGGGGCTCCCTCGGTGACGTCCTGCACCACCGCGCCGGCCTTGATGCCGGTGATGCTGGCGGTCTCCTCAGACAGCGGAGCCACCGTAATGCCGATGTAGGGCTTGAGGACATAGCCGTTCTCGATGATGCTGGTGACAATGCGCGTGACGCTGTTGACCGGGATGGCAAAGCCGACGTTGTCGATCTCCGCCTCGTTGGAGAAGCCGGAGGCGGAATACTTGGCGTTGGTGATGCCGACCACCTCACCGCGGCTGTTGAATAGTGCGCCGCCGGAGTTGCCGGAGTTGATGGCACAGTCGGTCTGAATCAGGTTCATCGTATGGGAGCCCGTCTTGACGTTGCGGCTCAGGGCACTCACAATGCCGTGGGTCAGGGAGAAGGTCAGCTCGCCGAGCGGATTGCCGATGGCGTAGACGGGATCGCCGACGCGCAGCTTGTCGGAATCGCCGACAGTGACAGGCTTGAGATTCGTTGCCTCAACCTTGAGAATGGCGATGTCGCTGCTCTCGTCATAGCCGATGACCTTTGCGTCGTAGGTCTCTTCATCGAATGTAGCGACCGTGACGGTATCGGAGCCGTCAATGACGTGGTGGTTTGTGAGGATGTATCCGTCCTCGGTGATGATGAAGCCGGAGCCTGCCGCCTGGAAGGTATAGCCGCCGAAGCGGCTGTTGGTCTTGCCGCTGGTAGTGATCCCGACGGTGGAGGCGACGTTCTTTTCATAGAGATCCGCGGGAGAGAGCTCCGGAGACTCGGCGGACGCGGCTGTCGCGCCGCCCATGAGGATGCAGCTTGCGAATACTGCCACAAGGAGAAGCAGACTCAGCGTCTTGTAAAGAACAGGATGGGAAGAAACAACGGGTGCTTTCATTTACACATACCTCTTTTCATTTCGCGTTTTTCGGCTTTCTGCCGACGGGGATGTCTTCCTGTTGTGCCAATTAAACTACAAAATTATGAAGAAATCCGAAAGGAAAGTTGAATGAATTGTCAAGCTTGTTTGAATGATTTGTCAAGGAAATATGAATAATCTTTGATGAGGATGACTTTGCGGCGCGGGGACTGAAACCGGCGAAACAAGCATTTGCATACAGACCTTTTATAAGCATATCATTCCAAGACCAAAAACGCAAGAAAGACAGAAAAAAGAGAGGAAATAAAATGACAGAGCATGTTGAAATTAAAACCGCAAAATGGGATGGGGCGGAGATGGATTATTTCTGCTTCGGCCGCGGGAAAGAGACGCTTGTGATCGTCCCCGGTCTCAGCGTACAGAGCGTCATGGGCTCGGCGGATGCCGTTGCACAGCAATATGATATGCTGACGGATGATTACACGGTTTTTGTGCTTGACCGCAGAAAAGACCTGCCCGCCGCGTACTCCATGCAGGACATGACGGAGGACACGGCGAGAGCGCTGCAAGTCCTGGAACTTAAACAGGTAAACCTCTTCGGCGCGTCCCAGGGGGGCATGATCTCCATGGGGATCGCCATCAGACATCCGGAACTTGTGAAAAATCTGGTTCTCGGCTCCACGTCATCCTGTGTGACCGACGGGCAGTTCGCGCTGTTTGACAAGTGGATTCGCCTCGCGAAGGACGGAGACGCGGAGGCGCTGTATCTCGCGTTCGGTGAGGCGCTCTATCCGAAGGAGGTATTTGAAGCCTCGCAGGAGCTTTTGAAGGATCTTGCAAAAACCGTAACGGATGAAGAGCTGCGCCGCTTTGCTGTAATGGCGATGGCCTTGAAGGGCTTTGACATCACGGAAGAGCTTCCGAAGATCCGCTGCCCGACGCTGGTGATCGGCTCCGAGGACGACGGTGTGGTCGGCGGGGAAGCGAGCCGGATCATCGCAGAGCGCCTGAGCAAAAACCCGGGCTGCGCGCTCTTCATGTACGACGGTTACGGTCACGCGGCCTATGATACCGCGCCGGATTACAGAGCCCGCATCGCGAGCTTCCTTGCGGGAAATGAATAAAAATCCCGGGGCTGTAGCAAAATAGGATTATTCGATTCCAAGCAGCAGTCCATGTAGGGGCCGACGCCCTCGGCGACCCGCACGCGGAAATGCAAATAGTGAACAATGACGGGCGAACTGCATGATACCGCCGGGCCGCCGAGGGCGTCGGCCCCTACGATAAAACCGGTATTTTTACTTTGTTCCGGCTGTTTCTGCTATTTTGCTACAGCCCCGAAATTTTATGTAGAAATTGTTCCAAACGGAAGGAATGCCGGCCCCGGTACAGTGGACATGCAACAGGGAACGCCTGTCACTCAGGTGTTGAAAAGTTGGGAGCAGTTTCATCGAGCAGTTCCTTTGCCCGCTTCAAAACGGGAACTTCTCTGCTTGCGATAAGCCTTCCCAATCTCGTACAGCGGCACCGTTCATATGCATTCAGCGCATCGGTATACCTCAGTTTCATAGTTGACAGATGATAGTCTTCCTGTTCCTCTTTTGTCAGATGCTTCTCTCCGAAAGATACAATCCGGCATAAGAAATAGTGGTTGATGTTATGCCTGCGGATCAGATTGTAGTAATCGCTGACGACTCCGATTTTGCAAATCACGTCAACGTTTACGCCGAGTTCTTCCTGAAGCTCTCGCCTGATTGCGGTGTCCAGATCCTCGTTTGGTTCCACGCCCCCGCCCGCGGTTTCAAAAAACACGGCCTTTCCAAATTCATCATCTCTTTCCGCTCTGACAAAATAGAAATTCCGGTCATCGTCTGCCACGATCGCCCGGGCAATCAACCTGTCGTGGTCAATTGCCGTGAGCGGCCATTCCGTGTCTTCCAGCTCCAAGAGCCATTCTTCCTGATTCACCATGTTTTCCGCCTTTCACGAATCCCGCTTGATTGAAGCTTTGTTCGTTGATTTTGTATAACTATACAATCATATAATGCACGAAAAGAGAAGGAACGTCAAGACGAATCAGCTTTTCCGACGGGCGAGCGGCAGATCATGAATACGCAAGCGAGAGATTCATCTTGTAAACATGTCTCAGGCAATGTATAATCATGATGGGAAAAGTGCAATGACTCTGCTGCTCTGCTGCCGGCTGTCTCCTGACGGCCTTGACCGGGAACCCCGCGCTGCTGCTCTCTTCAGGAAATCGGGAGGGATAAGCAAAACCGAACAAATTGGAAGAGGCGATGTGTAGTGGGCGAACAAGAGAATAAACAACTGTTTGAGGATACGCCGGTGCTGAAAGCGGTTGTGGCCCTGGAGATCCCGACCGTGATCAGCCAGCTGATTACGGTCGTATACAACGTGGCGGACACCTTTTTCGTAGGGCAGGTCGGCGATCCAAATCAGGTGGCGGCAGCCTCGATCTGCCTGCCTTTATTCATGCTGCTGACAGGGATGGCAAACCTGTTCGGTATCGGCGGAGCCAGCCTGATCTCCCGGTCCCTGGGAGAAGGCGATCACAGTCATGCCGCGAAAGCGTCCGCCTTCAGCATCTGGGGAGCCGGATGTACCGCGTTTGCCTATGGCGTCCTTATTTATGCATTTCGGGGATTCCTTTTTCCGCTGGTCGGAGCCAACGCGGCGACATACGACTACTGCTGCCGGTATGCGCTTTGGGTGATCGTGATCGGGGCGGTTCCGACCGTGCTCAGCGCGGCCTTTGCCCATCTGGTGAGGGCAGAAGGGTATTCCAAACAGGCGAGCTTCGGGGTGGCCATGGGCGGCATCCTGAATATACTCCTCGATCCGATTTTCATTTCCGTTTTGCGGCTGGAAATAGCCGGAGCGGCGATTGCGACCTTGCTTTCAAACATGGCGGCCGTTGCCTATTTCCTGCTTCTGATTCATAAGAAACAGGATCAGCTGGTTCTGTCGCTGCGGCTGCGGGATGTCACCTTGAAGCAGGGGATCCCGGCGGAAGTGATGCTGGTGGGATTGCCGAGCGCTGTCATGAATATTTCCGGGGTGCTGTCGAATATTGTCATGAACCGGCTCATGGAGTCGTACAGCAATGAGGCGGTTGCGGGGATCGGGATCGCCAAGAAGGTAGACGTCCTGAACTATGCCGTCGCCACCGGTATGTCCCAGGGCGTGATCCCCCTGATCGGATATAACTATTCCGCCAAAAACTACAAGCGTATGATGTCGGCAATCAAGGTTACCTTTGCATTGAGCATCGCGGTTGCGGTTGTGGGAACGGTCTTCCTCCTGACCGGAGCCGGGGTTATTGTAAGAGCGTTCATCGACGATCCGGCTACTGTCCGATACGGAAGTCTGTTCCAGCGTATTATCTGCGTAACGGGACCCTGTATTCCGATATCCATGGTCATTATTGCAATCTTCCAGGCTGTCGGGAAAAAACGAATGCCGCTGTTCCTGTCTCTCCTGAGGAAGGGCGCGGTTGATATCCCGGCGATGTTCCTGATGAATCGCCTGATCGGCGTTTCCGGCATTGCCTGGGCTACCCCCATTGCCGATATCGTTTCCATGACAGCCGCGATCTGCTGTTTTATTCCTTTCTGGAAAAGCCTGCGTGCTCAGATCGCTCAAGCCGATCCGAGCCGGTGATGGGAACAGAGCGGGATGCCCCCCCGGCTGCAGACGGTACTGAATCTGACAAAATCAAACAGACAGGCGGTGAAGAAGAATGGGTATATTCTTTGGAAAAGAGGAACTGGAGAACCTGAGAAGCCTGAAGCACGATCTGGTCGATCCGGTGAAGAGTTTCACGGAAGAGGTTTACAGGGATACGGTCGGCGACGCCGGAAGCTTTTATGCGGACAAGGCGCGCAAAGCGCAGCGCAGCGCGAAGCTCACGCAGGAAAAGACGAAGGCACGGATGGCGGCGATCCGGCGTGAGCAGGAGGAAATGAAGCAGCGGAGAAACGCGACCATGAAACGGGCTGCCATCACCCTGGCAGTTCTCGCGTTGTTCGCTTTTGTCGTCATTTCTGCCGCCCTTTCCGCCCACGCGGCAGATCAGGATACGCTCAGCCTCGGGGACGCCTGCCTGTCCAAAAATCCACCGGACTATGAAAACGCGGCGGCGTATTTCAAGCGCGCCGGTATGAACGGGGATCCGGAGGGATACTACAGGCTTGCCGGGCTGTATGAGGCGGGATGCCTGAGCGTCGGCGATCCCTGCACGGACGATCTCGAAGCGCTTGGCAGGGCGCAAGCGCGCAAATACTACGCCCTGGCCGCGCGCGGCGGGTATGCGCCGGCGCAGGAGAGGCTCGCCGATACCTGGCAGAGCATCCCGCAGGACGAGGCAAAGCGCCTGATAATGGAGGACTGCGTCATTCTCGATGTGCGGACACGCGAAGAATATGACGAAGGACATATCCCCGGGGCGATCTGTGTTCCGGTCGAGTCGATTACCCGACCGCCGGAGCTGCTCCCGGACTATAATAAAACCGTTCTTGTATACTGCCGGAGCGGGCGCAGGAGCAAGCAGGCTGCGCAGAAGCTGGCGTCCATGGGCTACACGGATATCCGGGAATTCGGCGGGATCAACGACTGGACAGGGGATACCGTCACGGCGGAGGAGGATACGGACTTTCTGGCAGTAACGGGCCTTTCCAAAATGGCGTCTGCCCTGAAAGCGGGAGCTGTCGTTGAGAAGGCATACTATACCGAAGGCTACGGCTTTTCGACTTCCGAGTTCACAACCACCGATTCGCAGGAAATCAGCGCCCTGTGGGACGCGCTTTGTCAAATACAGCTCGGCCGGCCAAGCGGGATGGGCATCACGGACTGGTATCCGCAGATTGTTTTCTATCTGAATAACGGACAACATTTCGGCGCGCGGTTTGAAGGCCGTCAATTGGATATCGACAGGAATTACGAGATAGAAAATGCGGAAGACTTCTGGAACCTGACCAAATGGCTGACAGAAAAATATGAAAGCGGAACGTAAGATTTAAAATGTAATACTGTTATCAGATATGGATAAAGTCGAGTTGCCGGCCGACCTGTGAACAGGCGGTTCGGCCGATGCCTTGAGAGCACTGCCGCCACCGGATTATTTCAGGACACGAAACCGATTTTGGAGGTTATTCGCCATGCCGCCGAGCAGACACAGTTCAAGTTCCCATTCTTCAAGATCGTCCTCTTCGCGATCTTCGTCTTCCCGAGCATCGGGAAGCTCTTCACGCGGACCCAGCTCGCACAGCGCAAGCTCCTGTTCGTCAAGGCGCAGTTCTTCTCCCTCGCGATCCCCGCTCTTCGGGTCAAGCAGGGGACCCGGCACGCACTCGTCTACAAGCCTCCATTCAAATACCGGCGCTGTGCAGGCTCGTCAAAACGGAGCAGACTGGCGCCCGCGGGTGAATCAGCCGACCGGTTTTGTTGCCGCGACAAGAATGAGGCCGACATACTACTATGGCAAAAGGCACAGCTATGCCTACTACCCGGAGGCCTGGACGGACGCGGAAACAGGCGTGAGTTTCGAGAAGGGCTATTACGACGAAAACGGGCAGCGCTATGACGATGTGACCTTTGAGGAAAACGGCAGATACAAAAACGTCGTGTGCCATTGCCCGTATTGCGGACAGGATACGATCCTTGACCTCGGCGCCGGGGATGTCGCGTCTCACTCTCTGAAATGCCCGCACTGCGGCGGCCCGATGGAGATACGTTCGGAGCTGGACGCGATTCTGCGCGATATACCTGAAAACACGCATGCATACAATTCCGAAGAATCGCTTAAAAACGCTTTTCCGAGGAAGAAAAAGAAACGGCCGATCTGGCTGATCGCTGCGATCATTCTGGTTCTGGCCGGTTTTGGCAAAAAAATCAAGGAAGAGAGGGAGGAAAATCCCCTTCTTCCGCCGAGCGGCCAGATACAGCAGATTACGGTGAGCGGGAACACACCTTCCCAAAGCGATACTGTTTTTCTTGAAAAGCAATCCGACGGCAGCTACCATGTAGTCACGGATGTGATCAGATCCGACAAAATCCTCTATTATGACCGTGATGCCGACAGTTATTACGATGAGACCACGGATTGCTGGGCCTGGTATAACACGGATGTGGAACCTGCTGTCTGGCAGTTTTGGGTTGAAGGGATTTCCTCAGACTATGGCGACTACGGGTGGATGGAGCATGACCCCTCCGGGTGGTTTATTGAGAAATCAGAAGGAGAGTGGGTTCCCGTCCCGGATCAATACGACACAACGTCTCTCTGGTGGATCGGGTAACAGCCGCTTAACGCACGCATACCATTTTGAGCCAGCTCTTTTTACCATCACTTTTACGATCAGGCAGCCATGTACCACAGCTTCCGATAGTTTTCCCGGCAAAAAGCTGCGAACGCGTTCACCGCAAAAAAAGAGACCTGAAAAGCCCGCTGAACAAACGAAAGCGCCTGTTTAAGCTGCTCCTCCTTCGGCCTGCCGGCCAGGCGCAGCTTGTGGGCATAGGCCAGTGCCGCTGTAAAGGACGGCCCAGGCTCCAGCCCTGCTTCGACAAGATCGCGGCCCATCAGACAGGGCTGACTCATCCGATCATAGTACAGCGCGAGCATCTCCCGCAGCCTGCTCTCTGTACCGGCGTACGATGAAAGGAGGGCCTCTCTGTCGTGTTCGGGGGCAGCACGCCCCAGATGATCCGCTTTGGCAAGCAAGAGCAGATCCTCCGGGCATACGGAGCGATCATACATTCTCATATAGCTCCTGATATGCGCGTTGTTTGCAGCCAGCATGTTCGGCTTCATATGAAGCTCTGTCATGTTTAACACATACTGCGTCAGTTTTACCTCTCTCGTCATACGGCGCACCGCCGGATTCCTCGGTCGTGACGGCTTTCCCCATGTCGTGGCACAGGGCGGACAGCATGAACCAAAGCGGCTCCTTCGCCGACGAACGCAGCGCCGCCGCCTCGTCCAGCACCTGCATGGTGTGGGTCCAGACGTCGCCCTCCGGGTGAAAGGCCGGATTCTGCATAAGTCCGATCAGCGCCTCCAGCTCCGGGAACCAGTCGTGAAGCTGCCGCATCCTTCGCATTTCCTCAAAGAAGATCGACGGCCTTTCCGCCTTCAGCAGCGCCTTCTCAAGCTCGCCCATGATGCGCTCCCCGGGCAGGGCGGCAAGATCCATCGTCGCAGAGAGCTCCGTGGTCTCCTCCGCGACCGTAAAGCCGAAGCGCGCGGCAAACTGCGCCGCCCGGAGCGCCCGGAGAGGGTCCTCGACAAAGCTCCTGTCGTCCACATGGCGGATGAGACCGCGCTTCAAGTCCTCCTGACCGCCGAAGAAGTCCAGGATCTCCCCGGTCAGCACGTCCTGCATCAGGGCGTTCATGGTGAAATCCCGCCGCCGCGCGGCCTTCTCCTCCCCAAGGAAGGGATCGACATAGACCGCAAAGTCCTTGTGCCCGCGGCCCGTCGCCGTCTCGGAGCGCGGCATGGCGATGTCCAGCTCATAGTGCCGCAGACCCATAATGCCAAAGTTCGCTCCAAACTCCAGGCGTTCGCCGAGACTGTCCAGAATGTTCTCCAGCGTCTGCACCGTGACGCCGTGCACCTCAATATCAATATCCTTGTTGTCCCGGCCGAGAAGCCGGTCCCGAACCAGACCGCCCACATAGTAGGTGCGGCCGCCCTCGCAGGCCACGGCTGCCGCGACATGACGGGCCATTTCCATATTTCTGTCATCCATATGCTCGCCACCTCCGACAGCATGATATATGTGTCCAGCGTCTCAATGTGCGGGGTTTCCAGGGCGTTCCACTGTACGCCATTATCGCGCAACGTGAGTGAGATGGCAAAGACTGTCATCCGTTTGAAATGGTATTGCCTTTTGACCATGCACAATATATAATTCAAATGACCTCACGCTTCGGAAAAGAGCAGAACCATCGGCATGACCATGCAGACCGTCAGAACAGCTTCTTGGCCTGTTCCGGCGTCATGAGCGTTAAATACGGTTATTCACCTGTTGAGATTTATAATCATTTTTATCAGTATATCATGGCGTGGCGGCTATTTCAATATTTTCACCGGAGAGCTGAAAGCTGTCCGGCCTCTCGGCGCAGATCAGCGGCGAGACGGTCACCTTTACCGGCTTATGGAAAATCTGGGGAAAAACGATTGAGGTTCCCAAATCAGCAGCCGGCCTCTCCAAAAGCCGGGGAAAGCTTGCGGCGATGGTACAAGAAGCGCAAAGGACAAGGCTGTAATGCCATTCATCGGATGATAAGGGGGTTCCGTTATGGATAGAACATATAAAAGCTATAAGGAATGGGAAAGACCAAGCCAACAGCATGAGTATACAGAAGAGACTCCGCTTCTCGCTGAGGACGGTACACTTCTTGCAAAGGGATGGGCAAGAGAGAACGTCTTTCAATATGATCGAAATCGTGTGAAGCATGTCATGCGCCGAAAGGAATGGGACTTTTATCAGATTTCTGACGGGAAGCTGATGCTGCAGGTCAGCTTTGCAAACATCTCGCTTGGCGGTTATGCCTCGGCGGTTCTGGTCGATCTCCGGGAGGGGAAGACGCTGGTTTCGGATATGGCGCCGTTTCTCGGCGGGAAGGACAAATATGTCCTGCCGAGACGCGGGGATGCCCCCAATTTTGTGAGCTTTCGCGTCGGCAAGGCCCTGTTCGAGGTGAATACCGGCGCTGAGCGGCGGAGCATCCGGTATCAGAACGGCAACGTCGAATGCCATATTACGATGGAGATTCCGGCCGGCCTTGAAAACCTGACGACAGTGCTGCCGTTTTCCGGGTATCCCGACCGCTATTTCATGACGACCAAGCAGAACTGTATGCCGTGCGAAGGCTTTATCCGCAGCGGAGACAAGCGCTGGGACTTTGGCCGGGAGAACAGCTTCTGTGTTCTGGACTGGGGGAGAGTGTGCACGCCGTATTCCCTCGTCTGGTACTGGGGCAACGGCTCCGGATGGATAAAAGGGGAAGACGGAGCGAAGCATCTGTTCGGTTTTGAGATCACCTGGGGCATCGGGGACGAGTCGAACGCCACGGAGACCTGTGTGTTCTATGACGGAAAAGCGCATAAGATCGGCGCGGTGGATGTGGAGACCTTCCCGAAACCGGACAAGTATATGCAGCCGTGGAAGTTTGTTTCAGAGGATGGACGCTTTAACCTGACGATGGAGCCCTTCTATGATCATCACAGCGACCTGAACATCGGCGTCATGCGCATGCACAGCCACCAGGTTCACGGACTCTGGAACGGGACGGTCGTTCTGGATGACGGCAGAGAGATCGCGATTCAAGATTTCTATGCCTTCTGCGAATACGTGGAGAACCGCTGGTAAACGAGCAACAATGACAGTGGAGAGGACAAGAAATGTTCAACCATCATGATATCTCGAGAAATGCCTGTATGCTTCATGGCCCGCTGGCCCATCACGGCTATGACTGGTGGTGGCATTCCTTTACGGCGCAGGACGCCGAGACAGGGGAAGACAAGCCGTTCTTCATCGAATTTTTCGTGTGCAACCCCGCACTGGCGGAGGAGGAACCGGTGCTGGGGCAGCTTCCGGAGAATCAGGCGGCAGGAAAGCGGCCGTCTTACCTGATGGTGAAGGCGGGCACATGGGGTGAGGATCATTGCCAGCTCCACCGCTTTTTTGCGTGGAAAGATGTAAAGCTGCACGGTGACGCCCCCTACCGGATCGAAGCGGGGGATTGTCTGGCCGGTGAAACAAGACTGACAGGCAGCATCGCCATAAAGCCGGAAGAGGCTGCCGCCCATCCCGAGTGGATGTGCGACTCCGGCAAGCTCTCCTGGGATCTCGCCATAGACAAGCAGATCGCCTTTAACGTCGGTTACGGCGCCGGTAAAGCGCTGCGGGATGCGGAGGCCTTCGCCATGTATTGGCACGCCGAGGGGATGAAGAGCGCATACAGCGGAGAAATCGTCTATAACGACAGGCGCTATATCGTAACTCCGGAAAAATCGTACGGTTACGCGGACAAAAACTGGGGCCGGGATTTTACCTCGCCATGGGTGTGGCTCTCCTCCAACTGCCTGGTCAGCAAAAAGACCGGGAAACAGCTTACAAACAGCGCCTTTGATATCGGCGGCGGAAGACCGAAAATCTATTTCGTTCCGCTGGATCGCCGTTTGCTGGGCGTGTTTTACTATGAAGGGAAAGAGTACGATTTCAACTTTTCAAAGCTGCACCTGATGGTAAAGACAGAATTCTCCTTTGAAGAACAGGAGGAACTGGCCGTGTGGCATGTGCGGCAGGAGAACTATCACGCCGTCATGGAAACGGAGGTCTTCTGCCGAAAGCGGGATATGCTGCTGGTGAATTATGAGGCGCCGGACGGAAGCAAAAAGCATAATCGCCTGTGGAACGGCGGCAACGGCTGGGGTACCGTAAAGCTTTATGATAAGAAAGAGGACGAACTGGTGCTTGCGGATGAAATCGAAGCGTCGCATATCGGCTGTGAATATGGGGAGTATTGTGAGAAGGAATGAAGAATACAGAACAAACATCCATAACAGCACTGAATTGTTGCGGATAATTGCCGGATCGCGTCTGTTTGAGATGCGTTTTGTGCACCTGAGCACAGAACGGACAGCGCGATCCAGTGCAAAGTCTGTTCATGAAAACGAGCCATTCTGAATGAAAACAAGAGAATGGGCTGATCCCCGGATCGACCTGCCGGACAGCGCGCGCTGTCACGAAACGGCGGTTCGATCCGGGGATCGGCCTGTTTTAAATGGTTGCGCAGCCTGCGCACGAGGAATCTTTGTTCGGAATCTCCAACGTGAGAGAAAAAACCGGATGACTCTGCACGCACATGCTGCCGCCTGCCGCCTCCACGCGGCGGCGAAGGGCAAGCAAGCCGCCGCTCTCCGCAACGGGGCCTTCCGGCGGCTCCCCGTTGTTGAAGACCGAAACACGAAAAAGCGTACCGGCGTCCGCAGCGTCCAGGTAAATCCGATTCCCGCGGGCGTGCTTGACCGTGTTGGCGGCGCATTCCCGGATCGCCAGAGCGAGCAGAGACCGGGCTGACGCGTTCCCCGGTTTTGGGCCGCGGTAATCTACCGTCACGCCGATGACGCCGGCCATAGTCAGGGCGCACTGCAGCGGGTCCTCCTTCTCCTGACCGGGCGCCGCCGCTTCGCCGAGCAGGAAGGCAGTCATCTGCCTGGTTGTCAGATAGACCATTTCAGGGTCTGTGCTGTCGGGGTGATCGAGATAGTGCCGGCCCATGAGCAGCACCTGCCCCAATTGATTGTGCAGCGCGACACGGGCGGCGGCTTCCTCGCGCGCCACAAACATATCCCCTGACAGAGCGCTGACTGCCTTCATGCGGCGCTGAATGTCCTGAAGATGATCGTTTTTCTCCCGCAGCTCGTCAATAATGCGGTAACGCTCCGTCACGTTCACGGCAGTGAGCTGATCGAAGCACTCTCCGTTGCTGGCAAGCCGCTTTTCCGTGACAAGCCACGTCTCGCCCCGGGGCGTGCGGATAAGACGCTTGCCGTCCTGCTCCTCGCCGCGCTCATGGATCAGGCGGCCAAAGCGGGCGGCGTCGGACAGGGCGCTCCCCGTCAGCGATCGGCAGAGCGCGTTGATCCTGAGATTGGAGAGAAGCACCTTGCCGTCCGGGCTGCTGAAGGCGATCCCCTCGGGCAGCATATCCACCGCCAGTCGTATCGCCTCCGGCGTCAGATGGGTCGCCCGATAGCGGTGATTGTCCCGGATGAAGGGGATCAAAAGCACCGCGGAGAGCGCCCCCAAAGCTGCGTACAGCAGCCAGGGCCGCGCGAACAGCGCCCGTTCAAAGGGCCAGAACAGCGCCGCGTCTGCCTCCGAGACGAACCCGGAGTAGGCGCAGTCCATCAAAACGGCGAACACGCCGAAGCCGAGCAGAAGATTCAGCGCGGCGGGCAGCAGAACACGCCGATCCCGCCCGTCCCGGATCGCCCAAATCAGGACGGTGAGCTGGCCGATCACAAGGAAAACAGACGCAAAGCAAAGCGCATACCAGAGGGCGGAGCCCATGATGGCGTCAAGTCTCTTCATACCGCGCCATCTCCCGTCCGCGCGCGTATGCGCAGAAAAGTATAGCCCTCATCCCAGCGGCGCTCCACAGGGAGGACCGTCTCGGGAAGCGGGGGCTCTCCCTCCGTCTCCGCCGCAAGCCTGAGACCGTCGTCCGTCAGGGAGACGGTCATTCTTTTCATGCGGGGAAGCCAGGTCTCCAGCACCGCTTCAAAGGCGTCGTACAGCGCGTGGACGGCGGAGAGGGGGAGGGCGGAATACTCCCCGCCCACCGCGGCGGCCTTCACGCCGCAGTATTTAAGCGCAGAGGCTGACTCCTGCAGGGCCAGAAACAGCTCCCGGTTTCGCTTTGGCAGCGTTTCTTCCGACAGGAGCAGGAGATTGCTCTTGCGCTTGGAATAGGCGTTGAGCACGCAGCACAAGGCGAGGGCACTTTGAAAGCCCTCCGTTCCCGGCGCTGCCGCCGCCAGTAATGCCTCGACGCGGGCCTGTGTCGGGTACAGCGCGGCGGCGATCCGGTCATACACCCGGTTCTGCGCCTCGAGCTGCGCCTGCTTCTCCTTCAGCTTGTTCTCCACGGCAATCAGATCGTTTTCCTCGCTGAGAAGCTCGGCGGCCTCGGCGAGACGGCGCCTCTCCCGGTGCAGGGCACTCTCGTCCTCTACCCAGAAGGCGTAGCCCGCCCGGAGTTCCATGCCGGACAGCCTCTCGTCCCCATTGAGAGCGACGGGGGCGGAGAGCGAGTCTGTAAGCTGCTCCCTTGTCGCCTCCACCGGGAGGGACGACGCGTAAACCGGCGTAAGCGCCCGACTCGTGATGAGCACCGGCAGGTCGAGCAGGGAGAAGAAACCGGCGTAATTATCATTGGAGGGAATCAGGCGGTTCCGTATGCAGAGCTCGATAAAGCCCAGCATACAGAAGATGTGGATTTCCGGTACATGAAACGGGCAGGGAAGGTTGCGGCGTTCAAATACCAGGATACACAGCAGCACCAGCGCAAGCCACAGCAGTATCATACCGAGCAGGGAGAGGACGGCCCGAACGACGCGCCTGCCCGCCTCGCGCAGCAGGAGGATGATCCCGCAGGCGCTTGCCAGCACCATCCAGACATAGAGCAGAAAAAAGCCGGGGCCGAGGGAATAGCTGCCGGTGGCGACGCGAAAACGGGTAAGCTCTACCGCAGGGCGATAGACCAGCCGGTGCAGATCGTTTATCAGCACGAGCAGGGCAAGCAGGCAGGCCGGAATCAGTAAAAGCGCCTCGTTCCCGCGCTCCTGATCGCCGCGCCGGACACGGATACAGGTCATGCAGAACAGGGCCGGGATCAAAAGCTGCGGCATCCAATAGGCATAGACGGCATAGCGCGCCGGAATCACCGCGTCTGACACGATACGGTACTTGAAGATGCGCAGGATCAGATACCCCAGCATCAGCACAACGGCAGCGACGATATAGCCCCTGGCTTTCGTTGGGAGCAGCCTCGCCCGGACGGACTGCATCCAATACAGCAGCAGGCCCGCGCAGAGCAGAAAGTTCAGGCAGAACATCAGGGTGTTGAGAAACGGAATTTTTGTCCTTGTGAACACATTGCAGACTCCGGCGAGAAGCAGGACGCTGAGAAAGAGCCCCGTCCTTTTTTGCTGCGTCATCTCCTTATCCCTCCCTCGCACGGCGTACCTGCCTGTCTTTACCCGGATTCTACCATGAAAAACGCACCTGTTCAACAACGATCCGGCCCCGGACGAAAAAATGGTACACTTGGGTGATAGGCAAACACGCCCATATGGCCTTATAATAAAATAAACAGAAGTATACCCTTTTACGGAAAGGCGGCGCGACACCATGCAGAATCGAATCCGGGTCGTTGTGGCGGACGACCAGAATATATCCCGCGGATTTTTTGAGATGTATGTCCGCGCAGCGCCCCGCTATGAGCTGCTGGCGGGACTGCGGACCGCGGAGGAGGCGGCGCGTTTTGTGGACGAGCATGAAACCGACCTGCTGATCCTGGACGTGATGATGCAGTTCGGGATTGACGGGCTGAGCGCCGCGGGGCTCATCAAGCAGAAGCACCCGGGGCTGCGGATCATTCTGACCACCTCTGCCTCGGAGACGAGCTGGGAGGGCAAGGCCAAAGCCCTCGGCGTCGAAAGCTTCTGGTACAAGGAGTACGACGATCACAGCCTGCTGGACATCATGGACCGGACCATGGCGGGGGAGTCGGTCTATCCCGGCGATTCGCCCAGGGTACCCTTCGGCAGGGCGGAGCGCGGAGACCTGACGGAGCGGGAGCTGGAGGTGCTGCGGGAGCTGACCGCGAGTCTGACCAACGACGAGATCGCGGAGAAGCTGCACATCTCCGTCAACACCGTCAAGCGTCATCTGCAGAACATCATGGAGAAAACCGGCTTTGAAAACCGGCTGGAACTGGCGATGAACGCGCGGCTTCTCGGCCTTGTCGTCCACGACCGGGACCGGCTGGAATCTCAACACAACGAACAAAAAGGAGGAGAACACCCATGAGGCAACACACAAAACGCGTGCTGACCGTCCTGCTGACGCTGGTTCTGCTGATGAGCCTGCTGCCCGCCGCGTCCGCCGACGGAGAAGCGGGGTGGCTGGAAGCCGAGATTCTGGAGGTCTCAAACTACAGCCATTATTACCAGACCGGACAGTACTATGAAGGGGCGTTTGTGCTCTGGAAGCAAAACGTTCTTCTCAACGGCACGCCGATCGAGACGGAAGGCGGAGCCGTGAACTACAGCGATGAGGACCTCGCGGCGCTGGGTATTCAAATTGTCTGGACCGACAGCGACGGGCAGGCCGCCGTCATCGACTACGACAGCCCCAACACCCACTACTTCGGCGGCCCTGCCCGCGTCGGACAGTATACCGTCAAGGTCACCCAGACCATCGGAAACGAGACGCAGGACATCTCCGAGCCGTATTCGTTTACCGTCACGCCGACCTTTTTCTACAAATTTACCGATTACAGCTATCTGGAGAGCGGCGCGCGATACTATCTCTATTCTATCATGGGCGAGATGGACGGGCAGCTCTACGCCATGGCCATGCCGGGCAGGGACATTGTTTACAAGCAGGCGGCGATCCCGGTCTGGCCCGACGAGGGCGGCGGCATCCCGCTGGGCTATAACCGGGAAAATATCTTCATGCTGACGTGGGACCCTCATACGGTGGACGGTCATTACCTCTATCACCTGACCACCGGCACCGCGCTTGACATCTTCTTTGCCGGCAGCCCGAACGGCGGCATCGGGCGCGGACGCCGGAATCTGACGGGCGACGAGGGCTTTTACATCGACACGGATCCATACAACAACTACGATGCCACGATCTATGAGCCGAACATCGGTCGGGGACGTTTCCTGCTGGCGAAGGACAGCGGCGGGAATATCTTCTTTACCCGGGCGGTCTACTCCACCGGGGAGCCGAACCCGAATCTGGGCATCACGCAGACCGCGCCCGTCTATCTCTACTGGAATCACGAGACCCCGGAGGAACCCTCCGGCGGACATACCTATGAATTTCTCGGCGAGCCGTATGACAAGGTATACGACGGCGAGCCCATTGACTTTGACGAATACAAAAACATTTGCGTAGACGGCGGCAAGACGGACTGGGGCTCCCTCGTCAAAAACGGTGAGGCCAGACTCGTCTGGAGGCAGTGGATGGGCAAGGAGCAGGTTGAAATCGAAGGCCCGCCCTCCGCAGTCGGTCAATATGCCGTGGTGATCCAGGAGCCCGGAAAGGGCGGCGGCAAGGAAGATTTCGGCGGAAAGGGCGGTAAGGAGGACGGCGAGGTCTCCGGTGATCCGGACGAAGCCTGGATCGACGCGGCTTCATCGTACTTTGAGATCACCGCCGCGCAAGCTGTGAGCTTCAACGTCACTTTCTATGCCGGCGTCGGCAGCGTCAGCATTCAGCAGGTCACGGCGGGCGAAAAGGCAGTCAGGCCCGCAGACCCGACGCAGGACGGATGGTGGTTCGGCGGCTGGTACGCGGATGAGGCGCTGACCGCGCGCTTTGACTTTGACACGGCGATCACAGCCGACACCGACGTCTACGCCAAGTGGGTGCAGCCCGATTTCGTTCTCCCCGAAGGTCTCACCTCCATTGAAGCAGAGGCCTTCCGGGGCTGCGCGTTTACCTTCGTAAAGCTGCCGGACGGCATCGCCTCCGTTGAGGAGCATGCCTTTGCCGACTGCCCGTATCTCGCATATATTGAGATTCCGGGACAGACGGTCGAGATCGACCCGAACGCATTCGGAACGCTGCAGGGCCTGACGATCTATGGCCCGCCCCGCTCGCCCGCAGCGGCCTTCGCGGCGGAGAACGGCTATACGTTTGTTATGATGAACTGAACACGGCCAAGGCCGGAAACGATACCGATGAGATGTCGTTTCCGGCCTTGCTATTTATACTGATTATGGGGCTGTAGCGAAATAGCAGAAACAGCCGGATCATGCAGATGTTTGTGATGATAATGGGCGAATACGCACATTTTTCTGTGCGTATTCGCCCGTCATTGTTCACTATTTGCATTTCCGCGTGCGGGCCGCTGAGGGCGTCGGCCCCTACATGGACTGCTGCTTGGAAGCGAATAATCCTATTTTGCTACAGCCCCGTTCAACGGATATGGGTTGCTTTTCGGAGAGGGTTTTGCCGAGCTGCCAGCGCGTTGGGGCTGGTAGCGGCGCCCGCCCAGACCTCCTTCGGCCCGTAGCAGGAGGAGGAAGGAGACCGCATGGCGTCGACTGCCTCCATGACGTTCGCGTCAGTGATAAAATAGTCTAAGCCACCCACGGTCCCTTGAGGCTCTTTGATCAGTATCAATTCCGCCGGCAAGCGCTTATACGGCTTCGCCGCCGATGCAGACAGCCTTCAGCTGCAGATCCTCACCGCAGATCACGAAGTCGGCGTGTTTTCCGACCTCGATGGAGCCGATCTCGGCGTCACGCCCGATCTCCTTTGCGGGACGGATCGTCGCGGCGCGGATCGCTTCCTCTCTCGGAATGCCGAAGCGGATGGCGTTGAGCATGTCGGCGTACAGGTCGGAGGCCGCGCCCGCAATCGTCCCGTCCGCAAGCCGGGCCACGCCCCCTGCGAGGAAGACCTGCTGCCCGCCGAGCTCGTATTCGCCGTCGGGCATCCCGCAGCAGCGCAGGGAGTCGGAGATCAGGCAGATCCTGCCGGGGAAGAGCCTGAACGCCATGCGCACGGAGCTGGGGTGGACGTGCAGCCCGTCGCAGATGAGCTCCGCGATCACTTCTTCCCGCTCGGAGGCCGCGCCGATGACGCCCGGCTTGCGGTGGTGGATGGGCGGCATGGCGTTGTACAGGTGGGTCAGGTGGCTCGCGCCGGCATCGAAGACCGCCGCTGCCTCGTCGTAATTTGCGTCCGTATGGGCCACCGATACGGTGCACAGCGCCTTCGCGCCCGCGGCAAATTCCGCCGCGCCCTCGAGCTCCGGAGCCACGTCCACGATGCGCACCAGCCCGCCGCAGCCCTCATACAGCTTGCGGAAGCCCGGCAGGTTGGGCAGCTTCAGATACGCGCCGTTCTGCGCGCCCTTTTTCTTTTCGGAGAAATACGGCCCCTCCATGTGGATGCCCATGACACGCGCGCAGCCGGCGGGCCGGTTTTCGTATAATTCCGCCGCCGTCCGGAACGCCTTTTCCAGCGTCTCGTAGGGCAGGGTCATGGAGGTGGGGCAAAAGCTCGTGACGCCGCGCTTTGCAAGATGGGCCGCCATGCGCCGAAGCCCCTCGCGCTCGCCGTCGGAGAAGTCCGCGCCCGCCGCGCCGTGGGTGTGGATATCCACAAGGCCGGGTATCACGACTGCGCCGCCGAGATCGACGCCGCCCGCGCGGTCGTCTTCAAAGACCCCGGCAAAGCGTCCGTCCTCAACTGTAAAGCCGCCTTTGATGAAGCCGGACGGCGTGAAGACGTGTGCGTTCGTGTACAGCATCTCACACCTCCGGGAGGCTGGCCGCGGCGATGCTCTGCCCGACGCGGCGGGCTTTTTCGTCCGGCAGCATGACCGCGACCGAAGCTGCGAGTTCCGGGTATTCCTCACTCAAAACGCGGTTGCACTCCGCAATCAGCAGATCGCCGCCGACGCCGGATGCGACCCTGCCCAGCACCAGCAGGTAACGCAGATCGTAGAACGCGGCGTAGAGCGGCAGGGTGTGGCCGAGATAGGTTCCGATGGTCACAAAGATCTTGCGCGCGCCCTCATGGCCCTCCTCGGCGAGCTTCTGCACCGCCTTGAGCTTTTCGGCGAGGCTCAGGCTCTCGTCGAGCTCGATTCCCACGCGCGGGGCGAGGCGGATCACCGCGTCCTGGGAGAAGTATTTGCAGCCCACGCCGTAGTCGGTCGACCACTCATCCTGCGGAGCGTCGGGCTGGAGGTCGACGGGGGCGAAAGCCAGCTCGTTGAACCAGCCGAGGATCTTGCCGTCCGGGGTGACGTAGCCCGCGGCCTCGCTGGTGCCCATGGCAATGCCCATCACTGCGCCGGAGCCTAAGCTCATGGCCCCCGCGAGGGCGGTCACGTCGCCGTCGTTGGCCACCACGATGGGCACGTCGCCGATTTCCTTTGCCGCGCGGTCATAGACGGTCTTGACCTCCTCGCGCCGCTCACGCGGAACCTTGATGAAGAGGGAGGAGACCATGGGGGCGTTGCCGACGAACGTACCCGCCGAGGACACGCCGATGGCGTCCACCCGGGGCATCTTGGACGCGGCGGTTTTGAACGCCTCGACAATACCGTTATACTGGTAGCTCGGATCGGCGGACTGCTTGGGGTACCACACGACCTCCTCGGAATAGACGCTCACCCCGTCGATGACGGCGGAGACCTTGCGGTCGGAGCCGCCCGCGTCGAAGCCGATGCGGCAGCCTTCCAGGTGTCCGCCGATGGATTTGGTCTCCTCGTTGGCCTCGGGGAAGTCCTTTTCCTCACAGGTCACCAGCTCGAAGGTCTTTTCAAAAATATCGTACTCAAAGTGATAATCAAAATCGCGCTCGCCGCCGTCGCGGTAAAGCTCCTTGAGCTTTTCGGCGGTCTCTTTACAGCCGCAGATCGTGACCCTCCAGCCGCCGACGCTCCAGAGCAGAAACTTGACGTAGCGTTCCATATAGCGGAGGTTTGCCTCCGCGTATTCCTCCCCGCGCAGGAAGGAGGAAAAGACGGAGACCTTGCCTTCCTCCCGCTCCAGCGCCACGCGGAAAGGCCGGTTTGCACCGTCAAGGTATGCCTTCGCCCACACACCGAAGGGGATAAAGCCCTCATCCAGCGCGGGCTTGTTCCGATAGTCATACGAAATGCCAAGGTAGTTCATAGTCATGACCTCATCTTTTCATTGTTATAAATGACCTGCAAAAGCAGGCCATTTATTTGGTTTTTCGGGGTTCAGCAGTACTTTTTCACCAGCGCGGCAATATCCTTCGCCATTTCCTCAACGGCGGGCAGATCCTCCGGCTGAAGCTCATAGAGCGGGGCGCGCACGCCGCCGATGTCCGGCCCGCCCTGGGCGCGGAGAATACCCTTGATGACCGCGTACATGTTGCCCTTGCAGGCGCACATGCGGTAGATCATGTGGCAGCATTCGTCCTGAATTTCGCGGGCCTTTGCGATCTCGCCCTGCTGCACGAGACGGTAAATGGCGAGGTACAGCTCCGGCATGGCAGCGTAGGTGCCGCCGATACCGCCGATGGCCCCGGCGACCAGACCTGACAGCAGCTGCTCATCCGGGCCGTTGAAGACGATGGCTCCCTCGTCGCGCCACATCTCGATATCCTGCACGGGCATGGAGGAATTCTTGACGCCGATCACGCGCGGGTTTTTCAGCATCTCCTTCAACAGCGCAGAGGAAAGCGCCACGCCCGCGAGCTGCGGAATGTTGTAAATGATGAAGTCGGTGTTCGGCGCGGCGGCAGAGATGTCGTTCCAGTACTTCGCAATGGCGTAGGGCGGCAGGTGGAAGTAGATGGGCGGGATGGCGGCAATGGCGTCCGCTCCCAGGCTCTCCGCGTGGGCGGCAAGCTCCCGGCTGTCGGAAGTGTTGTTGCAGGCGACATGCGCGATGATGGTGATCTTGCCCTTGGCGACCTCCATCACGTTCTCGAGCAGCAGCTTGCGCTCGGCCACCGACTGGTAGATGCACTCGCCCGACGAGCCGCCCACATACAGCCCGGTGACCCCCTTGCCGATCAGGTACTCGGTGAAGGCGCGCACGCGCTCGGGAGAGATTGCGCCCACATCGTCATAGCAGGCGTAAAAGGCGGGGAAAATTCCCCGGTATTTGGTGAAGTCTTTCATTCAATCCTCCTCAATCAGAATCTTGAACACGATCCTGGAGATGTTTTCCGGTTCGGAAACGGCCATGCCGGGGCGGTGGGCGTCGCCGGGAAAGAGAACAAGGAAGCGGCCGGGCGTGAGGATCATGCCCTGCTCCGCCTTCGCCGCGCCGCCCCAGTAATCGCCGCTGTGATCGGCAACGGATACAGCCTCCGGCGCGGCGATGTCGACGCGCTCCCGGCCTTTCGTGACGGTGAAGATATCGAGGTAGCGGCGGTGGTACTCAAACAGGCGCGCCTCATCCGTGGAAGTCTGTATGTCAAAGCGCGTGACATACAGCGCGTCTCCCTCGAGAGGCTGCCGCTCGGTGCCGACCGTTTGCAAGAACGCCGGCGTCAGCAGCTCCAGCGCGCGGTCAAGGCGCGGGTGGATCCCCCTGTAGTCCTTTGCCTCGGACAGCTTGGCATAGATCATAGGCTCACCCCTTGACTGCGCCCATGGTGATGCCCTTGGTAAAGTACTTCTGGAAGATAATGAACACGATGATGATCGGCACCGCGGCAAAGGCCGCGCCCGCCATGATGAGGCCGAAGTCCGTCTGGTTCTCGGCCTGCATGTTGGCGATGCCGAGGGAGATCGTCAGGTTCTTGTTGGATGAGAGCATGATGAGCTGCATGAAGTAGTCGTTCCAGGAGCTGATAAACGTGAAGATCGCCAGCGCCCCGACGCCGGGCTTGATCATCGGATAGACGATGGTGGTGAAGGTCTTGATCTCACTGGCCCCGTCGATGCGGGCGGACTCGAGGATCTCGCCCGGGATGCCCTCGGCGAACTGCTTCATCAGGAACACGCCGAAGGGCCAGCCGACGATGGGATAGATGACGGCGCTCATGGTGTTGTAGAGTTTTAATGCGGACATCTCCCGGATCAGCGGGATCAGGATGACCTGCTTGGGCAGGGCCATGGCGCAGACGATGAGCGTAAAAATCAGCGTTCGCCCGACGAAGCGCTTTTTTGCCAGCGCATACCCGGCAAGGGAGGCGGTCAGACAGGTCAGCAGCATGGCGGCCACCGCCATCCACACCGTGTTGACCATCCAGCGCACCGCCGCCGGTACCGTCGGCCCCGCAACCGCTACCGAAGGCGTGCCGTCCGAGGTGAAATACTGGCTGAAGGGTACGGTGATTTCAAACAGCGGAGCCTTGAACTTGCTCATCAGCTTTTGATAGTTCTTCATCGTCCACTCGCTGGGCCACCAGACCGGGGTAGTGGAGTTGATTTCCTTGCCGGTCTTGAAGGAGCCGGTGATGATCCAGTAGAGCGGGAAGGTAAAGAGAATGGCCAGGACGATCACGATGATCAGGGAGATCACGCGGTAGGCTGTGGATTTCTGGTTTTTCATGTTCGCCCCTCCTTAATCCGCGCTCTGGCCCAGCTTGAACTGCACGGCGGACAGCAGGGCGATGATGATCATCAGCACGACGCCCATGGCGTTGCCGTAGCCGTAGCGGTAGAGCTTGAAGGCGGTGTAGTAGATGTAATACATGACCGTGTCGGTGCTGTGGTTCGGCCCGCCGGAGGTCAGCAGCTGGATCAGCGCGAAGCACTGGAAGGAGTTGATGGTGGTGATGACCAGGATATAGAGCGTGGTGGGCATGATCTGCTGCCACTTGATCTTCCAGAACACCTGCATGGGCGTCGCGCCGTCGACCTCGGCGGCCTCGACCAGGGACTGGTCGACGTTGCCCAGCGCGGAGACGTACAGGACGATCGGCTGGCCGACGGAGGTCGTGAACAGGATCAGGATGATGCACCAGAGGGCGTAACGGGCGTCGCCCAGCCAGTTGATGTTTTTGTCGATCACGCCCGCGCTCTTGAGCAGGTAGTTGAAGATGCCGTAATAGTTGTTGTACATCCACTTCCACACGACCGTGACCGCCACCGAGCCGGTGACGACCGGCAGGTAGAAGATCACGCGGAAGAGGGAGGTCAGAGCCGGCTTCATATCCACAATGGCCGTGGCGACCCAGAGGGAGAAGGCACAGACCGTGGGCACCGCGACGACCACGATGACAATGGTGTTTCGCAGCGCGCCGAGGAAGACCTTGTCCTGAAACAGCTCCTTGTAGTTGCCGAGGCCGATGAAGGTGTCGACAGTGTTTTTGCCCATGTTGGAGTCAAAAAAGCTTGTATAGATACACATGAACATCGGGTAGACGACAAAGACGAGGAAGAAGAACAGACTCGGCAGCAGGAACAGATAACCGCTGATCGTCTCCTGGCGGATCAGGGCCTGATCCAGGCCGGTACGGGATTTGCGCATACAGAAAGACCCCTTTCTATGCAAAAATCCCCATGCGCGGCAAGACCTGACACAACGAACTTCAGATAAACAAGCATGGGGATTTTTTTCGCATCCGTTCCGGTTGCCCCGTCAGGGGCGAGGAACGGGTGTTTGAATCAATTTTTCCTGTAAAAGCATAGCTTTTACAGGAACGCACCCCCCCTGCGCTGACCGCAGAGAGGGTGCGCACCCTGATATGCTATGTTGGATTGACAGACCGCTTACTTGGCGGCGGCTGCGTTCGCGATGGCGCAGAACTCGGTGACGGCCTCGGTCACATCAGCGCCGGAGCCGACTTTCTGGAGCATGTTCCACCACGCGGTACGGGCCTCGGCCCAGCCGGGGACAACCTGGTAGTAGTCGCCCAGGAAGGGCATGAGCTTGGTGTACTCGCTCATGATCTCGTTGCCGTCGTAGATCTTGGTCAGATCAACGCCGTCGGCGGTGTCGCGCACGGCGAAATAGGTGGAAGCCTTGACGGCGTCGGCAGTCGCCGCGCTGTCAGCCATGTACTTGATAAAGGTCTTGGCGGCCTCGATCTTCTCAGCGCTGCCGTTGTCGAAGATGCCGAAGCCCCAGATGCCACCGCAGAGAGCGGGCTGCGCCTGATCGGTCGGGAAGGCCATGCAGACGATCTCGTCGCCGTCGTTGGTCAGACCCGCGTCATTGTTGTCGGTGTTGAGCTGCGCGCCGATGTTCCAGCAGAAGGCCATATCGAGAATGCCCTGACGGAAGAGGTTGATCTCCTCGCCGCCATTGATGGCGGGATCGAAGTTGATGCCTTCAAGACCGACCAGCAGCTCGAGAGCCTTGATGTTCTCGGGGGAGTCGGCGGTGTACTTGGTGTGGTCAGCATCGGTGAAGGAGCCGCCGTAGAGGTTGTTGATGATCGCGCGGGTACCCTGGTCGCCGCCCTGGCCGGAGCAGTAGATCGCCGCGACATTGGGATTCTCGGCGGCCAGCAGCTTGACGGCTTCGATGAACTGATCGGTGGTCCAGGTGTGGGTGTCCAGATCGAGATACTGATCGGCGCCGACGGCCTTGAAGCGCTCAAGGTTGACGGCCATGCAGTGGGCGGTCATGCAGAGGGGATATTCATAGCTGGCGCCCTCCTTGTTGAAGCAGGCGGCCTGAACGACGGGAAGGATCTCTGCCTTGTCGCTGTCGTCCCACAGATCGGCTATGTCGACCATATAGCCCTTGGCGCCCCAGTTGGCGACCAGACGCTCGGGACCTTCCATGATGAGGTCGGGCGCGGCTGTCCTCCGCGTGAGCGGCGGTGCCGCCAAAGAGCGCAAAGACCATGCACAGGGTCAAAACGAGTGCGAGAAGCTTTTTCATGTGTCTACCTCCTGATTTGATATAATGTGTTCGTCCTGCGGCAGACTCCGCCGCAGTCTATCTGTATAGGATTTTACAATCCCCGGGCGTCAATGTCAACGGGGTTCTGAAAGTTTTTTTCATAAATCGCGCTCTCTGAAAGAAAATTTCTGTTATGTACAAAATCCCGCCCCGCTTTTTGGACACTTTGCCAAAAGCGGGGCGGGATGAGACGCTTCAGTTCTGTCTGGTTTTGATGAAAGCCGTCACAGGTGCTTGTCCGCGAGGGCAGCGGCGATGCGGCGGCGGTTTTCCCCGCAGCACTCCGGATCGGCGAGGCAGACGCGGGTGAAGAGAATGTCCAGAAGGAAAAGCTGCGCGATGCGCGCGGGGACCGAGCCGTGCTGCAGCGGGCTCTCGTTGGAGCCGCACTGGAGCACTACGTCCGCCAGCTCCGCCCCCGGCGAGCGGGGAAAGCGCGTGATGAGGATGATGCGCGCCCCCTGCTCCCGCACGACGGAGAGAGTATCCATCATATCCTTGGTCGCGCCGGAATAGGAGAAGAAGAGCACGGCGTCGGCCTCGGTGAGGGTGGCGGAGGCGATGACCTGCATGTGCGAGTCCGACACGGGGACGAACTTGCCGCCGCAGACGGAGAAGAGGTGCGCGGCCTCCGACGCCAGGATCATCGATCCGCCCTGGCCCATGCACAGCACCTTGCGCGCGTCCCTGAGAACGGCTACGGCCTTGTCCAGCTCCGCCGGGCGCAGCAGGGACAGGGTCTGGAGCATGGCCTCGCTCTCCACGGCGTAGAGGCGGCGGGCAAGCTCGACGGGATCGTCGCTGTCCCGCAGGGGCTTGTCGGACGCGGCGTCCAGCTTCACGGCCCCGGCGTTTGCGATGGCGAGCTTGAAGGCGTTGTAGCCCTTGTAGCCCAGCCGCCGGCAGAAGCGCGAGATGGTGGCCTCGGCCACGCCGCTCTCCTCCGCCAGCTCCCCGATGGACAGGTACTGCGTTCTGTCCCGGTTTTTCAAAATGTAATCCGCGGTTTTCCGCTCGGCCGCCGTCAGCTCATAGTAGGACTGGCTGATGGTGTCAAATACGTTTTGCGCTGCGTTGGGCATCGTTCACCAGCCCCCTTTCATTCAATATCATTTTCGTTGTAAGCTCCCTCTCTGAGGGAGCTTACAGGCCGGCCGCTTTTTACTCCGCCCTGTCCAGCAGCTCGCCGAGCATCATGTCCACCATGCTCAGCATGCGCGGCAGGTGGAACGGGCCCTTGAAGGTCGACCCCTTGCAGGGCGGTTCGGTGGGCTTGCCGTCGCGGCGGAGATAGCCGTACCACTCACCGTACTCCGGATCGGAGAAGTACGTCTTGCAGTAATCCAGCGTCCTGTAAAACCAGTCCAGATATTCCTCCTTGCCGGTGTCACGGTACAGCATCAGGGAGGAAATTAAAATCTCGTCGTGCGGCCACCAGAGCTTCATGTCATGCTCGTAGGCCTCGGGCGGGCGGCCCAGGCAGTCGATGAAGTACAGCAGGCCGCCGTATTCCTTGTCCCAGCCCGCGTTGATGGCGCGGTTAAAGATGGTCTCGGCCTTTTTGACAAGCTCTGCGTCGCCGGTGCGCTTGGCCTGCTCCAGCAGGAACCACACGCCCTCAATGTCGTGACCGGGGTTCACGATGCGGCCCTCGGTAAACTCGAGGCGCGCCTCGCCCTCCGGGCCGACGTTTTCCAAAACGCAGCCCAGTTCGTCCTTGACATGATAGCGGAAGATGTCGTCCACGCAGGCGGCGGCGCGTTCGTAGTAGAGGGACTTGCGCTCGGGATCGTTGCGCAGCATCACGCCCGTGACGTTCAGATAGATCATGGGAATGCCGAAGGCGCGGCCCGTGCGCGTCTCCGGTATGGTCTTGGGGCCGAGGCCGGTGGGGTCGGGCATGCCGTGGGCCAGATCCCAATAGAGCTCATACGCGCGGCGCGCGCGGTCGAGACAGGCGCGGTCCCCGGTCACGCCGTAGTACTCGGCGTTGGCCATGGCGTAGAACGCCTCGGAGAAGTAATAACGGCGCTGGCGCAGGGGTTTGCCATCCGCCGTGACGGTGAAGTACATGCGGTTCCCGGCCTCGCGGTTGATGCAGTGGGCCTCCATGAAGTCCAGGCAGTTCCTCGACGCGGCCAGCCACTCCTCCTTCACGCCGTACACACGGCAGAGCCACGCGAAAATCCACCCGCAGCGGCCCTGCATCCACACGCTCTTGTCTGTGGAGAAGACCTTGCCCTCCCGGTCAAGGCAGGTGTATACGCCGCCGTTTATGGGATCTATGCCGTTTTTCAGCCAGAAATTCACGCAGCGGTCAAGCTCCGCCTGAATCCACTGTCTGCTCTCGGCCAGCTTCGTTTTATCCATAGAAATCGCTCCTTTTCAGTTTGATGTTTCCGCGTTTTCCTGCTCACAGTGTACCAGCCGTGAAAGAAATTTTCAACACAAATATACTGTGAAATTTTTATATAAACTGCTGACAAAGCACCGCGCCGGTGGTATAATCACAGGCATGATGACAGAATTCAAAGGAAAGGAAAGTGCTTCCATGAAAAAACACATCGTATGCTTCGGAGATTCCAATACCCACGGCTATTGCGCCGACCCCAACGACTGCGCCGACGGCGGCAACCGATTTAACGAGGATGAGCGCTGGACCTGCCTTTTGCAGAAGGCGCTGGGAGAGGACTATTTGATCCTGGAGGAGGGTCTCGGCGGCCGGACGACCGTCTTTGCCGATCCGCTGCACGAGGCCATGGACGGTCTCAGCGCCGCCTTCCCGGTGCTGATGACCCACGAGCCGGTGAGCCTGCTGATCCTTATGCTTGGCACGAATGACACCAAGGAGCGCTTCGCGGCCAACGCCCCGGCCATCGCCGTGGGCATGGAGCGTCTGATCCAGAAGTGCAAGACCGTGGACTGCTGGGGCGGCAAGGCCCCGAACATCCTGGTGGTCTGCCCGCCGAGGCTCGGCGAGGGCTTCCATGACGAGGTCATGGGGAAGGGCTGCGTGGAAAAATCCGTCGCTCTGCCGCCGTATATGGAGGCCGTCGCGAAGCGAAACGGCGTCCACTATCTGAACGCGGGCGAATTCTGCGCGTTTAACCCCGTGGACTTCACGCATCTGACCCGGAAAGCGCATGCGCAGCTCGCCGAAAAGCTGGCGGCGCTGGTGCCGGGTCTTGTAAAGTGAGATGCGGAAAGGCTTTAACCCTGAGAGTCTGATCTGGAAGCCGCTGGGGCATCTCGGCGATCTCGTGATGCTGAGCCTTTTGTGGACAGTGTTCTGTCTCCCTCTCATGACGCTGGGCCCCGCGAGCGCCGCTTTATATGACGCGGCGGTACACGGCATGCGGCGCGGCGACGAGCCGCTGATCTCGCGCTTCCTCGAAGTATTCAAGCGGGAACTCAGGGAGGGTGCGCTTGCGACGCTGCCGTGGCTTGCGGTTCCGCCTGCGCTGTTTTTCGGGCTTGACGGGCTGCTGCGCCTTGCGCCCTCGCTGGCGCTTTACCCGTGGGCGGTGCTCGGATCCGCGGTGTTGCTGTGCTTTTTCCTGCTCTGCGTGCAATGCTGGCTGTGGCCCGTGCTCTCGCGCTTTGCCATGCCCCTCGGGGCGCTGCACGCTACCGCGGCGCGCCTCGCCTTCGGCCATATCCTGCGCAGCGCCGCCATGGCGATCCTATGGGTGGCGGTACTCTGGACGGGTCTGCACTGGGTATTCCCGCTGTTCGTCGGCCCCGGCCTCGCCGCGCTGTTGTGCAGCTTCCTGATCGAGCCGGTCTTTCAAAAATATGAGGAAAAGTAATCCGGAGAAACGCCTCAAGGATACCGAGCCTGTTTTCCCTTTCGGGGGAACGTCCTTTGTTATCACCCCCTCCCGGAGCTTGCCGTCCCGGTTGGTCAGGATCGTCTAGCGAAAGGACGGTCATCCGTCAAAAGAAGTGAGCTGCTTCATCTCCTTCTGCCGAAAAACCTTCAAGGCAAGCTGACATTTATGGATATCTGCGCCAAAGCGGCCAGGCAGCCAAAAACCTCAAAGAAGCGGGAAAAGCGGATTTACCACCGATTGCTTAGAAGATACACTGAAATATACGGTTTTATGGCCTCACGAACAGTGAGCGAAAAACAGGCAATAATAACACATACGGGGTTATAAACAATGAATATACAAATCTTCGGCAAAACTGAATGTTTGAGGGTGAAAATGCTGTTAAATCAATGCTTTGAGATCGTGTCAATTGAAACTTACGACCAATTTACGACCGTTTTTTCTTGTGAAAAGAGAGCTCGATAACCGGATATACAATGGACTAACAGTTAATATGGAGCTGCAGCCAATGAGAGAAAAGCTGCAGCTCCATTGTATATTACGCTTTAGAAATCATCAGATCCCTTTTGCAGCGTTCTTGCCCGCGACGCGGCCAAAAGTGGTGCTCCGGCCGGCGGCAGCGCCGCCCATCAGGTTGGGCTAGCTGTTTGCGAAATAGTTGCCGGAGCAGTCGCCCACGACATAGAGGCCCTCGATGGCGCTGCCGTCGGCGCGAACGGCGTGCATGTTGTCGTCGATCTGGATGCCGTCCATGGTGCAGATGAAGTAACCGCCGCACTGGCGCGTGCCGAAGTAGGGGGGAGCGTCCATGGTGGAGAGACGGTAGGCCTCCTTGCCGAAATCCTCGTCCTCGCCCTTGACGGCCAGCTCGTTGTAGCGTTCAACCGTCTTGACGAAGGTCTCTACCGGCAGATTCAGCTTCTCGGCCAGCTCCTCGATGCTGTCGGCGCGGACAATGTAGCCCTCCGCCTCAAGACCGGCGTTCATACCGATGATGGTCTCTATCGGGAAGACGGACTGGGTGCCATTTTCGTGGGGGAAGAGACGGGAGCAGCCGTGGGTGGCAAAGCGCTCGATATCGCTCTCAAAGCTGCTGTCCCAGACGGTGGCGTAAGTGTGCGAGGGCTGCATGGCCGCCTGATGCAGGACGTAGTCATAGGGCTGGTACTCGTTCATAAAGCGCTCGCCCTTAAGATTGACCTTGAGGAAGGGCTGGCTGCCCATCCAGAACCAGCCGCCGGGCACGCTCTGGCCGGGGATGCCCTCCTCGTTGGGCTTGACCGCACCGCGGTCAAAGATCATGGCGCTGTGGATCGTGTCCATCACCGCGCCGGCCCAGAGGCAGGCCTTGATGCCGTCGCCCTTGGAACCGGACTTGTTGTAATTGACGCAGATCTGCTCCAGGGTCCAAGGCTGGAGGGTGGCAACCATCTCCATGTTGCTGCCGTAGCCGCCGGTCGCCATGATGACGCCCTTGGAGGCCTTGTAGCGCACATAGTCGCCGGCGGAGGTCCTGGCGATCAGACCGCAGACGCGCTCGCCATCCTTGCGCCGCTGTTTCGCGCCTGCCGTGAGGCGGGGGCTGAGACGGAGTTTGTCCCGATGACGGGCTTCTATCAGGTGCTCTATCACGTGATGGAGCAGGGGAGCTTCGCGCTGAACAGCTATGATCCGCGTGAGGAGACCCACAGCCGCGTCCGCAGCGTTCCGTTTCGGGAGGACCTGGCGCTGTGCAGCAGCTTCCTGACCAGAGAGGGGGAGTCAGACGCCCCGGTCCGCCTGCTGAGAGATTGGCTTCTCTCACACTTTCGGGAGGCGCTGTAATACTTTTGAATCAGACTTCCAAGCCTCGAACTGCTTCTGATTCTCCGAGTCGCTGTAAAAGATCTGTGCAGTGGACCAAATAATATTGACATATGTCTAAAAAGATGATACTATCTATTCCGACATAAGTCAGAATAGGAGGCGCGTCTATGCCCAGAAAACAGCGCTGCCGATGGATCGGCGGGTACCCGGATCATTGGGAGTTCTCTCCCGAGGAAGTGTCTGACGGCGAGCCGGTCGTCATGAGCCTGGATGAATTTGAGACGGTTCGGCTTCTTGACCGGGAGGGGATGACCCAGGAGCAATGCGCCGAGCGGATGGGCGTCGCCCGCACCACCGTGACGGCGATTTACGAGAGCGCCCGCCGAAAAATCGCGGAGGCTCTTGTAGACGGAAAGCGGCTTCTGATCCGGGGTGGCAGCTACCGCCTCAACAATCAATGCACAGTGCAGTTCATGCAGAAAGGAACGGACAGTATGAGAATCGCAGTAACGTATGAGAACGGAGAGATCTTCCAGCATTTCGGACACACGGAGCAGTTCAAGCTCTACGACGTGGAGGACGGCAGGATCATTGGCGAGCAGATCGTTCCCACCAACGGCAGCGGCCACGGCGCGCTGGCCGGTTTTCTGAAGGCTGCCGAGGTGGACGCGCTGATCTGCGGCGGCATCGGCATGGGCGCACAGAGCGCGTTGGCCGAGGCTGGAATCAAGCTTTACGGCGGTGTTTCCGGCTCGGCGGATGTTGCGGCGCAGGCGCTGGCGGCGGGGACGCTCTCCTATGATCCCGACGCCAAATGCGACCACCACGGCCATCACCACGAAGACGATCACGAGTGCGGCCATCACCACGGCGAGGGGCATTCCTGCGGCCATCATCACGGGGACGAGGGCTGCCGCCGCCATCATGAAAACTGAGAAAACGCTATGCCGATCCTTCTCAATCTCTTTTTGACCTTTGCCAAGATCGGCTTGTTTACCTTTGGCGGCGGCTACGCCATGATCTCCCTGATCGAGGATGCCTGTGTGGAGAAGAAGCGGTGGATCACCCACGACGAGATGATAAATGTCACGGTGATTGCCGAGTCTACGCCCGGGCCGATCGCCATCAACTGCGCGACCTATGTCGGTTATAAGCAAAAGGGCCTGAGCGGCGCGGCTGCGGCGACAGTCGGAATGGTGCTTCCTTCCTTCTGCATTATCTTCTTGATTTCCATGTTCCTGGACGATTTTCTGGAGATTGCCTGGATCGCCCATGCGTTTCGGGGAATCAAGATTGCCGTAGGTATTCTGATCCTGGACGCCGCCGTCAGGATGCTCCGAAAAATGCAGAAGAAGGCGCTGCCCCTGACGATCATGGGCTGCGCCTTTCTCGCCATGCTGCTCATTGACGTCTTCGCGCTGCGGATATCCTCCATTACCCTGATGCTGACCGCGGCCGCCGTCAGCCTTGTTCTGTTTCTGGTGAAGCAAAACGGCGGTAAGGAGGCGGGGACAAGATGATCTATCTGGAGCTGCTGGTCGGCTTTTTGAAGGTGGGGCTGTTCGCGTTTGGCGGCGCCTACGGGGCGATTCCCCTGATCCGGGATGTGGTTTTGTCCTACGGCTGGCTCGACGATGAGATGCTGACCTATATGATCGCCGTCAGCGAGAGCACGCCGGGGCCTATCATGGTGAACTTGGCGACCTATGTGGGCAGTTCACAGGCGGGATTTTGGGGCGCATTGATCGCGACGGCCGCTGTTGTGCTCCCGTCATTTATCATCATTCTGCTGATCATGGTCCTGCTGAAAAGAATGCTGAAAAACCCCTATATGCAGGCTGTTTTGCGGGGCGTTAAGCCTTGCATGGTCGGCATTATTCTCGCGACGGGCATCTACATGATCCTCCGGAACTGCCTGGGCGGTTTCGACTCGATTTCAGTGGACCTGACTGCCGTGATGATGACGGCTATGCTTGCGGGCATCTACTTCGGCTCAAAAAAGGTCATGAAAAAAGGACTGTCACCAATCGGGCTGATCGGCATTTCCGCCGTCACCGGAATCTTGATCTATGGTCTGTAGATTTTTACGGGAGAACTGTGTTTATGAATATGGAAGAATGCCTGATCTGCGGCGCGCCATTGGAGTATCTTGAAAAAGACGAGCTCATGGAGTGCGCAATCTGCCACAAAAAAGAGAACAGCAAAACCCGCTGCGTCCACGGCCACTATGTCTGCAGCGAATGCCATACGGCCGGGATGGACGCCATCGTCGGCCTGTGTCTGAACGAGGACTCAAAGAATCCTGTCGAGATCATCGAGAAGATGATGGCAATGCCCTTCTGCCATATGCACGGCCCGGAGCACCATGTGATGGTCGGCGCGGCGCTGCTGACGGCTTACAAAAACGCAGGCGGGGCAATCGAGCTTGGGCCAGCCCTGGCGGAGATGCTGAACAGGGGCAAAAGCGTGCCCGGCGGATCCTGCGGCTTCTGGGGCGCCTGCGGCGCGGGGATCAGCTCCGGCATGTTTGTGTCCATCCTCTCCAAGTCCACGCCGTTCTCCGTAGAGCCGTTCGCGCTTTCCCATCGCATGACCGCAAGGTCGCTGAGCGCCATCGGAGAGATCGGCGGCCCGCGCTGCTGCAAACGGGACTCCTATCTGTCCATCCTGTCTGCCGTTGACTTCGTAAAAGAAAACTTCGGGATCGAGATGGAGAAGCCGGAAATCGTTTGTTCTCACTCGGCGCAGAACAATCAATGCATTGGAAAGCGCTGTCCGTTTGCAAAAATCAACCATGCCTGAAATGTTGTTATCCGTATGATGAGGTGACTTATATGACTGACATACGCCTGCTTCCCCTGACTTTGGATGACCGGGAGCAGTTTATCCTGGACAATCAGGAGGCTTTCAATTACGGCGCTTTGGAGGAGTTTGGGCGCCGGGACGACCACTTTGAGGAGGACGGCGAAATCATCTCCCGCGAGACCATAGAGGCGGCCATTGACTCAGGTGAGGCGTATCGGATCATGCAAAACGGTCAGCCGGTCGGCGTTGTGGTCATCAGGGTGGAGGGGGATCGCGGCGATCTCGAACTCTTGTTTGTCTCCCCACGGGTCCACAGCAAAGGCATCGGCTTTGCCGCCTGGAGTGCGATAGAGAAGCTGCACCCGGAGGTTCGCGTCTGGGAAACTGTCACGCCGTACTTTGAAAAGCGGAACATTCATTTCTACGTCAATCGCTGCGGATTTCATATCGTGGAGTTTTTCAACAGCCATCACCCTGATCCCAACGATCCTGATATGGCAGAGCAGATGGATGAACAGTTTCCGGACGGGATGTTCCGCTTTGAAAAGAAAATAAAGTGAATAAATGATAAGGAGACAAACTCAATGATGAAGATCGCGGTGACTTACGAAAACGGAGAAGTGTTTCAGCATTTCGGACATACAGAAACGTTCAAGGTATATGAAGTAGAGGACGGAAAGGTAATATCCTCTCAGATTATTGGTTCCGACGGAAACGGTCATGAAGCCTTGGCCGGGCTTCTTGCAAATCAGAGGATCGATGTTCTGATTTGCGGCGGCATAGGCGGCGGAGCGCAGGCGGCGCTTTCGGAACAGGGGATCGAGCTTTGCGCCGGCGCGTCCGGCAATGCGGATGCTGCCGTTGGGGCCTATCTGAGAGGCGAGCTTGTCAATACCGGCGCCAACTGTGACCACCATGAGGAGGGGCATTCCTGTCATGACCATGGCGGTGGATGCGGAGGGTGCCATTCAGGACCGACCAGGAAGGGCAAAAATGTAGGAAAGAAGGTGCGTACCCACTATCGTGGAACCTTCAACGACGGCACACAGTTTGACTCTTCTTATGATCGGGGAGAACCGCTGGAGTTCGTCTGAGGGGCGGGCATGATGATTCCCGGCTATGATGCGGCTGTGGCAGAGATGGAAGTCGGCGAGACCGTTCAGATCCATCTGACCCCTTCGGAGGCCTATGGCGAAGCAGATCCGAGAGCGATCTTTACGGTTCCGCTTGCCCATCTGCCCGGTGCGGAAGAATTGACCGTCGGACAGCGGATCTATCTGCAAAACTCCTATGGTCAGCCTCTGCCGGTAAAGGATACCGCCATGGATGACTGCACAATCACGTTTGACGCCAATCATGAAATGGCCGGAAAAGAGCTGAACTTTACCATAGAGCTTGTCGAAGTACTTGGCTGATCGTGAGAGATAAATCCGGCAGAACAACTGTGAAATAGGATTGAAAGCGATGGAACGGCAAATTCCGTCTTCATAAGTGAAATAAAGTGTGTGTACCTTCCCAACACTTTATTCTCATTCAGGAGAATTGCGACAACTTGGGAAAGCTAAATCTGCTCAAAAAACTTCACAGAGATATAACAAATAGCTATACTTATTACGAATGGTGGATTTATCCCGCACTACTTGGCAAGTATACTAACAGACAGATTGCTGGCTGTTAGGAGGATGCCTGTGGACGCTCAGAAAGTGGGCAGACGGATTCAAGAGGTAAGAAGAGACCGCGGGCTCACACAGTCGGAGCTTTCGCAAAAGGTTGATCTGTCTACCAAGTATATCAGCAATATCGAGTGCGGTTTCAAAACACCTAAGCTGAACACCTTTGTTGCTATCGCCAATGCACTGCAATGCGACGCCAATCTGCTTCTCACCGATGTTCTGGATGTGACTACGAGTCAGGAGAGCGGCCTTGTCTCACAAAAACTGTTGAATCTACCTGCTGATGAGCAACGCCGGATACTCCGAGTGCTGGAAGTCATGATAGACGAAGCAAGCACACGATAAAGAGATTCCCTACGACGGATATCTGCATGAAAGATATCTGCCGTAGGGATTTTTTGCTTTTCAGCAATGCTACGACAGACTTCAACAACATATGACAAACCTGCTGAGTATAATGGTATTGCTACAAGAAAGAGAAATAACCAATAGAACAACAATAAGGAGGCAGACCTATGTATTCAGAGTTTGATTTGAAGCGGACGGCCCAAATAATCGTTAAGATCGCCCGCGAGAACAACATCTCGGAAGAGCAAGTGCGAGCAGACATGAAAGAAGCCATGGAAGCTGGAAGGAACGATCCCGATCCAATTGTTCAGGCACAATGGGAAGATTTTCGATTTGTCGGAAAAGAACCGACAATAGAGGAGTTCATCCTTTAGACATCTTCAAGGGTACGGTGTAGATGTAATCTTTTATAGGATGCTCTTCGGAGAAATGCTGTTATTGGTGCAAACGAGAAACTATAACATCAATTTAGAAAACAGTAGACGCATATACGCGGTTCTGAGAGGAATCAACATGGATTCAACAGCCTCAATTGATGGAAACATGATTGCTTAAGTCTCAATTTAACAAAGAAAAGCACTGTCAGATGAAAATGTTGACAGTTTTAATCCGGAAAAGTAAGCTAAAAATAGCATATAGAAGATTGAAAGCTCATCACGTCGTGGTGGGCTTTTCTGTTTGTATAAAGAAATGGAGGAAGGTACACTTTTTTTCCCGCATTACTGTGTATTTAATGAATGAAAACATGGATCCCACTCTTTTTAGAGCGGGATCCATGCATATAAATATATGACTGAGGAGTAAACATACGTCGAAAGGATTTATTTAGGAGATATTTCAAACAGATTCCAAGTTGCAGATTTCTGTGGCGAGCTGACAAATACTGTTTTTCAAAATCGAAAATAATAATACACGGGCGCGTTGCAAAATAGCGCCGAAAAACAAAAGCACCAGTTGGGTCCAAAAAGGACTTAGCTGGTGCTTTCGTTTGCGTTAAGCTTTAGGTGTGAAAAAACCAAACGCTGAAACAGTGTAAAGTAATTGAGCGGAATGGTCAACTGGTATTTACACTGAACAGCGAAATAATGCTGCCGGAAGAAGCACCCGCACGGCTGACCAACGCCCAGCTTGAGGAACTGGATTACAGGAAAGTGTATGCAGCGTGTTCGTCCAGAGGACGGAAATCGGTCGCCGATCCACGAGTGCTGTTCAAGATTCTGGTATACGGATACCAATACAGTATCTACACAACAAGAAAGCTGGAAGAAGCACGCCGTTACCGAATAGACTTCAAGTGGCTACTGTGGGACGAGCCAGTACTGGATCACAATACGAGCTCACGTTTTCGGACAAGACGGTGCACGGAGGTCGTAGAGCTGATCTGCGCTTCCATAGTTACCACGCCCCGTGGCGGGCGATTGTGCCTGCCGCTGTCAAGGCGCCCGTCTTCATACATTCGGCTATGGATTTCCCCTCAAGCCAGGTCTTGATAAAGCCTGCTATATAGCTGTCACCGGCACCCATTGTGTCAACCACGCTGCAAGGGGCAGGCGGGCAGTCATAAAATGCAGTGCCGTCAAAGGCAAGGCTCCCCTTTGCGCCGCGTGTCGCAACGACAATGCGGGGACCAAGCGCCGCAGCGGAGCTTATCTTCTCGCGCAGAGCCTCATCGTCCATAGAATCATCGGAGAAAAATGCAAGATCCGTGTGCGGGAGTGCTGTCAAGCCCGCCGGATCAAAGGGGCGGTCAGCCCCGTCAAAGGC
>CADAPH010000005.1 GCA_902789745.1 Oscillospiraceae bacterium | reverse complement strand
TGGAGAGATTCGAACTCTCGAGGAGCTTTTGACCCCTACACGATTTCCAATCGTGCGCGCTCGACCAACTACGCGACATCTCCGTGTTGCTCAAGAAGCTTGTATCAACTTGTCAGCTTGCTTATTATAAAGCGCGGTTCCGATAAAGTCAAGAAAAATTTTCAAAAATCAGGCAGAAAAATAGAAGAGAGCAGGATATGCCGCGGGATGAGAACGGCACAGAGAGGGGAGACCCTTCTCTGTGCCGTGAAATGCGCGGAATGCTTTATTTCTTTGCGATCTTGGCAAAGTGTTCTTTCGTGAGCGCGATAACAACGCCGGACAGACCAAGAACGGCGATGAGGTTCGGGATCGCCATTAGACCGTTGAGCGTGTCGGCGATGTCCCAGACGATGCTGAGCTTCAGCGTAGCGCCGATCACGACAACAATGACAAAGGCGACCTTGTAGATGATGGAGGCCTTTACGCCGAAGAGATACTCAAAGCAGCGCACACCGTACAGAGACCAGCTCAGAAGCGTGGACAGGGCGAAGAGGGTTATACCGACCGCAACGATGAGCGCGCCGAGCTTTTCGCCGAGGACGGAGCCGAAAGCGCCGGAGACGAGATCCGTACCGCCGGAGCCGGCCCAGTCGGGGGAGATGGCGCCGGAGCAATAGCCGAGCAGGACGACGAGAGCGGTCAGGGAGCAGATGACGATGGTGTCCATGAAGACCTCAAAAATGCCGTACATGCCTTGCTTGACAGGGTCAGTCTCAGAGGAGGCAGCATGGGCGATGGGGGCAGAGCCGAGGCCGGCCTCGTTGGAGAAGACGCCGCGGGCGACGCCCTTCTGCACGATGGTTTTGAACGCAATGCCGACCGCGCCGCCGAAAGCGGCCTGGACGGAGAAGGCGTTGCCGAAGATCAGACCGAATGCCTGACCGATGTACTTGATGTTTACGATCAGAACGATGAGAGAGGCCAGAATGTAAATAATCGCCATAATGGGCACCAGCTTTTCGGTGACCTGGCCGATGCGCTTCATGCCGCCGATAACGACGAGGGCGACAATGACGGCGGCGATCACGCCGATGACGATGCTGGACACGGGCACGGTCTGGCCGAACAACACGACCGACGTGGCCTCTACATTGCCGCCGAAGGCGTCAATGGCGGTGTTGATGGAGGAGGCGATGGTGTTGATCTGGGTCATGTTGCCGATGCCGAAGGCGGCGATGAAACCGAACACACAGAAGATGGTGGCGAGCCAGCCCCAACTCTTGCCGAGGCCGTTCTTGATGTAGTACATCGGGCCGCCGACCCAGTCGCCCTTCTCGTTGCGTTCACGGTACTTCACGGAGAGCAAAACCTCGGCATACTTGGTGACCATGCCGAACAGGGCGGAGACCCACATCCAGAACACGGCGCCGGGGCCGCCGGCCACGATTGCGCCGGTAACGCCGGCAATATTGCCCGTGCCGACGGTGGCGGCGAGCGCGGTGGTCACAGCCTGGAGCGGCGTGACCTCTCCGTCACCTGCCTGCTGCCTCTTGAAGATTTTACCAAAAGTGTTTCTCATCCAGTAGCCGATCCTGGTAAACTGAATGAAACCTACGCGGATGCTCAGGTACACGCCTGTGCCGACCAGAAGAACCAGCATGATGGGACCCCATGCAAAGCTGTTTACTTTCCCAACGATGTCCGCAAATGTCATAAGAATTCATTCCCTTCGTATTATTCTCAAGGCATTGAAGGCCCTGGGATACAAAAATGATAAAACGGGCGTACCTGCTTTCAAGGTATGCCCAGAACAGTCGGAAAACCCCGCAGCCATGCGGAAGCCGATCATCTGTCCTTTTGCCTGAGAGATTCGTCCTTGCGGCCTTGCACCTTCGGCACTCCCCGATGCCGGATGGCACAGAGAGCTTCTCCAGAGTCCCTCGACCGCCGGTTTTCCGTGTTGAAATCCTGACGGCGTCAATGGGATTATGAATTTGACTTCAACAATATAGCATCCAAAACGGTGCGGCGCAAGCCTTTTTCGGCAAATCGGCGATGTGATGGAGATCGGATTCACTTTGCACCTTTAATCTGTTAAATTGTCACAAAAGACAAGTGTCCGCGATACAAAAACAAAAGCCAGGAGCTTGCAAATATGCCGGGGCTGTGGTAGCTTAACTATAAACGAATCTACACGGAGGCTGTTATGAAACGTTGTCTGATCGTCGTGGGGGGCGACTATGCGCCTGTCGGCCCCGTCGAGCCGGGGGATTTCATCCTCGCCTGTGACCGGGGCTATGTCTGGTGTCTGCGGGAGGGGATCGTGCCCGATCTCATTTTGGGGGATTTTGACTCCTATCCCGGCGCGCTGCCGGCGGAGATCCCCGTACTGCGCTATCCGGTTGAAAAAGACGACACGGACGCCATGCTCGCCGTGCGCTGGGCGCATGAGCAGGGCTTTGACGCGGTGCGCCTCTGCTGCGCCTTCGGCGGGCGGCTGGATCATCTGCTGTCCAATATCGAAACCCTGCATTACGCGGCGGCTCTCGGCATGGAGGCGGAGGCCGCGGACGAAAACAACCTGATCCGCGTGCTGCACCCCGGCGCGTATCGTCTGCCGTATCAGCCGAACCGGAGCCTCTCCCTCATCGCCCTGACGGAGCGTGTAGAGGGGCTCACGATCCGCGGCACGAAATACGAGATTGAGGGTGCAGCGCTGCAAAAGCCCACAACTCTCGGACAGAGCAACGCCTTCGTCACGGACGCGGACATTTCGTTTGACAGCGGCATACTGGCGCTGATCCTGAGCAGACTGGAGGGCTGAGACATGCATACGCTGCAGGAGGTCAGGGCCGAGTACGACCGTCTCGACCGTCTGATCGGGATCGACACAAGGCAGATCGAACTGAAAATTTCCAGGCGGGCGGTGCGGCAGCTCGGCTCCTTCCGCTCCCCGACACGGGGACGCGGGCCGCTTCGCATCACGCTGTCGGCGCTGATCCTGGACGATGACGAGCAGTTCTGGGACACCGTGCGCCACGAATATGCCCACGCCGCGGTCTATCTGCTGTACCCCGGCCAGAAGCACGGCCACGATCAGGTCTGGCGCGATATGTGCCGCCGCGTGGGCTGCGATCCGAAACGTCTCGCCCCGGAGCAGGGGCGGGCGGCGGAGCTGCGGCAGCAAAAGGTCAAATACATCATCCGCTGCCGGAGCTGCGGGGCGGAGAGCCGCTATATAAGGCGCGGCAGGACGGTGGATCTGATGCTGCGCGGCCGGGGAAAGCGGCTCCGCTGCCGCCGCTGCGGCGGGAATGATTTCGTTTTGCTGGTAAGAGAATAATATGAAGGGGGAGGGCGCGTCATGCCCTCCCCGGTTTTGCGCTTTTATTTCTTCCCAAACATGTCCATCGCGGTGCCGATGAGCGAGGTAAGAATGTCGCTTGCGTCGCCTCCCTCGCCCTTGAGCACGGCGACGGCCTTTTTCTTCGTGTCAGCGTCGGCCTCGCGGTAGAGCTCGACCATCTTCTTCTCCGCGGCGGTGAGGGCAAAATCGTCCTTCTTCGCGCTTGCTTCAGTTTTCTTCGTGCTTGCCGCGGGCTTTTTCGTGCTCGCACTCGTTTTCTTTGCGGTGCTTGCCGTCTTTGCCGCGGCGGGCTTTTTCTCGGCGGCCGCGGTTTTCTTCGCTGGGCCGTAGGTGCTCTCCTTCGCCGCGTTGACGAGGGAGCTCTGCGTCACGCCCGTGATCTTCGCAATCTGGCGCAGGACGGACTGTGAGAGCTCCTTCTCCCCGCGCTCCGCCTTGCCGAGATCCGAAGCGCTCAAGCCCTCGATTTGGCCTGCCAGCGCCTCCTGGCTGAGCTTTGCATTCGTGCGCGCCTCTTTGATCAGCGGCCCGACCGTATTTGCCATATCCGTTTCCTCCTTTGTTTTTGATCCGTGTCTGGATAGAACGATAGTAACACAGGAACGAAGCGCACGCAAGCGCCGACAGGCTTTTTCCTGAAAAACACGGAATCAGTCAGCGCTTCCCTTGATTTCCGCTGCATAAAATGCTATCATGCTCCCATGCTAAACACACAGAGAAAAGAGAGGGCATGTCCATGTCGATACCCATTTTTGAAATCAATCCCATCCTGATCGCCGCGGCGGTGATCCCGGCGGTGTATCTGCTCATCCGGGTCGAACGGGCCGACCGGCTTGAGAAGGAGAGCGGGAGGCTGCTGGGCTCGCTGATTCTTTACGGCATCATCGCCACGGCCATTGCCGAGGTTCTGGAGTACGTCGGCATCAGTATCCTCGACATGATCTTCGAGGAAGAAACGAGCCTGTACGATTTCCTCCTCTACTTCGGCGTCGTCGCCTTCGCGGAGGAGGGATCCAAGTACGCCCTGCTCAAGCGGCGCACCTGGAAGAACCCCGAATTCAACTGCCAGTTCGACGGCGTGGTCTATGGCGTGTTCGTCTCGCTGGGCTTCGCCCTGTGGGAGAACATCGGCTATGTGGCGCGCTTCGGTCTCTCCGTCGCGCTGATCCGCGCCGTCACCGCCGTGCCAGGTCACGCCTGCTTCGGCGTCTTCATGGGCGCATGGTACGGCATGGCCAAGCGGCGCGAGGGCATGGGCGATTTTGCGGGCTGCAAAAAATTCCGCGTGGGCGCCCTGCTGGTTCCGGCCCTGCTGCACGGCATGTACGATTTTATCGCCAGCATGTCCGCCGCGTGGTCGAGTCTTGTTTTCTTCGGCTTCGTGATCGTGATGTTCATCGTCGCCAACCGTCTCATCAAGCACGTCTCCAATAACGACGTCTACATCCAGATCCTCCCCTTCGGCCCCCAGAGGCCCGGAAATTGAAAAAAACGCGCCGCGAAATGTCAAATACGCACATTTCGCGGCGCGTCTGCTTCCCTACCGCCGGAAGATCGACTCGTCGTTTTCCCAGCCGCGGTCGAGCAGCCAGTAGCCCTCAAAGTCCTCATCTTCATCCGGCTCACCCTCCTCGATGGGCACGTCGGGCTTGACGCGGCTGAGCTTTTTCCGCGTCTCGTAGGCGCGCAGCTCGTCCACCGTGAAGGGCAGCCCCAGCTCCGCCGCGATGGGCAGCAGCACCGCCTCCACCAGCGACTCGCGGATCTCCAGACTGCCGGGGTAGCAGGCGACCGCCTCCTCCACGCGGGCTTTCAACGCGGGATCCCGCTCGTATTGTTCAAAAAATCTGCTGACATGATCCGTCATATGCCCTCGCTCCGTTTCATAAGGAATAGATATATGTTATTATATCCGCGCGCCGCCCCGATTGCAAGCGTCTCCCGCACTTGCGAAACGGAACGAACTGTGATACAATCTTAAACTGTATCCGTTTACGGTATCTGCTGTGTTTTATGAAAGGCGGAATGATCCATGAATAATAATGAAAAAACCAGATTTTTTCTTGATAAGACCGGTTTCTTCGCCGAAAGCGCGATGATCTTTCTCGTGCTTGCCGCGGTGTTTCGCTTCTTCGGCTGCTGGGGGATGTGGGAGAACAAGGGCGAGTATGTCATGCTCACCCTGCTGCCGATCTTCTGCTGCCTGCTGCTGACGCTGTGCATCATACTCTTCGGCAGGAAGTGCTTCTTCCTGTCCGTCATCCCGGTGATGCTGGGCGTGGTCTTCTTTGTCTGGAAGGCCCTGTATTATCCGAGCTGGGTCAACACGGTGATCTGTGTGCTGTATGACCTCGCGGTGGCTGTGATCTATACGGGGACGGTTTTCAGCTGGATCCCCACCAAATGGCTGCTGGCGCCGATGTTTGCCCTGCCTTTTCTCTATCGCGTGAGCGTGATCGACATTCCCGCCCTCTCAAACAAGGCGGAGCCGGTGCTCTTTTCCAAAGGTATGCAGGAGCTGAGCATCCTCGGCATCCTGGCCGGCATGTTCTGCATCGCGATGGCCCTGCGCAAGCGCTCCGCTGCAGCACCCGCCGAGAAGAAGGAGAAGAAAGAGAAGAAGGAGACGGAGACGGCTCCTGCGGCGCAGGCTGAGCCTGCTCCCGCGGCCCCTGCGGCACAGACCGCATCTGCCGCTCCTGCCGCAGCCGAACCCGCGCCCGCCGAAAAGAAGCCGGCGTCTGAGCCCACGGTAATCGAGACCACGCCCGAGATGAGCGCCATCCTCTCGGATGAGCCGTATACGCCGGTGCTTACCCTGAATCCCGAGCCGTTGACCGCGGAGTCTGGCGACACGGAGAAGACCGACGAGAACAAGAATGGATAATCACAGCGGCAGACACTACGCCGCGGGCCGGACGGCGGTGCGGAGAAAACCGAATAGAAAGCGCGCCGTTCTGGTCATCATGATTCTTGCGGCAGTGTTTGTCCTGGCGATGGCGGTCGTGCTGATGAGCGTCTCCGACAACCGCAGCTACAACGACTACATGAACCAGGCGCAGGAGCTGTATTACAACAAGGACTATGACGGGGCGCTCGCCGCCCTGCGCAAGGCGGCCTCCATCGAGAAGACGGAGGAATGCCTGAAGCTCATGGCGGACTGCTATCAGAACCAGGGCAACTATGCCAAGACGCTGGAAGTCCTGCGCATGATGGACATCAACAAGCCCTCCGTCGCCTCCCGCATTGACGAGGTCGAGGCCCTGCGCAGAAACCAGGGCGCGGCGGAGACCGTGCGCATCGCGGGCAGGGACTATCCGGTCACGACCACGCGGCTGGTGCTGGACGGCATGAACCTGGGCGACGCGTCGCTCTACGAGGTGACGCAGCTCTACGCCCTCGACAGCCTCTCCATGGCGGACAATACCCTGCGCGATATTTCCCGCCTCTCCATGCTGGGCGGGCTGGTCTCGCTGAACCTCAGCGGGAACGAGATCATGGATCTCTCGCCCCTCACCGCGCTGCAGGGGCTGCGCAATCTGTATCTTGACAACAATCCCATCCGGGATTTCAGCCCCCTTTACGCCCTGCAGAATCTCAAGAGCCTGAGCATCAAGGGCATTGAGGTCACGGAGGATCAGCTTGCCGAGCTGTCCAGGGCGCTGCCGAGCTGCGCCATCCACAGCGAGAAGGCCCAGCAGTCGATGCAGGACATCAGCTTCGGCGGCGTGACCTTCGCCAGCGACGTGACGGATCTGGATCTGAGCGACATGGGCATCTGGGATATCTCCGCCCTCGCGGGCTGCCAGTACATCACAAGGCTCAATCTCAGCGGAAACAACATCAGCGATCTGAGCCCGCTGATGAACCTGCCCTACCTCCAGTGGCTGGATATCTCCAACAACAGCGTGAGCGATCTGAAGCCTCTCATGGGCATCGGCTCCCTGTATTTTCTCAACGCCTCCGGCAACGCGGTCAGCTCCACCTCCGCCTTCACGATGATGAACGGGCTTACGACGCTCTATCTGGACGGAAATCCCATCCGGGACTTCTCCGGCCTGCGGCGTCTCAGAAGTATTGCGGAGCTCGGCCTCTGCGCGACGGGGATACAGGATTCCGACCTTCCCTATCTGCAGGAGCTCCAGACCCTCCGCACGCTCAATCTCATAGACAATCCCGGCCTTACCGGCATGGGGGTGGACATGCTCAAGCGGAGCCTTCCGGCCTGTACGGTCTCCCACTCCGCCCTCACCGTGGATGTGAACATCGACGGGCGTCTGGTGTCCAGCGATACGGAGGAGCTGCGCCTTGTCGGGCAGAACATCTCCGACATCAGCGGCATTCAGCAGCTGCCGGCGCTGAAACGTGTGGATCTGAGCGTCAACAACATCAGCAACATCTACCCGCTCATCTTCGCGGAATGCCGCGACAATATCACCAGCCTGAACCTGAGCAGCAATATGATTTCGGATCTGACGCCGCTGTCCATGCTCAGTTCCGTCGAGTATCTGGATCTGTCCTACAACCAGATCACCTCGCTCCAGGCGCTCATGACGCTGAATACGCTGCGGAGCCTCCGCATCACCGGCAACCCCCTGAGCGTCGCGGAGATCAACGCCCTGTGTTTTGCCCTTCCGGCGTGCCAGGTGATTTACTGAGCGATCCTTCAAAAACAGCAAAACCGCCGTGTCATTCTGAGCGAAGCGAAGAATCCCGTATGGGCCGCATAAGCCTGGGATTCTTCGCCGACGCGCAGAATGGCATTTTCTTTTGGCTTTTTGGCCGACCTGTACAAATTTTCCATCCGAAAATCGGCAAAAATACCAATTGTATCAGAGGACACGGAAAACCTTCTTCTTTTTTCGCGGAACTTGTGTTATACTGAAAACGGCAGAAAACGGGCTCTCCGTGCCGGCGTCCCGTTTTCTGATGGCATCAAGGAAAGGAGTGTCACAAATGAAGTTCACTTTCACAGAGAAAAAGATGGACTCTTCCGAGGAGCTGCGCGCCTATGCGGTCAAAAAGATCAGCAAGCTCGACCGCTTCTTCAAGAACGAGGGCGAGGCCTTCGTCACCTTCAGTATCGAGCGCGGCAGGCATAAAGCCGAGATCACCATCCACAACAACGGTGTCTACTACCGTGCAAGCGAAGTGACCAATGATATGTACGCCTCTGTCGACTCCGGCGTCGCCGCGATCGAGCGGCAGATCCGCCGGAACAAGACCAAGCTTGAAAAGAAGCTCAGAGAGGGCGCGGTGGAGAAGGAACCCCTGCCCGCCTATGAGCCGCCTATCGAGGACGAGGCTGAGGAATTCAAGATCGTGCGCAGCAAGCGCTTTTCCATCAAGCCCATGTCCCCCGAGGAGGCCATCCTGCAGATGAATCTGCTCGGCCATGAGTTCTTTGTCTTCAAGAACATGGACGCGGAGGATGCCTTTTCCGTGGTCTACAAGCGCAAACAGGGCGGCTACGGCCTGATCTGCGACGACGGGCTGAATGCGGACTGATATCTGATCTTTTCACGCCGGGGAAGAAATCTTCCCCGGCGTTTTCCGTGCTTGCCAAGGCGTGCGCACTGGGGTATAATACAACGAATGATACGATGAGGATGGGAATCGGAACCATGAACGAAACGACAGAAACCGGCAAGCTCTATATCGTCGCCACGCCCATCGGCAACTCCCGCGACATGTCGCCCAGGGGAAAGCAGATCCTGACGGACGTGGATATCATCGCGGCGGAGGATACGCGCCGCTCCATGGTGCTGCTCGGCAAGCTCGAGATCCGCAACAAGCTGGTCTCCAACCATAAATTCAACGAATACGGCAAGGCGAAGTATTTCATCAACGAAATGCTCCGGGGCAAGAGCGTCGCGGTCATCACGGACGCGGGCACGCCCTGCATCTCCGATCCGGGCAACGAGCTTATCAAGGCCGCAGTCGAGGCGGGCATCCCCGTGATCGGCGTACCCGGCTGCTGCGCGGCGGTGACGGCGCTGTCCGTCTCGGGCTTTGACCTGTCGAGCTTTCTGTTCTACGGCTTCTTCCCACGGGAAAACGCGGAGCGGCGGAAGCTCCTGGAAAAGATGCGCCATGGTGACACCCGCACCTTCGCCCTCTACGAGTCCCCCAAGCGCATTATGGAGCTGGTGGATTTCTTCATCGACAGCGAGGCCAAATGCCGCATGTGCCTGTGCAACGATCTGACGAAGCTCCACGAAACGGCCTTTCGCGGCACGCCCCGTGAGGTGAAGGAGCAGCTGCTGGCCAAGGGCAATTACGACAAGGGCGAATACGCCGTCGTCATCGAGATCGACGAGGACTATATTTTCAACAAGACAGAGCACACCGTCTCGGCCGAGGCCATGCTGGTCGACGCCATGGTGGCGGGGGATCTCTCCGCGAAGGAGGCCGTCGCGGCGGTGCTTTCGGATGAAAACAACTCCTACAGCAAGAACGAGCTCAAGGCCGCGGCGCTGAATCTCAAGCGCCTCTTCGGTGGCTGAGATGGCGAAAATCACACAGGCACTGACCGCCGCCCTGCCGGGACTTGCCAAGGCTGTCTTCTCCCAGCCGGTCGAGAAGGACGGCGCGCAGAAAATCGAAATCCGCCCCCTGCTTCTGAAGGGGGAGCGCCGCTGGCAGGCGGAGCGCTTTGAGAACAGCAAGGCCTTTCATCAGAATTTTGCCGATGACGCCCTGCTCGCCTGGGCGGAGGAGAACATCGAAGGGCGCTTTCGCCAGGCGCTGATCGTCACGGAGACGGAGAGCCGTCAGTATATCCTCAAGCGGGACGGCAGCTATAAAAAGACCGGCGGCGCCGCCTCGGTTCCGCGCCCCGTCGGCGCGCAGAGCCACAACCGGGAGAAGGACTACATCCTCCGTGAAGGGGAGAACATCCCAGCGCTGGTGGATCTGGGCGTATTCACAAAGGATTTCAAAATCGTCCGGGCAAAATACGACAAGTTCCGTCAGATCAACCGCTTTGTGGAGCTGGTCGCCCAGGGCGTGAAGGACGAGAACATGGACCGCATCCGCATCCTGGATTTCGGCTGCGGCAAATCCTATCTGACCTTTATCCTGTACTACTATTTCGCCGTCCGCTGCGGCATGCAGACCGAGATCATCGGCTATGATCTCAAGGAGGACGTGGTGGAGCGCTGCAACGGGATCGCCGCGCGCTACGGCTACACGGGGCTGCGCTTTGAGACGGCGGACGTCACAAAGGACAGGCTGGCCGACACGGAGATCGACATGGTGGTCACGCTCCACGCCTGCGACGTCGCCACGGACTATGCCCTGGCCTACGCGATCCGGCGCGGGGTGAAGCACATCTTCTCCGTACCCTGCTGCCAGCATGAGATCAATCTCAGCATCCGAAAGGGCGGGGAACTGGATCTTCTGCTTGAGCACGGGATCATCAGGGAGCGCGTCTGCGCGCTTTTAACGGACTCCATCCGCGCCGCCGTTCTTGAATCCGCGGGCTACGCGGTGGACGTGATCGAATTTGTGGACTTTGAGCATTCGCCGAAAAACCTCATGCTCCGCGCACGTTTTACCGGCAAACGCAGAAACGGCGGCCGCGAGCGGGCAGAGGCGCTGCAAAAGCAATACGGCTTCCGGCAGAGCCTGCTGGAGCTGACGACAGATTGACCGGACAAAGGGAGGCGCAGACCGTGCAAGTGAAAAGACGCAAGCGCTGGAAGCTCGTGACCTGGCTCATACGCGGCTTTGTCTGCCGCCGCTTCCGTCTGACGGCGGAGCCCTGCACGCTGCCCGGGCCGTTCCTTGTTGTCGCAAACCATGTGACGAACTGGGATCCGCTGATGCTGGCGATGAGCTTTCCGGACACGCCCATCCGCTTTGTGGCCAGCGAGCATATCTTCCGCCACGGCTTCGTTTCCAAAATCCTCGAGTGGCTGGCCGCGCCGATCCCAAGGCGCAAGGCCGCCTCGGGGGCGGACACGGTGAAAAGCATCCTGCGCGCCCTGAAGGAGGGTGAATCGGTCGGCCTCTTCGCCGAGGGGGATGCAAGCTGGGACGGGCTGACGCACCCGGTATTCCCCGCGACGGGGAAGCTTGCCCGCATGGCGGGGGTGCCGCTGGTGACCTACCGGCTGGAGGGGGGCTATCTCAGCCTGCCCCGCTGGTCGAGCAGGCGGCGCCTCGGCAGGGTACACGGCGGCGCCGTCGGGATCTATCAGCCGGAGGAGCTTAAAAAGATGAAGGGCGGGGAGATCACTGCCCTCATTGACCGGGATATTTACGAGGACGCCTTTGAACGCCAGAAAACCGAGCATGTCCGCTTCTGCGCCGACAAGCGCGCGGAGGGGATCGAACGGGGCTTCTTTCTATGCCCGAAGTGCGGAAGGCTCGGCGGTGTGCATGGCGTCGGCAATTATGTAAACTGCGACTGCGGCCTGCGGCTCTTCTATACCGAAGAGGGCTTCTTCGAACCGCCGGAGCCTGTCGCGACCCTCGCCGAATGGGAGCGGGTTCAGCAGAAGGCATTGGAAAATACCTGCGCCGAGGCGGGCGGCACGCTCTTCACGGACGACGGCCTGACCCTGCACGAGATCGGGAGCGGGCACCGTGAAACAAAGCTCGGCAGGGGGACGCTCACCCAGCAGCCGGACGCGCTGGAGCTCGCCGGACGCCGCTTTGCGCTTTCCGATATCGACAGCATGGCCATGGTCAAATCCAATATCCTGTTGTTCACCGTCGGGGACAGCTATTATGAAATCCGCGCGTCGCAGCCCTGCTGCCTGCGGAAATATCTGATAGTCTGGCAAACCTACAAAAGCAATCAAGGAGGGTAAAAACCATGGATTATTCAGCCGCGAACCTGCCGCTGTGGAATTGCATCATACAGCTCGGAGTGATTGCGGGGGCGATCCTTTTCTGCAACATGCTCCGGAACCGGATCAAAGCGATCCGCAGCGCCATGATGCCCGTGGCGGTCATGGCGGGCTTTCTGCTTCTGCTCCTGAAATACACGGGGCTCATCCGCATCGACGGCGAATTTATGGAGATTCTGGTCTACCACGGCATCGCCCTCGGCTTTATCGCCATGTCCCTGCGCGTGCCGAACAAGGAGGCCAACCGGCATGACCGCGCGGCGCTCAAGTCCGGCGCGATCATCGTCAGCTCCTATATGGTGCAGGGCGTCGTGGGCCTGCTGATCAGCATCATCCTCGGCTATACCCTCATGCCCGGGCTCTTCAAGGCGTCCGGCCTGCTTCTGCCCATGGGCTACGGGCAGGGGCCCGGCCAGGCCAACAACGTCGGCAGCAGCTATCAGAGCCTCGGCTTTGCCGGCGGGCGCAGCTTCGGTCTCGCCATCGCGGCGGCGGGGTATCTGTGCGCCTGCATCGTGGGCGTGATCATGCTCAATGTTCTGGCGAAACGCGGCAGCGTCAGTGCCTCGAAGCGCAGCAGCGACGACGACCTCGCCGTCGACTTTTTCCAGGACAAGAACGAGCTGCCGGTGGCCGACTCTGTCGACCGCCTCTCCGTGCAGTTCGCGATGGTGCTGGTGACCTATCTGGCGACTTATCTTGTGACCTGGGGCCTGACCTCCGGCATCGCGGCGATCTCCGCAGGACTTGCCAAAACGGTCAATACGCTTCTCTGGGGCTTCAATTTCATCATCGGCTCCGCCGTCGCGGTGCTTCTGCGCACATGCCTTGAGAAGGGAAAAGCCGCCGGGATCATCGAGCGGCAGTATCAGAATAACTATCTGCTCAACCGCATCTCAGGCTTTTTCTTCGATATCATGATTGTGGCGGGCATCGCCTCCATCAACATCGAGGATCTGAGCGGCCTGTGGGTCTATTTCATCCTGCTCGCGGTCAGCGGCGGCGTGGTCACCTGGTTCCACCTCAAGCGCGTGTGCCGCTGGGCGTATCCCGATTATTACTATGAGGGCCTGATCTCCATGTACGGCATGATGACCGGCACCATCTCCTCCGGCATCCTGCTCCTGCGCGAGATCGACAGCGACTTCCGCACCCCCGCCGCCAATAACCTTGTCAGCGGCAGTAGCGTGGGCATCATCCTCGGCGCGCCGGTGCTGGTTCTGGTGAGCCTCGCCGCAAAGTCGGATCTGATGTCGATCGTCGTCTGCCTCATCGCGGCGGTTTATTTAGCGGCGCTGCTTCTTCTAATAAAAAAGATCAGCAAGAACAAATAAAACATCGGGCCGATATCACCCGTTAACGAAAACATCGGGCCGTATCCATCTACATCTACAACTACATCTACAACTACAACTACATCCCCATCTACATCCACAACCATATCTGCATTCACATCTGCATCCCCATCTCCAGCCGCAGCGGGAGAGGGGAAAGACAAAGCTCTCTTTCCGTGTCATCTCGACCGAGCGAAGCGAGCGGAGAGATCTATAAAATGAGGTTTCTTAGATCTCTCGACTCCGGCTTCGCCTTCGCTCGAGATGACATGCACCGGGGTTTGTCTACACACAAAAACACCCCGTACCGCACGAACGGTACGAGGTGTTTTGCGCTTCCTATCAAGGAATAGTATAAGGATCAGTCGCCCATGCAGATGCCGACGTCCCTTGCCACCTGAATCATCGGGTGATCCACCGGCAGGAACTTGGTCCTGCTGGCGGCGTCGGCCAGGGGGATGGAGACGATCTCACCCTGCTGGATGGCGACCATGCGGCCGTACTGCTGGTTGACAATGAGGTCGGCCGCTGCGGTGCCGAAGCGTGTGGCGAGGACGCGGTCGAAGGGGCAGGGGGGGCCGCCGCGCTGATAGTGGCCCGGAACGGTGACGCGGGTATCCTGACCGGTGAGCTTTTCCAGCTCCGCCGCGATGTAATAGGAGACGGTGGAGTGCTTGCTGTTTTCGCGCCTGCGGCGGCTCTCCTCCTCGTCGAGCTTCACGTCGTCCACGGAGACGGCGCCCTCGGCGCAGGCGATGATGGAGAAGCCGCTGCCGTATTTGCGGCGCTTGATAAGCATCTCGGCGACCTTCTCCAGATTGTACGGGATTTCGGGGATCAGGATCACGTCCGCGCCGCTGCCGATGCCTGCGTTGAGCGTGAGCCAGCCGGCGTCGCGGCCCATGAGCTCCACCACGAAGATGCGCCCGTGGGAGCAGGCTGTGGTGTGGAGATAGTCGATGACGTTTGTGGCGATGTTCACGGCGCTCTGGAAGCCGAAGGTGGTGTCGGTGCCCCAGATATCGTTGTCGATGGTCTTCGGCAGGGTGACCACGTTCATGCCCGCGTCCATGAGGAGCTTCGCGCTCTTCTGGGTGCCGTTGCCGCCCATGACCACCAGGCAGTCGAGATTGAGGCGGTTATAAGTGTTGAGCATTTTGGGGATGACGCTGTTGCCGTCGTCGTCCACGATATCCTTGCCGGGGACGTAGCGCTGGCGCGAGGTGCCGAGGATCGTGCCGCCCTCGGTCAGGATGCCGGAGAAGTCCTTCCTCTCCATGAACTTGTAGTCGCGCTCGATCAGGCCGCGGTAACCGTCGAACATGCCGTAGATCTCCACGTTGTTGTCCAGACGGTTGAACAGCGCTTTGCCCACGCCGCGGATGGCGGCGTTGAGACCCTGACAGTCGCCGCCGCTGGTGACCAGGCCGACGCGTGTCGTTCTTTTCATAGAATCCCTCCCAAATAGAATTGTCAAAACCGCTTATTTGCGGAAAAGGTACAGCGTTCAGGAGCGCATGGCGGAGCGGCAGTAGTAGTTGAATTCCCGCTCCCGCTCGAGCGTGCTGGAATCCATGTGCCCCGGATAGACCTCATAGTCGCCCGGCAGCTCGCAGAGCTTGCGCAGCGAGGCGAGCTCCTGCATCATATCCCCGCCGGGGAGATCGGTTCTGCCGCAGCTGCCCTTAAAGAGCGTGTCGCCGGTGAACAGCGCGTCCTCGCATTTGATCGTCACGCCGCCGGGGGTATGGCCCGGAGTGCCGATGATCTCAAAGCGCAGACCCGCGGCCTCTATCACGTCGCCGTCGTCATAGCTCTTGCCGTTGTCGCCGAGGGAATAGGGCAGGTGCATGTCGACGGCATGGCGGAAATCGTCGCGCTCGTTCATATAGACGGTAGCGCCGGTCTCCTTTGCGATCGCGTCCACCGCGCCCACGTGGTCGTAGTGCCCGTGGGTCAGCAGGATGGCGCGGCATTTGAGACGGTTCTCTTCCAGGTAGTCGAGAATGGTATTGGACTCGTCGCCCGGGTCGACGACCACGCACTCCAGTGTCTCCTCGTTCGTGACGACGTAGCAGTTGGTCTCAAGCTGACCGACGGGAATGGTTTTGATGAGCATGGTTCACAGCTCCTTTGTATCCAGAAGTATGGTCACAGGCCCGTCGTTGACGGAGGCGACCTGCATTTTGGCGGCGAAGACGCCGGTCTCCACATGGAAGCCGCGCTTGCGGCACTCGGCGATCACCAGCTCATAGAGCGGGATCGCAGTCTCGGGCCGCGCGGCCTTCGCGAAGCCGGGGCGGCGGGATCTGCAGTCGGCAAAGAGCGTGAACTGACTGATGATCAGCAGCTCCGCGCCCGCGTCGGCGGGATTGACGTTCATTTTGCCGTTTTCATCCACAAAGACGCGCAGACCGCAGATCTTGTCGGCGATTTTCAGCGCCTCCTTTTCGGTGTCCTCCTCATGGACGCCCAGCAGGACGAGAAAGCCGACCCCGATCTGACCGGCGATCTCTCCGTCGATGGTCACGGAGGCGGAGCGCACACGCGTAACGACAGCCCTCATATTCCGTCTCCTTTCTCACATTCCGTTTCTGCTGACGCTGATGACGCCGGGGATGGTCGCAAGCTTGTTGGTGATGAATTTGAGCTCCGTCGCGTCCTTGACCTCCAGCGTGACCGTGACCACGCCATAGTTCAGGCCGGTGGTCCTGGCGTTGAGGGAGTGTACCTTGGCGTTGACGGAGTTGAGCACCGTCGCCACGTCCATGACCAGGCCGTTGCGATCCTTGGCGGAGATCATGACGGTGGTCAGATAGCTCTCCGAGATCCGGTCGGCCCAGGAGACCTCCACCCAGCGGCCCTCGTTCTCCGGCTGGCTCAGAAGCTGCTGGCAGTTGGCGCAGTCCCGCCTGTGGATGGAAACGCCCTGCCCGCGGGTGATGAAGCCCATGATATCGTCGCCCGGCACGGGGGTGCAGCAGCGGGAGAACTTCACCAGACAGTTGGAAAGCCCCTCCACCAGAATGCCGTGGACAGCCTTGCCCTGCTTCTTGGGGGGATGGGTTTCACGCCGCTCGGCCGCCTCGGAGACCTTGTCGAGGGCGGTCTTGCGCTTCGGCTCCTGGTTGCGCAGCTCGTCGCGCAGGCGGTTCGCCGCCCGCGTCGCGGTGAGGCCGCCGTAGCCGATGGCGGCGTACATATCGTCCATGCAGGTGAAGGAGAAGCGCTTGAGGATCGGGCTGCAGATGGCGTCGTCGCTCACGTCATCCAGCGTCAGGCCGTTGTGCCGGAGCTCGTCGTCCAGCATGGCGCGGCCGCGGATGATGTTCTCTTCGCGCCGTTCCTTCTTGAACCACTGCTTGATTTTGGTGCGGGCGGAATTGCTCTTGGCGGTGTTGAGCCAGTCGCGGCTCGGCCCCGGCGCGCTCTTGGAGGTGCGGATCTCCACAATGTCGCCGTTTTGCAGCACATAGTCATAGGTGACGATGCGGCCGTTGACCTTCGCGCCGACCATGCGGTTGCCGATATCGGAGTGGATGGAGTAGGCAAAGTCGATGGGTGTAGCCCCTGCCGGGAGGTTGATCACGTCGCCCTTGGGAGAGAAGACGAAGACGTCGTCGGCGAACATATCCACCTTCAGACTGTGGAAGAAGTCGGAGGCGTCGGACTCCTGCTGGCTCTCCAGCAGCCTCCGGATCCAGGCGAAGGTATTCTCGTCCCCCTCACGCAGGGAGGTGCTGGCGCTTGCGCCCATCTTGTATTTCCAGTGCGCCGCCACGCCGTACTCGGCGGTATAGTGCATCTCCCAGGTGCGGATCTGCACCTCGAAGGGGATGCCCTCGGAGCCGATGACCGTGGTGTGGACGCTCTGGTACATATTGGGCTTGGGCGTGGAGATATAGTCCTTGAAACGCCCCGGCACGGGTTTGAACATGTCGTGGATGATACCGAGGACGTTGTAGCAGTCGGGAATGGAATCGACGATGACGCGGAAGGCACAGATGTCGTAAATGCCGTCCATATCCAGCTTCTGCGCGTACATCTTGCGGTAGATGGAATAGACGTGCTTGATGCGGCAGTAGATGGTGGACTGCACGCCCTCCTCCTCAAGGCGGGTCTGGATCCTGGCCTTCATGCCGTCCATGAAGCGTTCCAGCTCGGGCATGCGCTCGGTCAGGTAGTCGGTGATCTGCTTGTAGCCCTCCGGATCGAGATACTGCAGGGACAGATCCTCCAGCTCCCACTTGGCGCGCTGCATGCCGAGACGGTGGGCGATGGGGGCGTAGATCTCCATGGTCTCCAGAGACTTGGATTTCTGCTTCTCCGGCGTCTGGTAGGCCATGGTGCGCATGTTGTGGAGACGGTCGGCGATCTTGATGAGCACCACGCGGATGTCCTTTGCCATCGCAAGGAGCATCTTGCGCAGGTTCTCCGCCTGCTCGTCCTCCTTGCTGGTGTACTGCACGCGCGTCAGCTTGGTGACGCCCTCCACAATATCGGCGACCGCGGGGCCGAACTGCCTGGCGATGTCGGCGTGGGTGAGGCTGGTGTCCTCGATCACGTCATGCAGCAGGGCCGCGATGATGGAGTCCTCATCCAGACCAATGTCAACGCTGATGTCGGCCGCGGCGATGCAATGCGTCACATAGGGGGAGCCGTCCCGCCGCTTCTGACCGGCATGGGCCATCTTCGCCATCTCATAGGCGGCGCGGATGCGGCCCATGTCCATGCTGTGGGTGCCTTCCTCAATTTTTCTGACAAGCGCCTCAAACTGAGCGTCGGGGTCTTGTACATTGGTTTTCAGTTCCTGAGTATCCATGGCTTTCTCCATTACTGATAACTCCGCAGGCTGCGGATAAGCGTTGTTGCCTCCAGATCGGCCTTGCCGGAGATCTGCGCCGGCTCCGCCCCGTACACGCCGTCCGTCCCGCCGCTGAGCAGGCCGGTTTCTTTCAGCACCATAAGGCAGAGACTGTATTTCTCCGGCTCCATATCCCGCAGGCACTGGGCGAGAACCCGGTCGGTATCGGCGCCGACCCGGAAGCCGGGCTTCATGCCGCGCCAGATACGCACAAAATCCGCGCGCTCCGGGCAGTAGCCGGCCGCGGCCCAGAGACAGGACGCATCATTGTGCAGGATCGCATCGCACAGCGCGCGGGGATCGTGGGGCCTCACCGCGGCGGCGACAAGCTGTACCGTCACATTGCCCCGGTACTCGTTGACCTGCGGGGTAAAAGCGATATCAATCTGTTCACCCTCCCGCACGCCGGTATCGCCGGCGCTGTGGGAGAAGAAAATACATTCAAAGGAAGCCGTGCCCAGGCGGACGCGAAGACGCGAGTGCTTGCCGCCGCCCACCTCGCTCAGGGACTCCAGCGTCACCCCGCTCATGCACATGAGGGGCTTGGGATTTGCGTTCCCGTAAGGCTCCAGCAGATCGAGGGAGCGGACGTTTTCCAGCGAAAGGAGGGCGGGGTCTGTGATGAGCAGATCGCACCGCACCTCCGGGACAGGTTCGGGCTTGTTCGCATCGTAGTATTCGCGCAGGGCGGCCCGAAAATCCTCCAGCTTCTCGCGCCGGACGTTCAGGCCCGCCGCCAGCGCGTGCCCGCCGAAGCCGATGAGCTGATCCGAGCAGGCGGAGAGCGCCTCATAGAGATTGAAGCCGCCGTAGCTGCGGCAGGAGCCCTTTCCCACGTCGCCGTTGAGACAGACGATAATGGCGGGCAGGGAATACTGCTCGGCAAGGCGGGAGGCCGCAATGCCGATCACGCCCTGGTTCCAGCGCTCGCTCGCCAGCACGATGGGGCCGTCGACTGTCTTCCCGGCAAGCTGGGCGTTTGCCTCTTTCCAGATCTCATTCTCGATGCTCTGCCGGCGGCGGTTGAGCTCGCACAGATCGCGGGCGAGGGCGGCGGCCATATTCTCGTCCCGGCTCAGAAGAAGCTTTGCCGCGACGGAGGCCCTGCCGAGTCTGCCGGCCGCGTTGAGCCGGGGGGCGAGACTGAAGCCGATGGTCGTGGCGGTAAGACGCGCCGGAGAGATCGCCGATTCCCGCAGCATGGCGGCAAGGCCAGGTCTCGGCTTGCGGGCGATCTGTTCAAGACCCAGGCGGACAAGATAGCGGTTCTCCTCGGTCAGAGGCATCACGTCGGCCACCGTTCCGATGGCGGCGAGATCCGCATAGCGCTCCAGGATGCTGTCGGATTCGCCCTCGCAGGCGCACACCAGCTTGAGCGCCACGCCCACCCCCGCGAGACTCTTGTTGGGGTAAGCGTCCCCCTCCTGCTTGCAGTCCACGACGGCGACGGCGTCGGGCAGGGCGTCCGGCCTGCACTCATGGTGGTCGGTGATGACCATGTCCACGCCGATTTCGCGGGCGTGGGCGGCCTCCTCCACAGCGGTGATGCCGCAGTCCACCGTGATGACCAGCGTTACGCCCCGGGCCTTGAGGGAATCCAGCGCCAGGCAGTTGAGCCCGTAGCCCTCCTCGTTCCGGTCGGGGATATAGTAATAGCAGGTGAGGCCCTTGCCGCGCAGCCAGTCCGTCAGCATACAGGTGGAGGTGATGCCGTCCACGTCATAGTCGCCGTAGACCGCCACGGTCTCCCTTCGCTCGATGGCGCGCAGAACCCGCTCCCGCGCCTTGTCCATGCCGAGCATGCGCATCGGATCGCAGAGGGATTCCTTCCCCCCGTACAGGAGACGCCGGGCCTTTTCCGCGCTGTCGACCCCGCGCAGCGCGAGAATCTGGCACAGCAGCGGTGAAAAACCCGCCTCTGTGAGGTCGCGCGAAACACAGGGCCTGGTATATGGGATGTTCCAGTCCTTGTTTTTCATATTCGTTTTCTGCTTTTCTTTTTTTTAATAACTTATACTATCAGAAAAACAAGCTCAATTCAATAGCCCATAAAGAAAAAAGGTTGGGGGGAGCCTTATCGGCTGTATTCGCTCAGAGGACGCGGCGCGGCGGGTGCGTTCACAGGCCGCGTGACGTGATCGAGAGCGGCCTGCGGCGTATCGCACATGGCATAGAGCCCCAACACTTGCGCGCTCATGAAGCCCCTCTCCGCCGTAACGCGCAGGAGGGCGTCGAGGGAATCGAAATAACCGCATGTGTTGAGCAGCGCCATGGGCTTTTGATGGCGGCCGAGCTGCTTGAGCGTCAGCGCCTCAAAGAACTCCTCATATGTCCCAATCCCGCCCGGCAGGACGATGAAGGCGTCCGCAGCCTCTTCCATACGGCTTTTGCGCTCGGCCACGGTCTCGGTGAACAGCAGCTCACAGCCGTCATGCAGGAGGACGCCGGGCTCATCAAAAAAGCGCGGCGCGATGCCGAGCGGCCTGCCGCCCTCCTGCAGTACGCCGCGGGCGCAGGCGCCCATCAGACCCTCCCGCCCTGCGCCGAAGACAAGGCGGTGCCCGCCCCGGGCGATCAGCGCCCCCAGCTCCTGCGCGGCGTCGAAATAAGCGGGATCAATGCGGTCGGAAGATGCACCGAATACACAGATGTTCATGGAAATGCCTCCAAATAAATGGTTTTGTAAATTATAACACACAAACGGGCGCGTGAAAAGCGATTCTCCTTGACAAACCGACATTCCTGCGGTTAAGATAACAAACATTGAAAAAAGATGACTGGAGACTGTACCATTGCCTGACATGATTCTTGACTGCGCGCTGGACGCCCTGAAGGACGGCGCGCTGAGTATTCCGATCCTGTTTATCGCCTATTATCTCATGGAGCTGCTGGAGCGCAGCAAGCGCCTGGACGAAGGCATTCTGCACGCCTATTCCCGGAAGGCCGGCCCCCTGATCGGCGGGCTTCTGGGCGTCGTGCCCCAGTGCGGCATCTCCGGCGCCGCGGCGACGCTCTTCTCCACCGGCGCCATCACCGTGGGCACCATGCTGGCGGTCTTCTTCGCCACCTCGGACGAGATGCTGCCCGTCATGCTCTCCTCCATGACCGACCCCAAGGGGATCGGCGCGGGCAGGATTTTCTGCATCGTCGCGGCCAAGGCGGGTCTCGGCATTGTGCTGGGCTATCTGGCGGATTTCCTCTTCCGCGGTCTCTTCTCGCGCAAGGACATCCACTCCTTCTGCGAACGGGAGCACTGCGAGTGCGAGGAGGAAGAGGGGAGCGCCCTGCACGCCGCCCTTGTACACACCCTTAAGATTGCGGGGATGCTCATCGTCGTCACCTTCGCGCTCAACCTGCTCCTCGCAAACGTCGCCCCCGAACGGCTGAGCGGGACGGTGCTGGCGCAGCCGGTGTTCGGCGCGCTGCTGCTGGCGCTGCTGGGGCTGATCCCGAACTGCTCCGTCTCCGTGATCCTGACGCGGGCCTTTCTCTCCGGCATCATCGGGCTCGGCGGATTGTTTGCGGGGCTTCTGGCCAATGCGGGCATCGGCCTGCTGGTGCTTTTCCGCACAAACCGGAACATGCGCGAAAATATCTGCATCGTCGCCATCTGCTATGTTTTCTCGGCGCTGACGGGCATTCTGATCGGCATTTTGTTCTGATCGTGAAGGGAATACAATACGGCGCAGCCGGGGCTTTGAAGCCGGCTGCGCTTTTTTTGCGAAAAGCGATTGCAGTCGGGTGCAGGGCTGTGGTATAATAAACCATAAATATATATCGCCATATCGCCGATAGGGCGGCCGCACATATTATTCGTTCAGGAGGAAAACAGATATATGGAACAGCAGGTAAGAAGACTGGTAACGAGAAGCGATTTTGACGGACTGGCCTGCGCGATGATGCTCAAGGAGCTTGGACTGGTCGATGAGATCAAGTTCGTCCATCCCAAGGATGTGCAGGACGGCAAAATCGAACTGACCAAGAACGACATCACCACCAATCTGCCTTATGACCCCCGCGTGTCCATCGCCTTTGACCACCATGAGTCTGAGGTAGATCGCCTGAAGGCCATTGAGACCAACGGAAAGCTCATCATCGACCCCACCGCCCGCAGCGCGGCCCGCGTGGTCTATGATTACTACGGAGGCAAGGAGACCTTCCCGCGCATTTCCGACGACCTGATGGCCGCCGTCGACAAGGGCGACAGCGCGGACTTTACCATCGACGAGATTCTCAATCCCACGGGCTGGGTGCTGCTTCACTATCTGATGGACGCGCGTACCGGCCTCGGCCGTTTCCACAATTTCCGCATCTCCAACTACGACCTGATGATGGAGCTGATCGACTACTGCCTCAACCACGACATCGACGAGATCCTGGAGCTGCCGGACGTCAAGGAACGCGTGGAGCTCTACTTCTCTGAGGCCGAGGAATTCAAGGCCCAGCTTCAGCGCATCGCGAAGATCTACGACAAGGTCGTCGTGCTGGATCTGCGCAATGAGGAGATCATCCATGCGGGCAACCGCTTCATGATCTATGCCCTCTATCCCGAGACGCAGATTTCCATCCATGTCGCCTGGGGCTTCCGCAAGCAGAACACCGCCGTCATGATCGGCAAATCCATTGTCAACAAGGGCTCCAATGTCGATATCGGCGAGCTCTGCCTCAAGTACGGCGGCGGCGGCCACCGCAACGCCGGCACCTGCCAGCTCGACAACGACACCGTCGACGAGCAGCTGCCCGATATTATCCGCGCCCTCAACGCCTGAGCGGATCAGGCAAACTCCCGGTTCCGAACGAATTCATAATTAAAACACTGATAATCATTTAGAAAGGGAGCGTGTATTTATGGTCATTCCGACAGTCCATTTCCACAGCGAATACAGCAGGATCCCTCTCCGCATCGCGAAGGGGCACTTTGCCACGAACCACAGCCACATCAACTATTACATTGACATGACCTATACCAAGCACCGCCTTGCGGAGGCACGTCAGGCGGCGCAGGAGCTGGTTATGAAAATGAACCGCAATCTCATCATCGACACCGTGCTCTGCCTGGATGGGACCGAGGTCCTGGGCGCGTGCCTGGCCGAAGCGATGACTGCCGCCGGCATCCGCACCACGAATGAGCATAATACCATGTACGTTGTGACGCCGGAGTACACCTCCGCAGGCCAGATGATCTTCCGCGAGAATATCGCCCACCTGATCCGCAACCGCCGCGTCATGGTGCTGGCCGCCTCGGTCACGACCGGCGGCACCGTCCAGTCCGCCATCCAGACGATCCACTATTACGGCGGCGCCTGCCTCGGGGCGTGCAGCATCTTCTCCTGCCTGGACGAGTGCGAGGGCTTCCCGATCACGGCGATCTTCCGTTCCTCCCAGCTGGAGGGCTACCTGTGCGTCCCCTCCAATCAGTGCCCGCTGTGCAAGTCCGGCGTCAAGCTGGACGCGCTGGTCAACAGCTACGGCATTTCAAGTTTCTGAGCGCCTGAAGAATTCTTAATCCGCCTCCTGCGATGTGGACAGGGGAGGAGGGCTGTGCTACAATACACACAGCTTCGGATGAAGAAATAGAAATCAAGGAGGAAACTTCCATGAGTGATATCAAGAAACTGCTTGACGACGAGCTGCTCGGCGTTGCCGGCGGCCTTCAGGACAATGTGACGGTGGCGTATCAGGTCATCAACGGCGACTGGGGCAACGGGCAGGAGCGCATCAACAGACTGCGCGGCGCGGGCTATGATCCCTATGCCATCCAGCAGATCGTGAACTATCTGCTCAGCCAGCCTCAGCGCTACAACGTCCCCACCTATTCCCGCGATCCCTACCTCGGCTGGTAAAAAGAGAATAATAAAAGCCGCCCCCGGAATGTGCTTCCGGGGGCGGCTGTCATATCTGCTTTACTTGATCTCAAGTCTGCGGCTGGCGGGGATCTCCGCGGCCTTCTTCGGCAGCGTGACGGTCAGGACGCCGTCGCTGTAGCCCGCCTCGATGTTGTCCACATTGATGCCGGACACGTCGAAGCTGCGGGTGAAGGAGCCGTAGAAGCGCTCACGCTTGACGTAGTTCTCCTTCTCGTCTTTTTCGTCCGAGCTGCGCTCGGCGCTGATGGTCAGGCAGTCGTTCTCGATGTCGATCTTGATGTCTTCCTTCTTGAAGCCGGGCAGCTCGCACTCGAGCTTGAAGGCGTCGCCGGTGTCGATCACATCGGTGTTGAAGACGGAGACGGAGGGAACGCCCGTGAAAAAACGGCGATCCATCTCATTGAGCATGCGGAAGGGATCAAAGCCTGCCATGCTGCGGGAGTGACGGTCAAAAGGAATCAGTTCAAACATAATCTATACCTCCATAATTTTAATTACAATATTAAAAGCGGATCAAACTTTATCTCTTTCGTTTGATTCTATATATAAGATACAGTACAAATATTAAAAAATATAGCTTTAATTATGGACAAATTGTGAATATTAGCACTCACGGGAATGGAGTGCTAAAAGAGCGTATCGTACAGTTTTTTCAATCTTTTTACTGGACATATCATCGTATATATGGTATCTTTTTAATAGTATCTCCGACATGCGCGTATACTATAAATGAGATTGTCGATTGAATTGGATATCTGCGGCACAGCCGTATTTCATCAGAATTTGTGAAAACAAAGGAGAATAGATATGCCTGGAAAAAAGACAGTTAAGGAAAACGCAGACAAGGAAAAAGCGCACGTCCCCGAGCAGATAACGGAAGAGAAAGCACCCGCGGCCGAGAAGCCGGCGGAGAAGCCCGCCGAGAAGAAAGCGCCCGCGGCGGAGAAGCCGGCGGAGAAGCCCGCCGAGAAGAAAGCGCCCGCGGCGGAGAAGCCGGCGGAGAAGCCCGCCGAGAAGAAAGCGCCCGCGGCGGAGAAACCGGCGGAGAAGCCCGCCGAAAAGAAAGCGCCCGCACGCAAGAGAACGGCGAAGAAGGCTGAAAAGCCTGCCGAAGCTCCTGCCGCTGCCGAGCCTGTTGCTGCTGCGCCCGCGGCGGTGGAAGCTCCCGCCGAAGCGCCTGTAAAAGAAGAACCTGCCAAGGAGGAACCCGTTGTGGAAGAAACTGTGATCGAAGAACCCGTGGAGGAGCTGCCGCAGCCGCGCCGCAGCGTGGCGTTTATCGGCTCCGAATGCTATCCCTTTATCAAAACCGGCGGCCTGGGCGACGTGATGTATGCCCTGCCCAGAGCCCTTACCAAACAGAACTGCGACGTGAAGGTCATCCTGCCCCGTTACGGCTGCATCCCTGAGGAGTACCAGAAGAAAATGGTATACCGCGGCGCGTTCATGATGGATCTCTGCTCCGACGGCCGCAGCTTCTATGTCGGCATCATGGAGTATGTCCACGACGGCGTGGTCTACGACTTTATTGACAACAACGATTTCTTCAGCTGGGGCAACCCGTACACCGACCTTGTGCGCGATATCCCCAAGTTCTGCTATTTTGCCAAGGCGGCGCTTGCGGCGCTCAATTACATGGACTGGATCCCCGACGTGATCCACTGCCACGACTGGCAGGCGGCGCTGACGCCGGTGTATCTCCGCACGCTCTTTGCAGATTCCCCCGTGGGCCGCGCCAAGAGCATGCTGACCATTCACAATCTGCGCTTCCAGGGCATTTACAACATCCCCACCATCCGCTACTGGACCGGCCTGCCCGGCTATGTCTTCGAGTACGGCTATCTCAAGCAGGGCTATGAGGACGCCAATATGCTCAAGGGCGGCCTTGCCTTCGCGGATATGATCACCACCGTCAGCAACACCTACGCCTGGGAGATCCAGACCGCCTTCTACGGCGAAAATCTGGACGCGCATCTGCGCTTCCACTCCGGCAAGCTGCGCGGCATCGTCAACGGCATCGACGTGGATCTGTGGAACAGCGCCACCGACAAGCTCCTGGCCGCGCCCTATGACGGCGGCGACGTGCTGGAGAAGAAAAAGGCCAACAAGCGCGCCCTGCAGGAGGCTCTCGGACTGGAGCAGGACGAGAACAAGATGGTCATCGGCCTCATCTCCCGCCTGACCGACCAGAAGGGTCTGGATCTTGTGAACGCCATCTTCCAGCAGCTCATCGACGGCAACACGCAGATCGTCGTGCTCGGCACGGGCGAGAAGCGCTACGAGGACGCCTTCCGCTACTACGAAAACACGAACCGCGGCACCGTCTGCGCCTATATCTCCTATAACGAGAGCCTGGCGCACCAGATCTACGCGGGCGCGGACGCCCTGCTGGTGCCGAGCCTGTTTGAGCCCTGCGGCCTGACGCAGCTCATCGCCATGCGCTACGGCACGGTGCCCATCGTGCGCGAGACCGGCGGCCTCAAGGACACGGTCGAGCCGTACAACGAATTTGAAAACCGCGGCAACGGCTTCACCTTTGACCGCTATGAGGCGGGCCTCCTGCTTGACGCCATCAACCGCGCCAAGACCGTGTACTTTACCGAGCGCAGGCGCTGGGATGAGATGGTGCAGCGCAACATGGCCAAGGACGTCTCCTGGGACAATTCCGCCAGACAGTACCGCGACCTGTACCTCCAGCTCAGACCGTAATTCTCCGAGGACAAAATACCGCACCGGGAGGACGAGAGCCTCCCGGTGTTTTGACGTGTCTATGGCTGACCCAATATTACCCCGAAGGGAGAGAACGCAGCGTGGAAGATAAGAAAACCCCGTGGACGTATAGGGTGATCCGGAAGCTCGTATGGGTCTTCTCGCCGAAGTATCAGCTTGTCGGCGCGGAGAAGCTGCCGCAGGAGCCCTGCGTCATCGTCGGCAACCACAGCCAGATGTACGGCCCGATCGCGGGGGAGCTGTATATGCCCGGAAAGCACTATGTCTGGTGCGCGGGGGAGATGATGAACAGGGAAGAGGTGGCTGCTTACGCCTATCAGGATTTCTGGTCGAAAAAGCCGGAGGCTGCCCGCTGGTTCTATAAGCTGCTGAGCCACGCCATTACGCCGCTGGCGGTACTGCTCTTCAACAACGCCCACACCGTGCCGGTCTATCACGATACCCGGCTCATCACCACCTACCGCGACTCGATCGAGAAGCTGAAGCAGGGCTGCAGCATGGTCATCTTTCCCGAGCATTACGATGAGCACAACAACATTGTCCACGATTTCCAGGACAAATTCATCGACCTTGCGCGCTTTTATTACAAGAAAACCGGGGTCGAGCTGAGCTTTGTGCCGCTGTATATCGCCCCGCGCCTCAAGAAGCTCTTCTTCGGGGAGCCGATCCGCTTCCATGCCGACGCGCCCATCGCGGACGAGCGCAGGCGCATCTGCGGCGCCCTCATGGACGCCATCACCGAGATCGCCGTCGCCCAGCCGGAGCATACGGTGATCCCTTATCCCAACATCCCCAAGCGCCTGTATCCGAAAAACATCCCCCTGGAGGTCTATACCGATGAAAAAACAGCCGTATGATTACAACGGCTTTTCCCTGGAGCGGCTGAACGAGCCGCGCTTTTCCCATCTGAAACTGCTGGGGGGCTGGATCGTCTACTTTGCCCTGTATTTTATCACCGAAAACCTGATCCCGCCGGAGCGCTGTCATCCCGTCCACTGCGCGCTGGATGATCTGATCCCTTTTAACGAGTTCTTCGTGATCTTCTATGTGGGCTGGTATTTCCTCGTCTTCGGCGCGTTGGCCTATACGCTGTTCTATGACGTGCCGGCGTTCAAAAAGCTTCAGACCTTCATCATCATCACGCAGGCCGTGGCCATGCTCTGCTATATCCTCTGGCCCAGCCGTCAGGATCTGCGGCCCGAGGTCTTCCCCCGGCAGAATATGTTGACCGATATCATGAAATTTATCTATTCCTTCGATACCAACACCGGCGTCTGTCCGTCCCTGCATGTCGCCTATTCCCTGGGCATCCTGTCGGTGGGGCTGAAGGACAAAAGTCTTTCGCCGGGCTGGAAGGCGGCGCTTACCTTTTTCGTGATCATGATCTGCCTTGCGGTCTGCTTCGTCAAGCAGCACTCGGCGGTGGACGTCTTCGCCGCCCTGCCCGTCTGTCTCCTGGCGGAGATCCTGGTCTACGGCAAGGACTACTGGCTGCCGAAGCTCCGCGGCGAAAAACCGGCGTGCGCGTGAATAAAGCGCGAACACCCTGGAACACAACGCACAAAAACGCATACAATGGATAGAACAGGGAATAACCCGACGGAAGGGGGAGTCCCGCATGGGACAGGAGCTTGACTTTGAAAAAACCGCCACAAGAGTATCTTTGGTGAGCGTGATCGGAAATACGGTTTTGTCGCTGCTCAAGCTGATGGCCGGTATTCTGGCCCACTCCGGCGCGATGATCAGCGACGCGGTACACTCTGCCTCGGACGTGTTCAGCAGCTTTATCGTCATCATCGGCGTGAAGCTCTCCGTCCGGGCCCCGGATAAGGAGCATCCCTACGGACACGAGCGCTTTGAGTGCGTGGCGGCGATCATTCTGTCCGTCGTGCTGGCGGGAACGGGACTTCTGATCGGCTGGCGTGCTGTCGAGACCATCCGCGCCGGGGCGGAGGCGCAGACCACGCCGGGGCTTCTGGCCCTGATTGCGGCGATCGTCTCCATCGCGGCGAAGGAGGCCATGTACTGGTACACCCGCTATTACGCGAAGCGGCTCAACTCCCCGGCGCTGATGGCGAATGCCTGGCACCACCGCAGCGACGCCCTCTCCTCCGTGGGCGCGCTCATCGGTATCGCCGGGGCGCGTCTGGGCTATCCGGTCATGGAGCCGATCGCAAGCCTCGTCATCTGCGCCTTTATCCTCAAGGCCGCCTATGATATCTTTCACGACGCCACATCCAAGATGGTCGATCACGCCTGCGACCCGGAGACGGAGCGGCAGCTCACGGAATGTGTCCTGGAACAGCCGGAGGTGCGCGGCATTGACCGCCTGCAGACCCGGGAGTTCGGCAGCCGCGTCTATGTCGACCTGGAGATCCGGCTGGACGGCGATCTGCCGCTGACCCGCGCCCACGCCATCGCCGAGCAGGTACATGACCGCATCGAGCGGAAATTCCCCAGCGTCAAGCATATCATGGTTCATGTCAACCCGGACGAATAAAAAAACGGGGCTGTAAAAAAGTCCCGTCAAACCGCAGGGGAGGGGCTTGTGCCAACACCCATAAGAGAGTTTTGAAGCAAAAATGACTTGGTAGCTGTCTGGAAGGATTGGAAGATAGAAGGAGAGAGATGCTC
>CADAPH010000004.1 GCA_902789745.1 Oscillospiraceae bacterium | reverse complement strand
GCCCTCCCCTACGTTGTGATCGGGAGCTTGCGCTCTGTTTTCGTATTTTGCAACAGCTCCTTGTGAAAACTCTTACATGAACTTGTCGATGGCCTCGTTGAGTGCCTGCAGATCCGCGTCATGGGCGTCGGCCACACAGTGCTCCAGGTGATCCTTCAAAATCACCTTGGCGGTGCTGCTGAGAGCGGAGCGAACCGCAGCCAGCTGGACCAGCACCTCGGTGCAGTCTCGCCCGTCTTCCACCATCCGCTTCACCGATTCCAGGTGGCCGATGGCCCGGGACAGCCGGTTCAGCACGGCCTTGGTCTCGGTGTGGACATGGCCGTGGGCGTGGCTGTGCTCCTGTTCATGGTCAACGGGATGACTGTGAACGTGGCCGTCTCCGTGGTCATGATAATAAACTTCTTCTTTTTCGTGTTCGTGCATGGCATTCACGCTTTCTTTGGATTCTTCAAAACTATACACGATTCTACCGCGTTTTACAAGCCCCCCGGGGGGATAGGGGAGGGAAGAAGGAATAGTGAAGAGTGAAAAAGGAATAGTGAAGAGGAAAGAGGGAAAGGGAAGATTTGAGTCAGATCAGGCGGATGGAGACTTCCTGCCGGATGGTGAGGCTGTCCGGGGTGACGCTGCAGTCCAGGGCCAGCAGGCGGACGCCGGCATCATTTGCTTCCCGCAGGGCGTCGGCAAAGGCGGGGTGGGTAGCCCGATTGGGTTCAAAGTGATCCACATCGGACATCTGGATCACAAACACGGCCCAGGCCTCATAGCCCTCGGCAACTGCCGCGGCCAGCCCCCGCAGGTGCTTCACGCCGCGCTCGGTGGGCGCGTCGGGGAAGCGGACCACGCCTTTTTCTTCCAGGGTGACGCCCTTGACCTCCGCAAAGATGCGCCTGCTCCCGTGCTCCAGGTAAAAGTCAAAACGGGAGTCCCCGTGAACGCTCTCGGGTTTCAGCAGGTCCGGAACAAAACCGGCGCCGCCCTTGCGCAGCCACTCGCCGAAGACGGCGTTGGGGGCCGCCGCGTCCATGTTGATGAGCCGCTCTCCCTTTTGAACGGCGATCAGGTCCCAGGCTGTCTTCCGCAGGGGATTGGCGGCTTGCTGGAGATAGATCTTTGCTCCCGGAACCAAAAGCTCCCGGCAGCGCCCGGTATTTTTCACGTGGCAGACCGTTTCGGCTCCGCCCAGCTCGGCGATGGCGATGAAGCGGTTGGGCCGCCGGAGAAACCTGGCCTCCCGGATGTTCGGATAGATCATCTGGCGTATTCCTCCGCCCATTGCTCCAGGGCGCGGAGCGCTTTTCTCCGGTGCAGTCCGGAAAGCTCTACGATGAGGCTATCCGGATCCGCCTGCAGGACTTTCCAGAGCTGGGCGATGTTCGCCTGCACCCGCTCGCCAAGACCCAGACGGCGGCAGAGGGCCTCCGCCTCTTTCCGTGCCATCAGCACGCAAAGCAGAGGCTGATCCGAGGAAAGGGTATCTGCCAGCGCCGCGCGAAACTGGGGGATCAGCAGTTCAAAGCCGCCGATGGCGTCCAGTACGGAAAAGGGATACCAGGCAGCTTCCTGCAGGAGGCGTACGCCCTCCGTGCGAAATACTTCGTTGTCATGCCAGAGTGGGAGACGAGTCAAATCCAGATACGTATGCGCCTCGAAGCCTTCAGCTCCGCCTGCTGCCGCAGCCGGCAGCAGGGAGCAACGGCAAAGATAGGTGTCTTCATCCCGCTCCGGCAGCGTGACAAAACCGCCCGCGCTCAGAAGAGCGGGGCCCAGCGTGTTTCGGATGGCCTCGCTTTTGCCGCAGCCTGCCGGCCCGGTGAGAAAGAGGTGTTTTTGCATCGGCATAGCTCCTTTTTTCGATCGATGTCCCGATTATACCCGGCCTCCGGTTTTTTGTAAAGGCATGGATCTTTTGCGCAATCTCGAAAAGTTTGTAGTCGAGTCTTTCCAAACGGGAAAAAGACTGATATAATAAAAATTTGTAAAACAATGCAGAAAAGGAGCGATGCGGATGCCAAAGCTCATCTCGGATCTTGCAATCATGCTGCTCACCGCCGGTGTGGTGGCGGTCCTCTTCAAACGCTTCAAGCTGCCTCTGGTGCTGGGCTATATCCTGGCTGGTTCTTCACCGTGGCGGACGAGAGCTCCATCGAGACCTGGAGCGAGATCGGCATCATCGTGCTGATGTTCGGCCTGGGCCTGGAATTCAATCTCCATAAGCTGGCCTCCGTGGGCGGTACCGCCATCATCACGGCGCTGACCGAGGTCTTCGGCATGCTGGTGCTGGGCTACCTGGTGGGCCAGGCCATGGGCTGGGGCATGATGGACAGTATCTTCCTGGGCGGTATGCTCTCCATGAGCTCCACCACCATCATCATCAAGGCCTTTGACGAGCTGGGGGTGCGGAAGGAGCCCTTTGCCCAGCTGGTCTTTGGCACCCTGGTCATTGAGGATATCGCCGGCATCTTTATGATGATCATCCTCTCCACCGTGTCTGTCAGCAAGAACATCTCCGGCGTGGACCTGGCGCTGCAGCTGGGGATGCTGGTGCTGTACCTGGCCCTGTGGCTGATCCTGGGCATCTACATCCTCCCGACTCTGCTGCGCAAGGCGGAGCGCTATATGAACGACGAGTCCCTGCTCCTTGCTTCCCTCGGCGTCTGCTTCGGCATGGTGCTTCTGGCGGACAAGCTGGGCTTCTCCTCCGCCCTGGGCGCTTTTCTGGCCGGCTCGCTTCTGGCCGGCACCATCCATGCCGAGCGGGTGGAGCATCTCACCTCCGGGGTCAAGGACCTTTTCGGATCGGTGTTCTTCCTGTCTGTGGGCATGATGCTGGATCCGGCTATGATCGTGAAGTACATCGTCCCCATCCTGATCGTGACCCTGGTGACCATCTTCGGAAAACTGCTCATCTCGGGCCTCGGCGTCCTGCTCTCCGGGCAGAGCCTTTCCAAGGCGGTCCACTGCGGCTGCTCCCTGGCCCAGATCGGTGAGTTTGCCTTCATCATCGCCTCTCTCGGCATGAGCCTTGGCGTCATCGAGGATAAGGTCTATCCCATCGTGGTGGCCGTCTCCATCCTCACCACCCTGACCACGCCCTTCTTCATCAAGAGCGCGGACAAGATCTACGGCGCCCTCACCAAGGTGCTTCCCGCGAAGCTCATCAACAAGCTGGAGCGCTACACCGGTGAGGATACGGCCGTCCGGGAGCAGGACAGCGACTGGGGCCGCTTTCTGCGCCGCTATGTGAAGGTCACCGCCCTCTACGGCGTGCTGATGGCTGGCGTGACGATCCTGGGGCAGTTCGTGCTCTTCCCTCTGCTGCAGCGGACTCTGCCGGACCAGCGTCTGGCCGGCCCCATCTCTGTCGTCTTCTGCATCCTGGGCATGGCGCTCTTCGTGCGGCCCATGCTGGACCTCCATTCCACGGAATACACCACGCTGTGGGTGAAGAACCGCTATTTCCGTCTCCCCCTTATCACGCTCACGGCCCTTCGCTATCTGATCATCGTGCTCATCGCCTTCTTCCCGCTGCAGACCCTGCTGGGCGTGAGCGGGATTTGGCTGCTGCCCGTCATCGCCGCGGCGGTGGCGCTCATTTCCCGGTCCGGCTGGCTCTCCTCCGCCTATATCTCCGCCGAGACCCAGTTCATGACCAACTTCAACGAACGCAACCTCCAGCGGGACGACGACAATACCGAGTGGCTGGATGAAAAGCTCTTTGTGGATAAGATGTACTGCCCGGCGGAAGTATCCGGCAAGACCCTCAAGCAGCTTGACTGGGGCCGCCGTTTCAGCGTGAATGTGTTTCGCATCCTGCGGGGCAAGAAGCATCTGAACATGCCCTCCGGCAACGCGGAGCTGCGGGAAGGGGACAAGATCCTGCTCATCGGGCGGAAGGAGGACATCCGTGCCCTGCGCCTGAGCCTGAACATGGAGGAATCGGATCCTCCCACCCTGCGGGCCTTTACCGAGAAGTACGAGGAGGACGCCAACCACATGTATGCCACGGTCATCCCCGTGGAGAAGGCCTCCGAGCTTCAGGGCAAAACCATCCGCACCAGCGGCCTGCGGGAGAAGTATGACTGCATGATCCTGGGTCTGCAGCGCAACCGCCTGCCCATTCTGCAGCCGGATGTGAACATGACCATCCAGAAGGATGATCTGGTCTGGGTCCTGGGGACGAGGAAGATGGCGGCGAAGCTCCTGGCCGGTGGCTTCAGTGACGACGACTGATCGACCAGAAACAGAAAACGCAAAAGCCGCTTCTCCCTTGCGGAGGGGCGGCTTTTGCTCTGTCAAACCGGTCACGCTTCTCCAATTGGCCTCGCAGAGTTCGCGCCCGCAGGCGCGAAGAGAGTTCAATCCGTTTTTTTCGGGGACATGCGCCTCGGAAAAAACACTTTACAGCCCGCAAACGTGCAAAGTGGCCTCTTACGCGGCCACTTTGTGCGCTGCAGCGGGCTGCCATCCTTTTGCAGGCAAAGGCAATGCCTTTGCCTGCAGGATAAAGCCGCTTCTGCCTGCAGGATAAAGCCGCTTCTCCCTTGCGGAGAGGCGGCTTTTGTGGTACGATTTTCAGAGAATGATTTTGCGAGGACAGCACCATGGATCTGAATCGATTGAACGCCGCCCAGCGGGAGGCTGTGACTACCACGGAGGGCTATGTGCGGGTGATCGCTGGGGCCGGCTCCGGCAAGACCCGGGCCCTGAGCCACCGCTTTGCCTATCTGGTGAATGTCATGGGGATCCTGCCGGGGAACATCCTCTGCGTTACCTTCACCAACAAGGCCGCCAACGAGATGCGTCAGCGCATCCACAATCTCACCGGGGACAACGACACCGGCTATATCAACACCTTCCACGGCTTCTGTGTCTCCGCTCTCCAGGAGGACAGCTACGCTGTCCAGTATCCCCGCAGCTTCCTGGTGCTGGATAATTCGGACATCGATGCCATGCTCCAGATCATTTATGACGAGCGGGGACTGAGCCTCCGGGACAAGACCTTCGCCCAGGCCCGGGATATGATCGAGATCCAGAAGGGCATCCGGAAGCCGGACTACTACAAGGACCTGATCGACATGTCCCTGGAGGAGCTTCGAAGGAAATACGAGCAGGCCAGAACCGTGGACGATATCATCTTCTACGGCTATCTCTACCAGGAGAAAAAGTGCTTCGGCCTGGACTATAACGATCTCATCTTTGTGACCCTCTATATCTTCGAGCAGAATGAGGAGATCCGCCAAAAATGGCAGCAGCGCCTGGAATACATCATGATCGATGAGTTTCAGGACATCGACCCTCCCCAGTACCGGCTGATGAAGGTCCTCTGCGGCTATCATAAAAACCTTTTTATCGTGGGAGATCCGGACCAGACCATCTACACCTGGCGGGGAGCCGAGGTCCGTTTTCTGCTGGACTTTGATCAGGAATTCCCCGGCACGAAGACCATCATGATGATGGAAAACTACCGCTCCACGCCCCAGATCCTGGCGGCTGCCAATTCCCTCATCGAAAAGAACCGGACAAGGATCAAAAAAGACCTGATCCCAACCCTGCCGGACGGACCTTTGCCCCTCTGCCACCACGCGCCTAACGCGGAGGCCGAGGCGGAGCAGATCGCCTTTCAGATGTGGGAGCTTCACGACAAAGAGGTGCCCTTCCGGGAGATGACGGTGCTCTACCGGGCCCACTATCTCACCAACAAGCTGGAAGAGGTGCTGCGCAAACGGAAGATCCCCTATGTGCTCTACAGCGGCGTACCCTTCTTCGGCCGCAGGGAAATCAAGGACGCGCTGAGCTATCTGCGCATGGTAGCTTATAAGGACGACCTCTCCTTCGCCCGCATCGCCAACGTCCCCAGGCGGAACCTGGGCCAGCGGCGGATGCAGGCTCTCCGGGAGCGGGCGGAGCGGGAGAACTGCAGCCTCTATCAGGCTCTCTGCCGCAGCACGGAGGAGGAGCTTTTCAAAGGCACCGGCGCCATCAAGTTCATCTCCCTCATCGAGGGCTTTGCCCAGAGCTATGCCGACCGGCCTATCTCCGAGCTTTTGAGCGACCTTATGGACAAGAGCGGCTATGAGCGGATGCTGCGCACCGAGGGCAGCCAGGAGAGGCTGGACAACCTGGCGGAGCTGAAGCAGTCCGTCTATGAATACGAGACCGGCTGCGGCGAGGAGGCCGCCCTGGAGCATTATCTCAGCCATGTGGCCCTCTTCACCAATGCCGACGCCGAGGACGGGGGAGACAAGGTCAAGCTCATGACGGTCCATGCCGCCAAGGGCCTGGAGTTTCCCTATGTGTTCCTCTGCGGCATGAACGAGGGCATCTTCCCCTCCGGCCGCACCAGCACCCTTCCCGGCATGGAGGAGGAGCGGCGTCTTGCCTTTGTGGCCCTTACCCGGGCGGAAAAGGAGCTCTACCTCTCTGAGGCGGAGGGAAGAAACCTGGACGCATCTCCCCGCTATCCCTCCCGCTTTCTGCTGGATATCGATCCGGAGCTGCTGGCCTATACCGCACCGCCCAAGGAGAGCCTGATCCGGGATGCCCGGGACTACATCGCCGCCAGCGAGAAGTTCCTGCCCGAGGCAAAGCCGGAGGAAGGCTTCCCTGTGGGAGCGCGGATCCGCCATGAGATCCTGGGGGAGGGGACCGTCCTGGAGATCGACCGGGACAAGGAGGCCTACGTCCTGCAGTTTGACGGCATGAAAACGCCCCGCCGCATCAGCTTTCGGGTAAAGCTGGAGAGCGCGGAGTAGAATACCCGCACAGGGTTCAGGGCGGAAAGCCTGCCGGATCCCTTTGCACGAGCCGGAAACGGCATGATGCGTTCATCATGCCGTTTCCGGTTTTCCTTTGCCGAAAAGGAAGGGAACAAATCTTTGACGGAGAGAAAAAGAATATGACACGGTGTCAGAATGATGCTATAGTGTGTTCTGACAAGATGTCAATATAATGCCTGAAAGGAAGCGTTTTTATGAAAAAGAATACGGGAGCGCAGCTGGCGCTGTATCCTTCTCCGGTGATCGTGGTGGGCGCCATGGTGGAGGGCAAACCCAACTGGACCCTGGTTGCCCACGCGGGGGTCATGGCGCACAGTCATGTGATGCTCTCCATGGTCAAGGCCCACTACAGCAACAAGGGCATCCGGGAGAACAAAGTGGTATCCGTCAACGTGGTGGACGCCTCCTGGCTGAAGGAGGCCGACCGCATGGGCTGCCTCAGCGGCAACAAAACGGACAAATCCCAGGCCTTCGCCTGGACAGCAGGGGAGAAGGGCGCGCCCATGATCGACGAGGCCAAGGTCACCATGGAGTGCGAGGTGGAGGATATCTACGATCTCCAGGGCTTTGACAACTTCATCTGCCGCATCACCGGCACCTACGTGGAGGAGGAGATCCTCACCGAAAAGGGCAGGATCGACTACCGCAAGTTCAAGCCCGCCCTCTTCCAGTTCCCGACCTATGAATACCTGGAGACCGGGGACGTCCTCGGCTCCTGCATGAAGATGAACTGAGACATAGGATCAGAAAAGGACGGAACAAACCATGAAGATCCTTGTCCTGGGCGGCAGCCCCAATAAAAACGGCTCCACGCAGCTCCTTATGGACAGCTTCGTCCACGGCGCGAAAGAAGCCGGGCACACGGTCACGGTACTGAACGTGGCGCACATGGATGTGCGTCCCTGCACCGGCTGCATCGCCTGCGGCCCTGCTCTTGGGCTTTACGCTCAAGGGCGCAATGGTGTAAGACGCCTCTGTGAGCCTGCGGAAGCGATCTTACGGACGGCATATCCAACTGACTTGTGAGAAACGGAATGTGATAAAAACAAGAGGAAAGCGACTGTAGGAGCAGTCGCTTTCCTCTTGCTGTATTTACAAAGAAATGTCTTTTGAGTCAGAGGTTCATATCTTCACCGGTACGCCGTTGAGCTCCACACCGTTGGAAGCGTCGATGACGATCACCTTTTTCCCGTCCAGAATCCTGGCCTGGACCAGCATGCTGTGCTCCGGAGAGACCTGGATCTTCACCTCCGGGGTCTGGATCTCCATGCGCCTGGGATCGGAGAGGTTGGCGGGCCGCAGGTCCGCATCCTTGCCGAAGGTCTCTTCGCAGCGCTGCTCAAAGCGCTGCCGTTCCTCTGCGGTGGCGCCGCTGTTTTCCAGAATGTCGCCCATCTCCTTTACCGTGACGGTCAGCGGTTCCGGATCCTTGCTCTCCTTGTGCAGGGTGATCCGGTCGGAGAGCTGCTCGTGCACGGACTGGACCAGATCGAAACGGCAGTCCTGTTCCAGCACGTCCGAAAGCAGCCCGTCAAAGCTCTCCCGCTGGCGTTGGGCCGGCATGGGGACCTCGGTGCGGAACACCGCGTCGATGAAGTCCGCGTGGTCCGCCTTGCAGTCCCGGGAATAGAACAGCGCGTTATAGAGGTTCGTGGCCCGATCGTCAAAGGCGGGGAAGAGGAAACCCAGCTCCGGGGCGGAGACCACCTGGCCTGCCGTCGCGCTGTGGAAGCGCTTGTCCTCCGGTGTGTAGCCCAGCTCGCTTTTTCCGCCCTCTACGGGACATACGGCGCAGAGCATATATTTATACACCTCGCCGGCGTCGCCGATGCTGCCGTCCTTGCCGTAGTGGGGCACGTCGTAGCTGTCAAAGGCCAGCAGGATCAGGTAATTCCCGCCGTCCATGTCCAGATGCTCAATGATCGCGTGATAGAACTGGTCCAGCAGGGCGGGGTCCTGCCCCTCGCTTTTGCGCAGGGCGGAGAGCAGCCGGTGCTCGTCGCTGTCCAGCACCTGCTTGGTGGCAAAGGCAATGTCCAGCAGGTTTTTCCCCAGCGCGCCGGAAAGGCTTTTCTTCAGCAGCGCAAGGTATTTTTCCTGTTCCTCGGCCGTCAGCAGACCGAGAGATTCGTTCAGGGTGGAGATGATCTCGCCGGATCCGTTCACATAGCAGCCGTAGAGATGGGTGATGCTGTTGTGCTCGGGCCGGATGCGGCGTCGGATCTCCCGCAGCTCCTTTTGATTCATATGTTTAAAATCCTTTCCCAAAATTGCATGGGGCATTATGGCACAAAACGCGGCTTTTGTCCAGCGCGAAAGGGAGAGAGCTTCCAGCGCGAGGCTTCCTCTTTTCGGCGGCTGCGCAAAGAAGCCCGGCGGGATGCGCTTCGGCCAGAGCAAAGCGAAGCGGAAAGAAAGAGCAGAAAACCGGTCGAATCCACAAAAAACAACTGGAAAACTGCTGAAAGAATGGATGAAATTATCAGCCCGATTCCAAGCGTCACAGGTTGAAATCCAAGCTTTCCTGTGGTAAAATATACGAGATTGAAATTTCATAACCGGAGAGGATTTCATGGATAAAAAAATCCCGGAAAGCTTCCTTCATAAACCGCTGATCGCCCATTGGCAGATCGTTTCCGCTTTTCTGCTGCTGTACGACGCGATCAGTGTCAGCGTCTCGTTTCTGATCGCGCTTTGGCTTCGCTTTGACTGCCGCTTCACCCTCATCCCCCAGGAGTATTACAGCGCCTGGCAGCGCTTCATCCCGTTTTATACCGCTTTTTGTCTGGTGCTCTTCTGGGGCTTCAAGCTGTATCAGAGCATTTGGCGCTTCGCAAGCTTCAATGAGCTGGAGCGCATCATCGCCGCCAATGCTGTCGCCGGACTTGTCCACATTCTGGGGATCACCCTGCTGGTGTACCGCATGCCCATCTCCTATTATGCCATGGGCATCGTTTTGCAGACGATGCTGGTGGTGGGCATCCGTTTTGCCTATCGCTTCGTGCTGCTGCTGCGCAGTGCCCGTGAAAAGAAAGAGCGGGCAGCTCATCGGGTCATGCTCATCGGCGCCGGCGAGGCCGGACAGCTGATCCTGCGGGATCTGATGAAATCCAGGGACAGTCAGGACCGGGTCTGCTGCATTATCGACGACAATCCCAACAAGTGGAACCGTTATGTGGACGGAGTCCCCGTGGTGGGCGGCAGGGAGGATATTCTCCTCAACTGCGAAAAGTATAAGATCGACCGGATCTATCTTGCCATCCCTTCTGCCTCCGCCGAGGCCAGGCGGGATATCCTGGATATCTGCAAGGAGACCGGCTGCGAGATGAAGACGCTGCCCGGCATCGTCCAGATGGTGAAGGGGAGCATTACCGTGGGCGCCATGAAGGACGTGGCCATTGAGGACCTGCTGGGGCGGGAGCCCATCCGTTCGGATATGACGGAGGTGTTCCGCTATCTTGCGGGAAAGACCATCCTGGTCACCGGCGGCGGCGGCTCCATTGGCAGCGAGCTCTGCCGGCAGATCGCCTCCCACGACCCCAGGCGGCTGATCATACTGGATATCTATGAAAACAATGCCTATGATATTCAGCTGGAGCTGCGGGACAAGTATCCGGATCTGGATCTGATCACGCTGATCGGCTCCGTGCGGGACAGCCGGAGACTGGATGAGATCTTCACGGAGTATCATCCCGATGTGGTCTATCATGCCGCGGCCCACAAGCACGTCCCGCTGATGGAGGACAGCCCCTGCGAGGCCATCAAAAACAACGTCATCGGTACATACAAGACCGCCTATGCCGCCATGGCCCACGGCTGCAAGCGCTTTGTGCTCATCAGCACCGACAAGGCCGTGAACCCCACCAACATCATGGGCGCCTCCAAGCGCCTGTGCGAAATGGTCATCCAGGCCTTTGACAAAAAGGTGCGGGAGGGACGCCCCTTTGACATGCCCACGCTCTATACCCACAACGGAGAGTTCAGTGATCCTGTGAGCAAGCTTCAGCTGCCTGCGGACGAGATCAGGACGGAGTTTGTGGCGGTCCGTTTTGGCAATGTGCTGGGCAGCAACGGCTCGGTCGTTCCCGTTTTCAAGCGGCAGATCGCCAAGGGCGGTCCCGTGACGGTGACCCATCCGGACATCATCCGCTATTTCATGACGGTGAGCGAAGCGGTGAGCCTGGTGCTCCAGGCCGGTACCTATGCCAAGGGCGGGGAAATCTTTGTGCTGGATATGGGCAGCCCTGTTAAAATCGATACCCTGGCCCGCAACCTGATCCGCCTTTCCGGTTTTAAGCCGGACGTGGATATCAAGATCGAATACACCGGCCTTCGCCCCGGCGAAAAGCTCTACGAGGAGAAGCTGATGGCGGAGGAGGGCCTTCGCAAGACAGACAATGAACTGATCCACATCGGCAGTCCCATCCCCTTTGATACGGACGAGTTCCTCTCCCAACTGGAGCCGCTGATGGAGCGGGCCTATGCCAACCGGGAGGACATCCGCGAGACGGTGGAGGGCATGGTTTCCACCTATCACCCGGCCGGGAGGAACGGGTGCGACGCCAAAAATCCTGTTTATGAGCATCTGGCGGCAGAGTCTGCTCTTGCGCACTGATGCGCGCGGTGTTCGCGCTTTCCAACGCTGTTTCGGAGCGTCCGGACAAACAGAGGCAGCTATCGCATGAGGAGGGCATCTGATCATGCTCGAAAATATAGCTTCGCCTGTCGCCGAAAGCCTGATTTATTTATGCAGGTGTGCGGTAAATCAGGAGACGGCTGACAAGGAAAAGCTGAAAAACACAGATCTTGATGAACTGTATAAACTTGCTTCCCGGCATATGCTTGCTGCGATTACCGGCCTCGCACTTCAGTCTGCCGGCCTTTGCTCGGAGGATTTTGCGAAAGCCATCTCGCGCGCCTACTGGAAGACCATGATCCTGGATACCGAACGTTCCGCAGTCTGCGAGAAGCTGAACGAAGCCGGGATCTGGTATGTGCCCCTCAAAGGCTCCGTGATCAAAGACTGGTATCCGCAATTTGGTATGCGCGAGAGCGCGGACTGCGATATCCTGTTCGACAAAGGCTTCGAAGAGCAGGTCCGGGATATTATGCTGGGCCTCGGTTACACAGTAGAAAGCTATGGCGCCGGCCATCACGATGTCTATTTCAAAGAGCCGGTCACCAACATGCAGATGCATGTGGATCTGTTCGGCGAGGGATATGAGGCCAGACTGAACGATTATTACTGCAGCATCAGAGAGAGACTGCTTCCCAAAACAGGCTCTGAACTGGAGTTTCGCCCGGAAGATCTCTACCTCTATCTGCTCTCCCATGAATGGGAGCATTACCAAAAAGCCGGCACCGGCCTGAGATCGATCCTGGATACCTATGTGCTTCTGCAAAGATACGAGGGAGCGCTGGACTGGACGTATATTGAGCAGGAAACGCAAAAACTCGGGCTCGGGGACTTTGAAACCCAAAACCGGATGCTGGCACGGCGCCTGTTCGGCACCGGCAGCTTGTCAGACAGCGACAGGGAGATGCTCCGGTATATTCTGTCTTCCGGCGTCCACGGGACCTATGTCAACCGCGTTCAAAATGACGTCCAGAAGCTGGGCGGCGGCTTGCTCGGAAGGATCAAGTATTTCTTCAGAAGATTTTTTTTGCCGGAAGATCTGCTTAAGAGGAAGTATCCGTTTTTCTGGAAACATCGGATCCTTCTTCCGGTTCTTCCGCTTTACCGGATCGTATCCAGCCTTTCAAAGGGGCATATCCAGAAAGAACTGAAATCCGTACAGAGCAAACGAAGCTGAGGCAAAACAGTTTGAATGATTTCGGAATGAGGATCCGGAAGAGAATGGGCAAGCACATATGCTTTGCCAAAAGTAGTCTTTCATGTCACTTCCTTCATGGGAACTGGCATTTCAGAGAGGATGAATCAAATGGAAAAGAGAATGATCCGTTTCAGCCCGCCTGATATCGGCGAACTTGAGCTCGCTGAAATCGGCGAAGCACTGCGTTCCGGCTGGATCACCACCGGCCCGAGGACAAAGCTGCTGGAACGTCGTTTGGCAGCATATATCGAAACGGGCAGGACGGATATCGACTGCACTTCGGCGGAAAATGTGGAGCGCTACAGCAACAGAGTTGCGTGCCTGAACTCCGCTACCGCCGCCGAGGAATTGAATCTTCGGATTTTTGGAGTAGGCCCGGGCGATGAAGTCCTGGTAACCGCCTATACCTATACCTCGTCCGCTTCTGCGGCGATCCATTGCGGCGCTGCGGTCAGATTCATCGATATCCAAAAGGATGGAGATCCGGCAACACATATGCCGGAGATGGATTACGAGAAACTGGAGGCCGCCATTACCCCGAGGACAAAAGTGATCGTTGCGGTGGATCTCGGCGGCATCGTATGCGATTATGACCGCATCTTTGAGATCGTTGAGCGGAAGAAGGATCTTTTTGTTCCGAAGGAAAGCGACGGAACCGTACTTGGCGATCTGTCTTCCCGTATCCAGAAAGCGATCGGGAGAGTCGCGGTGTTTTCGGATGCTGCCCATAGCCTCGGCGCAAGCCGCGTGTATCGGGGAGAGAGAAAGTATTGCGGCGCGATCGCGGACTTTACGGATTTCAGTTTCCATGCCGTAAAGAATTTCACGACGGCCGAGGGCGGCGCTTCCACGTGGCTTCCGATTCCCGGAGTTGACGATGCGGAAATCTACCGTATGTATCAGCTCCTCTCTCTCCATGGACAGGACAAGGACGCCCTGGCAAAGACCAAGCTCGGCTCATGGGAATATGACATCATCGGCCCTTGGTATAAATGCAATATGACGGATATTCTGGCTGCCGTGGGTTTGAAGCAGCTTGACCGTTATCTCGGCCTTCTGGAACGCAGACAAGAGATCATCAGGCGCTATGACGCTGTGTGCGACGAACTGGGCATCATGCACCTGACGCATCGTACACACGATATGTACAGTTCCAATCATCTGTATTTGATTCGGGTTCCCGGTTTTTCTGAGGCCGATAGAAACGAACTGATCCAGAGACTGGCCGAAGAAGGCATTGCGACAAATGTTCATTTCAAGCCCTTGCCGATGATGACGGCTTATGGGCATGATTGCTCAGAGTACCCGCATGCCTATGATTATTACAAAAACCTTGTTTCCTTGCCGCTTCACACGCTCTTGAGCGACGATGATGTGACATATGTATGTGAGAAGCTGAAGGAAACGATCCGAGCGATGTCAAAGTAAAAAGAGCGCTCGACCACGGAACTGCGGTCCGACTGCGGATCTCTTCCGGGCGACCGTTCTTTATCCGGCTTCTGAGAGAATGCGTCGGAAGCCATACAGGAATCTGTTTTGGTGGAGGAAAGCGACTGAAAATGAAGGTTTTGATCCTGGGCGTTGCATCGGTACAGCTGGATGCTGTTCTGGAACTGAAAAAAATGGGCTGCGAGACCTATGCGATCGCGATGGCCAAGGACGGTCCTGCTGCCTCCGAAGCGGATCATTTTGAAGTGATCAACATTCTGGATGTGGAATCGATCGTGCAGTTTATCCTGGACAATCAGATCGATGCGGTTTATTCGACAGGTTCCGATATTGCAATGCCTGTAGCGTGCCAGATCAGTGAACGTCTGGGCCTGCCTCATTTTGTTGCGTCTCAAGCGGCCTATATCTGCAACCACAAAAATGCTATGAGGGCTACCCTGACGGCAGCCTGCGAGGGGAATATCCCATATCAGGTTCTGGACAGGATCGAAGCGATCACGGTCGGCTTCCCGGCGATCCTGAAACCATCCGACGCTCAGGGACAGAGAGGCATCTTTCTGCTGCATTCCCAGGAAGAGTTCGAAAGCCATTTTGAACAGGCCAGACAGTTCTCCCGAGAGGGAAAGGTGATCGTGGAACAGTACATCGACGGACCGGAGGTCTCCGTCAACGGCTATATGGTGAATGGCGTTCTGCGTTTCGTGGTCGCATCGGATCGTGACACCTGGCCGGAGTATACGGGCCTGATTCACAGACATATCGTTCCCGGCAGAGAATTCAGCAGGGAGACCGAGCAGCAAATCAAGCGCGTCATGGAGGATGCCTGCAACCGTGTAGGGATCCTGAACGGACCTGTGTATTTTCAGATGAAAATATCGGAAGATAAGCCCTATATCATTGAGATGACGCCCCGCCTTGATGGCTGCCATATGTGGAGGATCCTGGAGATGGCGACAGGGGTCAACCTTATGCGCCTGACTTTCCGGCATCTGCTGTTTAACGACGTGTCGGAGCTGGATGCCTGGGATGGGAGCGTTCGGCAAATGGAGCTGGTTTTCTGGTGTCAAAAACCGAAAACAGTTATGGACAGAGCGAGCCTGACGCTGCCTGATGATGCACTGTATCATTTTTACTATTATGAAACAGGGGAATTGATCCGACCTGTTAACGGGCGTTACGATAAGATCGGATACTACATCAGGGCCATGTGAGGCTGGAGGACGGTACATTGAAAATTGCGATAACCGGTGCAAACGGCTTTTTGGCTGGCTACCTGATCGGGGAACTGCTGAATCATCATCATGAGCTTGTCCTGCTGAGCCGAAACACCGGGGAACGTTTCGGCATCCCGTATACCGTTACCGATTACACGATCGACTCTTTGAAGGAAATCTTCGGCAAAGGCGTTGAGGGAATCGCTCATCTTGCCTCGACCAGGAGAGTTGCGGATTCCCTGACGCCTTATTACGGCTTTATGGAGCTGACGAACAATCTGTATGAAGCCGCTTTCCTGACCGGATGCCGCAACATTGTGCTGAGCTCGTCGATCTCGGTGTATTCCGGCTGCGAGCTCCCATACAGCGAGGATACAAAACCCGCTCCGAAAAACATGTATGGACTGTACAAGCTGATTTGCGAGAACCTGGGGGAGATGTATAACCTTACAAAGGGCATGCATATCAAGAACCTGCGGCTTGCCCATTTGTACGGCGCAAACGAGAAAAACAACTATATGATCAATTTGTTCTTCCGGCAGGCTTTCGCCCATGAGCAGCTGCATGTGAACGGAAAGGGGATCGCCAGACGGGAGATGATGTACACGAAGGACGCGGCGAAGGCTGTACGTCTCGCGCTGGAACACCCGGAGCTCTCGGGAACCTTCAACATCGGCAGCGGGGAAGCCCTGACGAATGAGGAAATAGCAAATACCATCTGCGCTGTTATGAGTCCGGAAAACACAGTTTCCGTCGGGACCGAATCTGAAACGATAGCGTCTTCGTATATGACAAGCCTGCGGGCAAGCAAACTGTTGGGCTTTGCTCCTTCGTATTCATTGCGTGAGGCCGCGAAGGAGATCGAATCGGATATGCTTTCCCAGCATTGCGTGTGATCTGCTCTCCCTTGCAGGATCTTTTCTCCGGCCAGGGCAGAAGGGCAGCGGAAAAGGAGATATGGTACGCGGATGATATACAGAAAATACGTAAAGAGAATACTGGATATCCTGGTCTCGATCTTTGCCATGCCGTTCGTCTTTTTGGTTGGGATCCCTGTTGCGGCAGCGATCAAAGCGGAAGATGGAGGCAGCGTTTTTTACAAAGGGCCGAGATATGGCCGGAACATGAAAAAGTTTAACATGCTGAAATTCAGAAGCATGAAGATGGATGCGGAGGATATCCGGAATCCGGACGGTACGACCTACAACGCGGAAAATGACGGCAGGCAGACGAGAATAGGAAAGATCCTGAGAAAGACGAGTCTGGACGAGCTTCCGCAGTTTTTTAATGTGCTGCGGGGGGATATGAGCTTCATTGGACCCAGGCCCAGCCCTATGGGCAACGAAGCTACCTACACTGATTTTGTCAAAAAAAAGTTCTCTGTCAGACCCGGGATAACGGGATATAACCAGGCTTTGAAGAGAAACAGCGCAACTTTGGAAGAACGCTATCAAAATGATGTCTTCTATGCCGAAAATGTCTCGTTTGTGCTGGATCTCAAGATCATCTACTATACGGTAAAGAGCGTTTTACTGAGAAAGAATATCTATCGTTCCTGACGATAATGAACGAAATCCGGGCAAGACGGATGGAAGAGCAGAAGGAGAGGATGCAGGATGAGCGCAAAGGGCTTGATGATCTTGCTGACGAACTATTTCCCTTTCTTCAAGGGTGAAGAATATATCGAGAATGAAATCGATGAGGCCTCCCTGCACTTCGACAAGATCCTCATCATACCGACTATGGCAACAAAGCAAATGTCCATGACCCGCAGGGTCCCTGAAAACGTTGTTGTGGCGCCTCTTGCGCTTGACTATTCCGTGCCGGGCAGGATAAAAATGGTCGGGACGAAGCTGCCCGTCACGATAAAATCCGGCAATATGCGCACGGAAATGAAAAAGTGCCTGAATCTCAAGCAAAGGGCGTATTCTTTATACTACTACTGCAGAGTAGAGGCCGTGTATTCCGCGATCGTGCAGAACGAGCAGTATCTGGCCCTCACGGAGCGCTATCCCGCTTCGGATACGGTATTATACAGTTATTGGCTGCATGTTACTGCAAGTGTGGCTGCCCGACTGAAGCAGCGCTTTTTTAAGAATCAGGTTTTGTTCCTTTCCCGCGGACACAGGTATGATCTGTATGATTATGCCGCTCCCTGTGGATATATCCCGGACAGAGAGTATATGCTCAACGCGATCAACAGAGTGTTTGCCTGTTCTGAGGATGGGGCGGCGTTTTTGAGAGATCTCTACAAGCCCTATGCCGGAAAGATCGCAGTGGGTCGTTTGGGGACCTTGGCGCACGGTGCGGTATCCTGCGGCAGGACTCCGGTTTTCACACTGGTGTCCTGCTCGGCTGTCAGAGCGGTAAAACGTCTTGATAAGATCGTCGATACCCTTGCGATCCTGGAACAGCAGGGCTATCGGGTCAAATGGTTCCATCTGGGGGACGGCGACGGTTTGGCGGCCACCGAACAATATGCAAAGAAAAGATTAAAGCCGGAGACCTGCTCCTTCGAGGGACGCATAGAAAACGCTCGACTGTTTGACTGGTACCGGAACCATACTGTTTCCTGTTTTGTGAATCTGTCCGACTCTGAGGGCGTCCCGGTTGCCATCATGGAAGCCATGTCATTCGGCGTTCCGGTCATTGCAACGGATGCCGGAGGAACAAAGGAAATCGTTCTTCATGGTGAGAACGGCTATGTTGTCCGGACTTCCGATCCCGTTCAAAGCATTGCGGCAGCATGCATGAAGATGATTGCTCTTTCAGAAGGGGATTATCAGAAAATGTGTGCTGCTTCTGTTCGTATCTGGAACGAGAAAGCCAATGCCCAACAGCTTTATCGGGACTTTTATCGTGATATCCTCCAGATGCTCTGAAAAAACGGGAAAGACTGGGTCTCTTTCTTCTCAGGCGCTATCCGGGCAAATCTGCCGGGACAGGGGAGAGACGCATAAAATACAGCTTTCTGCACGGATCCCCGGTATCTGTCGATTGGAGATAAAATGCTTGTAATGTTTTCATTGCTGTGTCTGATCATGGCGTTAATTGGATGGCTGTTTTATCGGTTTGCATTCAATCCGATTTCATCCATGTTTTTTCTGTGGGCAGTCATTGTTCCGCTGTCGGGTCTTGGCCTCTATGGAACGATGATCCCCCAGGAAAAGGCTTATTGGATCATTGCGATTGGCCTGATCGCCTATACGGCAGGAGTAGTTTTTGGCTCAAAAAAAATCAGGTTGAGCTTGCGTCCACGTTATGATCAGGGCGCTGTTGTCGGCTATCGGGTCAATTATCGATTTCTGAGTATCATTATCATCATTTCCCTGCTCTATTATCTCGTTCAGAGCTACAATGTAGCCAGAGTTCTGTTGTCCGGAAAAACCTATGCGGATATTCGGGCCATGGTTGCTGCCAATGAAGAAAATGCGCTTCGCAGCTCCAGACTCATGTCTGTCACCAGAGCTTTCATTGCGGTTCCGACAACATATCTGTCGATTGCGATCCTTCCCATCGAGATCTTCTACGGGAAAAAGAATAAGCTGTTCATCCTGGAATCCCTGCTTCTGATGGTGCTGTTTGTGTTTACAAACGGCGCAAGATCTGTGATCCTGTGGATCGCGATCTACTTTGTGTGTGTCTACCTGGCATACCGGAAAAAACACAGTTTTTCATTCAAGATCGGAAAGAAATACAAAAGGATCATCATACTGGGCGGCATTCTGCTGTTCATCATGCTGTTTTATATGACGATCTTTCGGAAAGGAAGAAACGTCGATTTCGGCAGACAGCTGTTTGTCTACTTCATCGCCCCCATCCCGCATTTCAGCCATTATATTGATGTGGTTGATTACTCCGGGCAGTTTGGATATGGCATCTCTTCCTTTTATGGATTCCTCTATCCGTTCCTCTACTTTTTCAAGCTCCTTACAGGCTATTTTTCCAGCTTCGTTACGGACATCTATTACATGTCCTTTGAAATGATGGAGCCCGGCTTCAACCTGGGGCATGAATTGTACATGAATGCGTTTGTAACCATCTTCTATCAGCCCTATCTGGACGGAAGATTTGTCGGCGTCGTCTTGATCCTGATGGTCTTTGGTTACATGTGCTCGCAAACATATAAAAAAGGCATCGAGGACGAGAACCTGAAATCCATGCTTCTGTATCTGCTGCTGCTTCAAAAGATCCTCTTCTCTTTTGTCAGGTTCTATTTTACCCAGCAAGCGCAGGCTATGTGCTTCATTTTCGCGTTGTTTGCTATTTCCAGAGTATATAAGTATCGAGAAATCAGATGAGGTGCAGAAGAATGATTTCGGTAATCATGCCGACCTTCAACAGAGAGCGTTGTATTGAAAAATCTGTAAGGACCGTTCTGGAACAAAGTGTAACAGACCTGGAGCTGATCGTGGTCGATGATGGTTCTTCCGATTCCACAAGAAGCATCATCGAAGGCATCGGGGATAGCCGCTTGCATTATATCTATCAGGAAAATGCCGGAGCATGTGTTGCCAGAAATCGCGGGATCGCTGCCGCTTCCGGGGAGTATCTTGCCTTTCAGGACAGTGATGATCTGTGGGACAAGGATAAATTGAAAAAGCAAATCGCGGTTCTGGAGGCGAATGAACAGGTCGATATCGTGTGCTGCAGAACCAGGCTACGGCAGCTTGACGGAAGCTTGCTTGTAACTGCGAAGAATCATGAAGAGGGCTTTGTTGACCTGACCATAGGGCCGGTGGGCTTTAGTACACAGACCCTGGTGATGAGAAAGACTGTCACAGATCAGGTGAAATTTGATCCGAATGTGACCAGATACCAGGATCTGGACTTTCTCATTTCGGCCATGTCAGCCGGCTTTACACTCTACTGTTTGGAAGAATCCCTGGTGGAAAGGACAAACGGTACGGATTCGATCACGAATCATCCGGGCAGAGTGTATGACATGGCGAAATATTTTGAACAGAAATACCGGGACATCATGTCCGCAGAGGGAAACTTTTTATCCCGCTTTTTTTCTTCGGTTTTGTTGGAAAGCGCCTATGCGCAGAAGAGCAGGAACGAAGCGTACAGGCATATTGTGCAGGAAGCCTATGCGCTTGACCCTTCCATGAAGACCCGCGTTAAGGATCTTATGCTGCGGCTCGGGCTTTTCCCCTTGTATAAAAAGCTGGTGTCAAGATAAGCATCAGGTGGAGAATCTGAAATGGAAGATTATTTGCATTTGGAAATAAGTATGCCGCGCTTCTTTTATTTTCTGCGCGGCGTCAGAAGAAAAATTCGCCTGAAAAAATATAGGAGCATGTCCCTGTCCGATATCATGCGGCGGGATGCCGCGCTGTTTGAGAAACAGATCGGAAGAACGCTGGATTGGCATGATCTGCGCAGCTATAATGAAAAGCTGCAGTGGGAAAAAATATTCAATCAAAACAGTCTGAAAACAAGGCTGGCAGATAAATACCTTGTGAGAGAATGGGTGGCCGACAAAATCGGGGAGGAGTATCTCGTCCCGCTCCTTGGCGTCTGGGATGATGCGAAAGAGATAGACTTTGACAAATTGCCGGAAAGCTTTGTCCTGAAGACAAATTGTGCATCCGGCGATGTGATCATCGTAAAGAATAAAAGCGAACTGTCTGCCAAGGATATTGTCAGGATCAGATGTAAGCTGCATTTTTATCTGAACTATGACTGGGGCTACCAGACCTTTGAGAGACACTATTCCGATATCCGACCCAGAGTGATAGCAGAAAAGCTCCTGCCTGCCGACGATACGGACGTTCCCGATTACAAGTTTACCTGCTTTGACGGAAAGCCTTTTTGCTGCAGAGTTGACATTGGAAGGTATCACAATCACCGGCGGAATACATACGATCTTCAATGGAAGCTGCAATCATGGAATGCAGGGCTATATAACAATACAGAATATCCGTTCCCCAAGCCCCGGAATTTTGAACGGATGGTGGAACTGGCTTCTGTATTGGCTGAGGGCTTCCCGCAGGTCAGGATCGATTTCTACAACTTTGAAGGAAAGATCTATTTCGGGGAAGTGACGTTCACAAGCGCCAGCGGGTTTGAGCCGATCGTACCTGAGTCGATGGATTATGAATTGGGGGAAAAGTGGCATGCAGATTGCCTTGTCCCCAGCGGGTATTGATCTCAAACATACGATCCGGATTCTTCCCTCAGACTGCTTTTGGAACAGTTCCGTGTTGAAGATGGGACAGGAAAATGCACAAGAAACTGAAGTATAATACAATTTCATCGCTGGTATTCGAGATCGTTACGATCATCTGTGGTTTTATCCTGCCTCGCTTGATCATCGGGCAGTACGGCTCGGCGGTAAACGGACTGGTCAATTCCATTACGCAGTTTATTGGGATCATAACGTTCCTGGATTTTGGCGTCGGAAAAGTGGTCCAATCTGCCTTATATAAACCGCTGGCAGAAAACGACACGAAGAAGATCAGTGAGGTTGTAGCCTCGGCGCGAAAATTCTTTCATCGGATCGCCATTATCATGGCGCTCTATGTGTGCGTACTGCTGGTCGTCTATCCGTATCTCTCCGGGAATCACTTCAGCTGGCTCTACACATCTGCCTTGCTTGCTGCGATGAGCGTCAGCGCATTTTCGCAGTATTATTTTGGGATCGTTGATCGCCTGCTGCTGAATGCGGATCAGAAGGGTTACATCCAGTACAACGCTCAAACGCTTACACTTTTGCTCAACACTGCTGCCAGTGTGATCCTGATCAAGAACGGATTCGGCATTCACGCAGTTAAGCTGGCAAGCTCTGTCATATTTCTGTTTCGTCCCATCTACCTTGGCTGGTATGTAAGACGACACTACGAAATCGATTATCGGATCCGGTATGAGGGAGAGCCCATCAGACAAAAGTGGAACGGGATGGCGCAGCATATTGCGTATACGGTTCTCAATGATACGGATACGATCGTCCTTACCATGCTGGGTTCTTTGACCGACGTCTCGATCTATGGCGCCTATAACATGGTCGTTTATGGAGTGAAAAGGCTTTTCACATCCATGATGAATGGGGTGGAGGCCTATCTTGGGACGCTTTGGGCCAAAGAGGATGAGCCCGGTCTGCAAAGAGCCTTCGCCATGACGGAATGGACCATTCACACAACGGTGGTTTTCACCTTCGGCTGTACAGGCTTCCTGATTGTCCCGTTCATTCAATGCTACACAAACGGGATCACCGACGCCAATTATATCCAGCCTCTGTTTGCTGCGCTGATCGTGATGGCCCACGCCTGCCATTGCCTGAGGCTTCCCTATAATCTGATGATATTTGCCGCCGGAAAGTACAAGGAGACCCAGCATAATTACGTGATCGCCACGGTGATGAATATCGTCATTTCCGTGCTGTGCGTGAAACAATGGGGCCTGGTCGGCGTTGCGATCGGCACGCTTGTTTCCATGCTGTACCAAACGATCTGGATGGCCCGTTACAACGCTTTCAATCTTGTAAGGCGGCCGATGACGGTTTTCGGAAAGCAGATCCTTGCGGATCTCATAACCGTGAGCCTTTATGCGGTGATCCCGCTTCCCCGGCTGCTGACTCACGTGCAGTATAGCGCATGGATCCTGCTGGCCGTCGAGACTGCGGCCTGCTTCGGCGTGATCACCCTGGTGATAAACCTGTTGCTTTATAAAACGCAGTTGAATCAGGCCTTCGATCTGCTGCGGAAAAGGACGTCGAAGTCGTAGAAGTCTGAGACTGAGGCTTTTTCTCTCAAAACCAAAGCGGATGGCCCGGAGCCATCCCATTCCACGGGAAAACAGACGGAAAGGCGTGCCGGACGAGAGAAAAGACGGAATTGCATTTTCCGGATCAAAGCAGAATTGAATCTACAGGATGACCGGGGGAGCCATGCTTCCCCGGTCATCCTGTGTGGGCGCGGTTTTCGTGAGCGGGGGGAAGGGCTTTCTCAGTTCAGGAGCAAAACGTCGCAGACACAGCTGTTCTTGACCTTTCTCCGGCATGATGGTACAATAAAATAACAGAACAGAGTTATGATCAGCCTGAAGAACGAATCGGCGTGCTTCCGTGAAAATAGCAGAATAGCGTTGAAGAAAGGAAAGCAAAATGAAGATCACCGTTGCGGGAGTCGGCTATGTCGGCCTCTCCCTTGCCGTGCTGCTGGCGCAGCACCATGAGGTCACCGCTGTTACCACTACGCCTGCCAAGGCGGAATTGATCAATTCCCGCCGCAGTCCGATCCAGGATAAGGAACTGGAGGAGTATCTGGCGGAAAAGCCCTTGCGGCTCTTTGCAACCTGTGACAGGAAGGCAGCGTATCGGGACGCAGAACTTGTCATCATCGCTACTCCCACAAACTATGATCCGAAACGGGGCTTTTTCGATACCAGCGCCGTGGAAGATGTGATCGAGCGGGTGCTCGAGGTGAATGAGCACGCGTACATGATCATCAAAAGCACCGTGCCTGTGGGTTACACTGCTTCTGTGCGGGAAAAGTATGCCTGCTCCAGGATCCTGTTCAGCCCCGAATTCCTGCGGGAGAGCCGAGCACTCTATGATAACCTGCATCCCAGCCGCATCATTGTGGGCACGGACACGCAGGATGAGGCGGCGGCAGCGGCCGCAAAGCGCTTTGCCTCCCTGCTGCAGGAGGGCTCTCTGGAGCAAGACACGCCGATCCTGGTGATGGGCTTTACAGAGGCCGAGGCGGTGAAGCTCTTTGCCAATACCTATCTGGCCTTGCGGGTAAGCTATTTCAACGAGCTGGATACCTATGCCGAACTGAAGGGGCTGGATACGCGGGAGATCATAGAAGGCGTGTGCCTCGATCCGCGGATCGGAAGCCACTACAACAACCCAAGCTTTGGCTACGGCGGATACTGCCTGCCTAAGGATACCAAGCAGCTCCTTGCCAATTATGCGGATGTGCCCGAGAATCTGATCCAGGCGATCGTGGAGTCCAACCGGACTCGCAAGGATTTCATTGCTGACCGTGTTCTCCAGATGGCCGGTTACTACAGCTATTCGGATCAGGATTACAGCAGCGAGCGGGAGAGGAGCGTTACCATCGGCGTATATCGCCTTACCATGAAATCCAACAGCGATAACTTCCGCCAGAGCAGCATCCAGGGCGTGATGAAACGGATCAAGGCCAAGGGAGCCTCTGTGATCGTATATGAGCCCACGCTGAAGGATGGGGAGACTTTCTTTGGAAGTCTGGTCGTCAATGATCTGGATGCGTTCAAACGCCGCTCGGATGCCATCATCGCCAACCGTTACGACACGTGCCTGGACGATGTGCAGGATAAGGTGTATACAAGAGATCTGTTCCGACGGGACTGAGGAGGGGAGCGCCCATGAAAGGAATCATTCTGGCCGGCGGGAAGGGCACCAGGCTCTATCCCATGACGAAGGCCGTCTCCAAGCAGCTTCTTCCGATCTACGACAAGCCCATGATTTATTACCCGCTGTCCATCCTGATGTTGGCAGGCATCCGGGAGATCCTGATCATTTCCACGCCGGAGGATACGCCGGTATATGAAAAGCTCCTGGGGGACGGCAAGCGCATCGGCATCACCCTCTCCTACAAGGTCCAGGAGACGCCCCGGGGCCTGGCGGACGCCTTCATCCTGGGGGAGGATTTCATCGGAGAGGACAGCGTCTGCCTCATCCTGGGGGACAATGTGTTTTACGGTCTTGACATGACAAGCACCCTCCACGCCGCGATGGCTCAGAATACCGGCGCTACCATTTTCGGCTACCCGGTGAAGGATCCCCGCAGCTTCGGCGTGGTGGAGTTTGACCGGGAGGGGAAGGTCCTCTCCATTGAGGAAAAGCCGGAAAAGCCCAAGTCCAACTACGCCGTGCCCGGCCTCTATTTCTACGATAACCGGGTGGTGGAGATTGCAAAACAGGTGCAGCCCTCCGCCCGGGGAGAGATCGAGATCACCGCGGTGAACAACGCCTATCTCACCCTGGGCGAGCTGCGGGTGACCCTGCTGGGCCGGGGCATGGCCTGGCTGGATACCGGTACCCCCGAGGGCATGCTGAAGGCCGCCGAATTCGTGGAGGCCGTGCAGGACCGCCAGGGCTTCTATGTCTCCTGCATCGAGGAGATCGCCTGGCGCCGTGGCTTCATCACAAAAGAGCAGCTGCACAGCCTGGGAGAAGAGCTGAAAATGACCGATTACGGCCAATACCTGATTTCTCTTGCGGAAGGAGAGCTGTGATATGACCATTCTTGTCACCGGCGGCGCCGGCTTTATCGGCTCCAACTTCATCTTCTACGAGCGGGCCCATCATCCGGAGGATCGGATCGTCTGCGTGGACAAGCTCACCTATGCCGGCAACCTTTCTACGCTGGCACCGGTGCTGAACGACCCCATGTTTCGCTTTTATAAAACCGATATCTGCGACAGGAAGGCGGTCTATGCCATCTTTGAAGAGGAAAAGCCGGATCTGGTCGTGAACTTTGCAGCCGAGTCCCATGTGGACCGCAGCATCGAAAATCCGGAGATCTTCCTTCAGACCAACATCATCGGCACCGCCGTGCTGATGGATGCCTGCCGTACCTTTGGCGTGGGGCGCTTCCACCAGGTGAGCACCGATGAGGTCTACGGGGATCTGCCCCTGGACAGGCCGGACCTCTTCTTTACGGAGGAGACCCCCATTCACACCTCCAGCCCCTATTCCTCCTCCAAGGCGGCGGCGGATCTGCTGGTCATGGCCTATCACCGGACCTATGATCTTCCCGTGTCGCTGAGCCGCTGCTCCAACAACTACGGCCCCTATCAGTTCCCGGAAAAGCTCATCCCCCTGATGATCGCAAACTGCCTCTCGGACAAGCCTCTCCCGGTCTACGGCCAAGGGCTCAATGTGCGGGACTGGCTCTATGTGGAGGATCACTGCAAGGCGGTGGATCTGGTGATGCGCAAGGGCGCCGTGGGCCAGGTCTACAACATCGGCGGCCACAATGAGATGCGCAACATCGACATTGTCCGCCTCATCTGCCAGGAGCTCCACAAGCCCGAGAGCCTTATCACCTATGTGACGGACCGCAAGGGCCACGACATGCGCTACGCCATTGACCCCAGCAAGATCCACCGGGATCTGGACTGGCTGCCCGATACGAAATTCGCCGACGGCATCGTGCAGACCATCCGCTGGTACCTGGATAACCGGGACTGGTGGGGAGAGATCGTCTCCGGCGAATATCAGAGCTACTACGAGAGAATGTACGGAAACCGCTGAAGAAAAGACCGCAGCCAAACCGGCTGCGGTCTTTTTGTATAGATGAGGGGAAAGCTTACATCCCGATCCCGGCGATGTGCAGGATGATATAGGCGGTGGGGATGGAGAAGAGCAGGCTGTCTGCCCGGTCGAACATGCCGCCGTGGCCCGGGATCAGATTGGAAAAGTCCTTCACGCCGATCATTCGCTTCAAAAGGCTCTCCGCCAGATCGCCGATCTGGCCCATGGTGGAGGAGAGCAGGCAGGTGATCAGGCACAGGGGAAGGCTCAGATCCGGGAAAATGGGCAGCAGATAGATGATGAGGCCTACCACCAGCGAGGACAGCGCCCCGGAGATGGCGCCCTCCCAGGTCTTCTTGGGACTCACAGAAGGGGCCAGCTTGTGCTTGCCGAAGGCCATGCCCCCGAAGAGGGCGAAGCTGTCACACACCAGGGTGGCGGCGGTGGCCAGCAGCAGGGTCTCCTGCCAGATCTCACCCACGCCGATCATCATCAGGATGCCAAAGAGAAAGCCCGGATAGGCAAGGCCCGCCACGGTGTAGAGGGCGCCGTTGCCGGTGACCTTGTGGTGGATGATGCCGGAGAACATGGCAAGATAGATGCCGATCATCATAAAGCCAATGTAGAGGATCGGCCCCTGGTGGAACAGAGTGAGCAGGGCCTGGGCGGCGATGTAGCTGTACATCACCCAGGCGGCGCAGTAGACATTGAGCTTCTCCACGGCGCGGCTGTATTCATAGCAGCACAGGACGCCCGCCGCGGCGAAGAACAGCACCCGGCTGACCTCCGACAGCAGGACACAGCTGAGGGTGATGGTCAGCAGCACGATGGCGGATAGGACGCGTTGTTTCAAACTGGATCCCTCGTTTCGACTCTTTTATCGCTCTTAGCTTATCATAGTTTGCCCGTTTCAACAAGTCTTTTTCTGTGCCTTCCGTTTGAAACCCGGCGGATTTGCCTCAAATTCCTGTTGTGTTTGGACAAAAGCTGTGCTATGATGAAGTGAGCAAATATTGTCCCGAAGACAAAGTACAGAAACAATATCTTGTAACAGGGGGTAACCGTATGCTTCGCGATGAAAAGATCTGGCTTGCGCAGTCCGATAAAAATCTTTATCTGCTTCCCTCCATGGCCAACCGTCACGGCCTCATCGCCGGTGCCACCGGCACAGGCAAGACCATCACCCTGAAGGTGATGGCGGAGTCCTTCTCCGATATGGGCGTCCCCGTGTTTCTGGCGGACGTGAAGGGCGATCTCAGCGGCATGTGCCGCCCCGGCGTGGATACCGAGGATATGCAGCGCCGCATCGAGCGCTTCGGCATCGAGGACTGGAAGTATCAGGCCTATCCCACCCGCTTCTGGGATATCTTTGGGGAAAAGGGCATCCCCGTCCGCGTTACGGTTTCCGAGATGGGTCCGACCCTGCTGGGCCGCCTCCTGGATTTGACTGAGATCCAGACCGGCGTTCTCAACATCGTCTTTCGCGTGGCGGACGAGCACGGCCTGCTGCTGCTGGATCTGAAGGATCTGCGCGCCATGCTGCAGTTTGTGGGGGAGAACCGGGCGGAGTTTACCACCATGTACGGCAACGTCTCCGCCGCCAGCGTGGGCGCCATCCAGCGCGCGCTGCTGGCCTTTGAAGAAGAGGGCGGCGAGCTCTTCTTCGGCGAGCCGGAGCTGGACATCAAGGACTGGATGCGCACCGGCCCCTACGGCCGCGGCTATATCAACATCCTCTCCTCCCAGCGCCTGATTCAGAGCCCCAAGACTTACGCCACCTTCCTGCTGTGGATGATGACGGAGCTCTTTGAGAAGCTGCCCGAGGTAGGCGATCTGGACAAGCCCCGCATGATCTTCTTCTTCGACGAGGCGCACCTCCTCTTCACCGACGCGCCCAAGGCCCTGGTGCAGAAGATCGTCCAGGTGGTAAAGCTCATCCGCTCCAAGGGCGTTGGCATCTACTTCATCAGCCAGAGCCCCTCGGATATCCCCAACGACGTGCTTGCCCAGCTCTCCAACAAGGTCCAGCATGCCCTGCGCGCCTATACACCCTCCGAGCAGAAGGCCATCCGCGCCGCCGCCAAGGCCTTCCGCGTGAACCCCGCCTTTGATACCGAGACTGCCCTGACCGAGCTGGGCGTGGGCGAAGCCCTGGTCAGCTTCCTGGACGAGAAGGGCATCCCCACCGTGGTGGAGCGGGCCAGGATCCTGCCGCCCCAGAGCATGATGGGCATTGCCGATGAGAGCACCGTGAGAACGGTCATTGCCAGCGACGAGTTTGAGCTCAAGTACCGGGAAGCCGACGACCGGGAGTCCGCCTATGAGGTGCTGTTGGCAGCCACGGCGGAGCTTGCCGAGCAGCGGCGCATCGAGGCCGAGCAGGCTGCCGCCGAGAAGCAGCGCCTGAAAGAGGAGGCCGAGGCCGAGCGCCAGCGTCTGAAGGAAGAGGCCGCCGCCCAGAAGGCCGCCGAGCGGGAAGCCGCCGCTGCCCAGAAGGCTGCCGAGAAGGAAGCTCTCGCCGCCCAGAAAGCCGCGGAGAAGGAGGCCCTGGCCGCCCAGAAGGCTGCGGAGCGGGAAGCCGCCGCCAAGAAGAAGGTGGCCCAGAAGGCCGTCAACACCGCCACCTCCACGGTCATGAGCGCAGTGAGCCACAACCTGGTCAACTCCGTCACCGGCGGCAAGACCACCTCCGCCAGCACCATCGCCAAGCGCGCCGCCTCCAACGCCCTCAGCTCTGTGCTGCGCTCCGGCGCCAGCTCCATCCTCCGCGGCCTCTTTGGCAACAAGAAGTAAAGAACGCAAAGCAAAGATCATGCAAAGATCCCGGAAAAGCCTTCGCTTTTCCGGGATCTCTTTGCGTTACGCCGGCTCGAAGCTGCGGCTGAGCTCCTTGCCCTCGGCGTCATATTCCACGTTTTCCATCAGTGCGGGGTCTACCCGGCTGCGCTTTTTCACCACCAGACCCTGGCCCTGGTTGTTGAACACCCAGATCTTATAGCCGGGGAAGTTGGGGTCGTCCTTGTTAAAGAGCCCGCTCACATTCAGCCGGCAGAATAAAGCTCGTCCTTCGCGGCGCGCTTTTTGAATTCCTCCCATTCCTCGTCGGGAACTTTATCAACATCGCGGGGATCGATCATGGCGCAGCCTCACTTTCTCTTTGATGCTGTCAGCATAGCACATGCGGAGAAATCTTGCAAGAGGGGAGGGTCGCTCTTCCTTTTTTCCAAAGCCTGTGGTAAAATGATGCAAACCAACAAGGAGAAGATCATGTTCGAGCGATTGCAAGCCATAGAACGTCAATATGAGGAGCTGAGGCAGCGGCTGGAGCTGCCCGAGACCTACTCCGATCCCGCGCTTTACGCCCGGGTGGAGCGGGAGGCAAGGGAGCTGCAACCGGTGGCGGAGGCCCACGCTGCCTATCGCCGGGCCTGTGCCGATATGGAGGACGCCCTTTTGCTCCAGGCCGATCCCGAGATGCGGGAGCTTGCCCAGGAGGAGTACCAGACCGCAAAGGCAGAGAAAGAGCGCCTGGAGAGGGAAATCCGCCTTCTGCTTCTGCCCAAAGACCCCAATGACAGCAAAAACGTCATTATGGAGATCCGCGGCGGCGTGGGCGGGGAAGAGGGCATGCTCTTTGCCGCCGACCTGTTTCGGATGTACAGTCTCTATGCCGAGTCCCGGGGCTGGAAGATCGAGGTGGCAAATGTCAGTGAGACGGAGCTTGGCGGCATCAAGGAGATCAGCTTCCTGGTGGAGGGGGCCGGAGCCTGGTCCCGGCTCAAGTTTGAGGCCGGGGGCCATCGGGTCCAGCGCGTCCCGGTGACGGAGTCCGGCGGCCGCATCCACACCAGCGCCGCCACGGTGGCGGTGCTGCCGGAGATCGGGGAAGTGGACTTCAAGCTGGACCCAAACGATCTCAAGATCGACACCTACCGCTCCTCCGGCGCCGGCGGCCAGCATGTGAATAAGACCGAAAGCGCCATTCGCATCACCCACCTGCCAACAGGTGTGGTGGTGGAGTGCCAGGACGAGCGCAGCCAGTATAAAAACAAGGACCGGGCTATGCAGATCCTGCGCTCCAAGCTCTATGAGATGGAGCAGGCCAAACAGAACGCCGCTGTGGCGGCCGAACGGAAGAGCCAGATCGGCTCCGGGGATCGGAGCGAGCGCATCCGCACCTATAACTTCCCCCAGAATCGGGTGACGGATCACCGCCTGGGGGGCGACAACAAAAACTTCAACATCGACCGCATCATCAACGGAGATCTGGACGAGCTGATCGACGCGCTGGTCACGGCGGACCAGGCGCAAAAGCTTGCGGAGAATGCGGAGTTCGGAACGCGAAATTCGGAATCATGAATACAGAAATCATAAAGGAACAGGAAGAACTGAAAGAAGCGGCAGCTCTGCTGCGGGCAGGCCAATTGGTGGCCGTCCCCACGGAGACGGTGTACGGCCTTGCGGGAAACGGCCTCGATGAGACCGCCGTGGAGCAAATCTACGAGGTAAAGGGACGCCCCCAGGTCAAACCCCTCTCCCTTATGGTCCCGGATGCGCTCGCTATGGAGCGCTGCTGCCGGGAGGTCCCGCCTCAGGCCCACGCCCTCGCCAAACACTTCTGGCCCGGCCCTCTCACCATCGTCCTCCGGTCGAAGGACCTGGTGCCCGCCATCGTCCGGGCCAGGGGAGAGACCGTGGGCCTCCGCTGCCCGGACCATCCCATGACCCTGGAGCTGCTGCGGCTCTCCGGCATCCCCTTTGCGGCACCTTCCGCCAACCCCTCCGGGGAACCGAGCCCCAAAACGGCGGAGGAGGTCGAAGCCTACTTCGACGGGAAGATCGCCGCCATTGTGGACGGCGGCCCCTGCGGCCTGGGCAAAGAATCCACCATCCTGGACATGAGCCAAAGGCCCTTCCGCATCCTGCGCCAGGGTGCCCTCCCCGCCGAGAAAATCGCCGACGCCCTGGTGGACGAGATGGAGATCGTTGGCGTCACCGGCCCCAGCGGCAGCGGCAAGAGCACGGCGCTGCGATGCCTCAGGGATCGGGGCGCTCTGGTGCTGGACTGCGACGCGGTGTACCACGAGCTGCTGGAGACGAACCACGCCCTTGTTGCTGAGCTGGATGCCCGCTTTCCCGGCTGTATGGAAAAGGGCAGGCTCCAGCGCAAAAAGCTGGGGGAGCTGGTCTTCGGAAACCAGGAAGCCCTCCTGGACCTGAACCGGATCACCCACCGATCTATCACAGAGGAGGTGCAGCGCCGCCTGCGGGCCTTCGCCCTGCAGGGCGGGACCCTGGCTGCCCTGGACGCCAGCGAGCTGCTGGAAAGCCCTCTGGCCTCTTGCTGCGACTTCACCATCGGCGTCCTGGCCCCGGAGGAGACGAGGATCAGGCGCATCATGGCCCGGGACGGCATCACCCGGGACTATGCCCTCTCCCGCGTCCGTGCTCAGCATGGGGAGGACTATTTCCGCGCCAGGTGCACGGTCACGGTGGAGAACAACCAAGACGAAGCAACATTTTATGCTACTATCAACAAAGTATTGGAGGAGAAACTGCACCATGGATGAACTGAGAAGCAAGCTTTTTTACGAGCAGAAGAACGGCTATGACCTCATCGACACCGAAGAGCGCATCAAGGTGGAGGACTACTGCAAAGACTACATGGACTACCTGGACCGCTCCCGCATGGAACGGGAGGCCGTGGTCAATGCCATCGAGCAGGCGGAGGACCTGGGCTTTGTGGAGTACGTCCCCGGCATGGCCCTCAAGGCCGGCGACAAGATCTACAAGAACAACCGCGGCAAGGCCCTGATCCTGGCCGTCATCGGCAAGAAGCCCCTCTCCGAGGGCGCTGTCATCGCCGGCGCCCATGTGGACTCTCCCCGCATCGATCTTAAGCAGGTTACCCTCTATGAGCAGGACGAGCTGGCCTACTTCAAGACCCACTACTATGGCGGCATCAAGAAGTACCAGTGGGTCACCATCCCCCTGGAGCTTCACGGCGCTGTGGCCCTGAAGAGCGGGGAAGTGGTCAACGTGGTCATCGGCCGGGAGAAGGACGAGCCCAAGTTCGTCATCACGGACCTCCTGCCCCACCTGGCCGCCGACCAGATGAAGAAGACCATGGCTGAGGGCTTCACCGGTGAGGGTCTCAACATCCTGCTGGGCTCCACCCCCTATGCCGACGAGGGCAAGGACCGGGTGAAGCTGGCCGTCATGAGCATCCTGAACGACATGTACGGCATCACCGAGGAGGACTTCCTCTCTGCGGAGCTGGCCGCCGTGCCTGCCTTTGACGTCTGCGAGATCGGTCTGGACCGCTCCCTCATCGGCGGCTACGGCCACGATGACCGGGTCTGCGCCTATGCCGAGCTGAGAGCCCTCTTTGACGTGCAGGATCCGGAGCGCACCTGTGTCTGCATCCTGGCCGACAAGGAAGAGACCGGCTCCGACGGCGTCACCGGCATGCAGTCCGCCTGCTTTGACGTGTTCATGAAGGACCTCTGCGAGAGCCAGGGCGTGGCGCTGCGCCGCTGCTATGAGAAGAGCTTCTGCCTCTCCGCGGACGTGTCCAACGCCTTCGATCCCCTCTATCCCGAGGTCTCCGAGAAGCGCAGCGACTCCAAGGTCAATTACGGCATGGCCATCTGCAAGTTCACCGGCGCTCGCGGCAAGGGCGGCACCAGTGACGCCTCTGCCGAGGTCGTTGCCTATCTGCGTCGTCTCTTCGAGCGGGAGAACGTGGTGTGGCAGATGGCGGAGCTTGGCAAGGTGGACCAGGGCGGCGGCGGTACCATCGCCAAGTTCATGGCCAACCGCAACATCGATACCATCGACGCCGGCGTCCCTGTCCTCAGTATGCACGCCCCCTTTGAAGTCGTCGCCAAGTTCGACTGCTACATGACCTACAAGGGCGTCCTGGCCGCCTACGCGGATAAGTAAGGATTGCAATTTGAGATTTGTTTTTGATCTATAAACGGAACACCTCCCGGGAACACTACCCGGGAGGTGTTTATTTCATGGAAGAATTGAAAGAGCTGGCAGCTGTAAAGCAGGGGAGCATCCACTGCCTCACCATCGTGGGGCAGATTGAGGGACACCAGGTCCTGCCCGAGGACGCCAAGGCCACCAAATACGAGCATATCCTGCCGCTTCTTGCCGCCATCGAGGAGAGCGAGGAGATCCGCGGCCTGCTCATCCTGCTCAACACCATGGGTGGGGATGTGGAGGCGGGCCTTGCCATCGCGGAGATGATCGCCGGCATGAAAACGCCCACCGTCTCCCTGGTGTTGGGCGGAGGCCACAGCATCGGCGTGCCGCTGGCCGTGGCGGCGCAGTGCAGCATGATCGCTCCCTCCGCCGCCATGACAGTGCATCCGGTGCGCTTAAACGGCGTGGTCATCGGCGTGCCCCAGACCTATAACTATTTTGCCCGGATCCAGGACCGCATCGTCCGTTTTGTGACGGAGCATTCCCACATTTCCCGGGAGGATTACCTCCGGCTCATGACCAATACCGATGAGCTGGCCAATGACGTGGGCAGCGTCATCAACGGCGAGGAGGCGGTGCGCCTTGGCCTGATCGACCGCCTCGGCACCCTCTCCGACGCCCTGCAGTGGCTGCATGAAAGAGAATAGGCTTTTCTCTCAAAACCCAACGCTCAAATCTTATTTCGCCACGAAGGCGTGCCACTCTTCCTCCTGCCTGTGCTCCAAAACGGTGAAGCCTGCCTGTTCGATGGCGGCGCGCACCTCGTCCTGCCTGCCCTCGATGATGCCGGAGCTGATCCAGATCCCGCCGGGGGCCAGGAAATCCCTCACATAGCGGGAGAGAGGGATGATCACATCGGATACGATGTTGGACAGCACCAGATCATAGCCGCTGCCGAATCTTCTTCGCAGGGAAGCGTCCGAGAGAATATCGCCCGCGCAGGCGGTGAGCCGATCCGGCCCGATGCCGTTCAGCGCCCCGTTGGAGCACACCACGTCCGGCGCTTTGGGATCGATGTCGCAGCCGAGACAGCTCTTCGCCCCCAGCACCAGGGCACCGATGCCGAGGATCCCGCTGCCGCAGCCCAGGTCAAGCACCTTGGTGTCGGCGTTTACAAACGGCTCCATGGCGGCAAGACAGAGCCTGGTGGTGGCGTGGCTCCCGGTGCCGAAAATGAGACCCGGGTCCAGCCGCAGGGGGACCCGCCCATCCTCCGGGATCGCCTCCCACTCCGGGACCACCACCAGCTTTTCGCCCACCTCGATAGGCTTGTAGTATTCCCGCCAATTGTTTTCCCAGTCGCTGTCCTGCACGTAACTGATCTGAATGTCTCCATAGGCGGCCCGGATCTGCCGCAGACAGTTCTGGCCCTCCTCATCGTCGGTGAGGTAGCACTTGATACGGCTGACCCCGGCGTACTTCTGCTCCAGATCCTCATCCACATAGTCCCAATAGGCGTGGTTGTGCTCCAGAAAATCCTTGAAATCCTCTTCGTTTTCGATGATGAAGCCGCCCACTCCCATGGCGGTCATCTCCTCGCAGCGGCGGTCAATCTCCTTGGCGGGGGTGTTCACGGTCACTTCAATATAGCGCATTTTGTGTCTCCTTTCCTCTTATTATCCTGGATGCGATTATAGCAAAGAACACAGCTCTCCGCAAGCTCTCACGGGAGGGGAGAACAGGCAATTGGATGGCAGGAAGAAAGCGAAAACGGCCTGTGAAAAAATGCACAATCAGGGCGTGAAAAAGGTGTCTCCCACATTGATAGTTTTGTGACAAACGCCGATTGACAGGAATCTGACATAGTGCTATATTCTGTCCTGCAAGTGAAAGAAATAACAATGTTTCGGCAAAGCCGAATGCCATATAGGAGGAAAAAGCTATGAAGTGCCCCTGCTGCGGTCATGAGATGGAGATGGACGGTCATCGTAAGATCGACCTGATGATGTGCTATGAGTGCGGTTATATCGAGGGCCGCCGGGTAGAACCCGTTCTGCGGCACCGCAAGACCAATTTTGAAAGGCTGCACGAGCTGGACCTGCACGATACCGTGGCTTTCCTGGCCCAGGGCCTGCACCTGGATGAGCAGCAGCTCACCCGACTCATGGAGAGCTCCGTCGCCTGATTGATTCCGAATATGCGAAATCCCACGCCTGCGGCGTGGGATTTTTTTGCGCTCAGATAAGATCGGAAAACAGCGTCCAGGGCCAGGTATCCGGGGGCGGCAGCTCCCGTTGAAGCTCCTCTCCGCTCACGGGGTGGGGGAGACTGAGCTTTGTTGACCAGAGAGCCAGACCCGCGTCCCGATAATGGCTCCCGTATTTTTTGTCGCCCACCAGGGGAAAGTGCCGGGAGGAAAATTGCACCCGGATTTGGTGGCTGCGTCCGGTTTTCAGCTCTATGCGCAGCAGACTAAGCCCTTCCCGGAAGCCGAGCCTCTCGTAGCGAAGCTCCGCTTCCCGCACACCTTTTCGTATCCGATTCACCACATAGGACTTGTTTTTGACGGCGTCCCGGTATAAAAGATCCTGCAGGATGCCCTCCGGCGGCGTTTCCCCCTCGACAACTGCAAAGTACTCCTTGTGCATCCTGCCTTCTTCGATGCCTTTGGTGATGGCTGCCGCCGCTTTCTTTGTACGGGCATAGACCATCAGCCCGCCGGTCTCCCGGTCCAGTCGGTGCACGCAGTAGATCTCCTCCGTGCCCAGCGCTTCCCGCAGGAGCCCCGGCATTCCGCCCTCCTCGGAGAGGATGCCTGCAGGTTTTTCGCAGAGAACAAGCGCTTTGTCTTCATAGAGTATCGTCATAGGATCACCCGCGTAGATTGTACCGCAGAAGCATGTGAAATGCCAGTCCTTTTTGTATGCAATTGCGCTTGCTTTATAGGATTGAACATGATATGATTATACTAGCAAAATCTGGGCATTGGAGTGATTGATATGAATATATCCAATATCCTGGCGCTGCTGGGCGGCGTTGCGCTCTTCCTCTTCGGCATGAGCCTGATGGGGGACGGACTGAAGCGCGTTGCGGGCAACAAGATGGAGCTGGTGCTCTATCGCCTCACCGGCACGCCTCTGCGCGGGGCCATCCTGGGCGCCGGCGTCACCGCCGTGATCCAGTCCTCTTCCGCCACCTCTGTCATGGTGGTGGGCTTTGTGAACTCCGGCATGATGAAGCTGCAGCAGGCTGTCCCCGTGATCCAGGGAGCCCTCATCGGCACCAGCATCACCGGCTGGATCATCGCCCTTTCCAGCGTGTCCGGCTCCAGCTGGGCAAGCCTCTTTTCCACCTCCACCCTGGCCGCCGTCATGGCGGTGATCGGCATTTTGATGCGCATGTTCTCCAAGAAGCAGATGCATCACCATGTGGGGGATATCCTCCTGGGCTTCGCGGTCCTCATGTTCGGCATGCAGGATATGAGCGGCGCGGTGGAACCGCTCAAGAGCAATGAGGGCTTCCTGCAGCTGATGACCGCCTTCTCCAACCCGCTGCTGGGCATCCTGGTGGGCGCGGCCTTCACCGCGGTGCTGCAGAGCGCGTCTGCCGCCGTCGGTATCCTGCAGGCCCTGTCCATGACCGGCGCGATCCATTTTGATACCGCCTTCCCCCTGATCCTGGGTATTGCCATCGGTTCTTCTCTTCCGGTTTTGCTTTCCGCCCTTGGCGCCAAGGTGAACGGCCGCAGGACGGCGCTTTCCTATCTTGTCATCGAGCTGGTGGGCGCGCTGGTCATCGGCATTTTGTATTACATTCTCAACGCGATCTTCTCCTTCGGCATCGAACAGATGGCCATGAACCCGGTGAACATCGCGCTGGTCAATACCCTCTTCCGGGTAGCTACCGCTGTTTTGCTGCTGCCGGCCGATGCTCTGATCATCAGGCTGGTCTCCGCTCTCGTCAAGCCTCAGGCGGAGGAGCAGGCAGCGGAGGGCGAGCTGGACCGTCTGGACGAGCGCTTCCTCCAGCATCCGGCCCTTGCCATTGAGCAGAGCCATCTCACCGTGAACGCCATGGCCCGCACTTCCCTGCAGAACATCCGTGACGCCATGGCCCTTCTGAAGCATTATTCCGAGGACGGCATGCGCCGGGTGGAGCAGACCGAGGACCTGGTGGACCGTTATGAGGACAAGCTGGGCACCTACCTGGTCAAGCTCAACACCAACGAGCTGGACCGCCGGCAGAACGAGAGCGTCTCCAAGTTCCTTACCACCCTCAGCGATTTTGAACGTATCAGCGACCATGCGATGAACGTGGCCGATGTGGCCCGGGAGCTCAAGGAGAAGCAGATCGTCTTCTCCGGCAGCGCCAGTCATGAGCTGGACGTGCTCACTGCCGCCATCAACGAGATCCTGGACCTGGCCTTCAGCGCCTTCATGGAGGAGGACAAGAAGAAGGCCCGTCTGGTGGAGCCGCTGGAGGAGCATATCGACCACCTCTGCGACACCATGAAGCTCCGCCACGTGGATCGGCTGCAGAAGGGCCAGTGCTCCCTGTCTCAGGGCTTTGTGTTCAACGATCTTCTCTCCAACTTCGAGCGTGTGGCGGACCACTGCTCCAACCTGGCCATCGCCATGATCGAGCTGGAGTCCGACGCCTTTGATACTCACGATTACCTCATCAATCTCAAGGAGCTCCATTCCCAGCAGTTTGAACAGCTGGTGGAGAGCTACGCGGAGAAATACAAGATCTGATTAAAAAAACGAGCCCTCCGACGATCTTTCGGAGGGATTCGCTTCCTGCATGATTCCTCATTTGTTGAAGATCGGTATTATTTCGGGATGGCGCCCGGAAAGGCTGCGTCGGGATCAAAGCGTCCGGAGGCGAACATGTCCCGTAGGGCGGCGCTGTAATCCTCCCTTGTCCTGGCTTTGTTGATCCGCCGCCACTCCCGGTCCCCGCCGGGAAACATGTGGTGGACGTAATACCAAAGCTCCTTCATCCGGTTGATACTGTAGTGTTCCCCGATCCCGGCATCGAGATAAGCCGCGAAGAGCTCCTCTAAAAAGGCGCGAAGCTCCTCCTTGTCCAGCTTGTTTCCGCCTTTCAGCAACCGGAACAGGGCGGGGTTTGCCATGGCACCCCTGCCGATCATCAGCCGCTCCAGGTCGGGAAAACTTGCCCTTACGGCTTCCGCATGGACGGGGGAGAGAATATTTCCGTTGTAGCGAACAGGCGCCCGGCTCTCTCTCATGGCCAGGGCAAAAGCGCTCAGGTCCGGCGTGCTTTGATAGAGCCCGTCCCGGGTCCTGGCATGGACGGTCAGCTCCGAGAAGGGATAGCGATTGTAGACCTCCAGAACCGCCGCAAACTCTTCCGCACCGGAGAGACCCAACCGTGTCTTCACCGAAACGGAGAGCTCCGTGTGGGAAAAGAGCTCCTCCAAAAAAGCGTCCAGGCTGTTAAGGTCCAGCAGCATGCCGGCGCCCTTATGTTTTGGGACCACCGTTCCGGAAGGGCAGCCTGCGTTCAGGTCCACCTGCTTATAGCCCATGGCCTCAAGTTCCCGGCTCAAGGCCAGGAAGGCCCCCGCGCTGTTGCAGAGGATCTGGGGGATCAGGCGCAGATCCTTGTTTTTTTCCGGCAGCAGATCCTTTCGTGCGGATGCTTTTACCTTGCCCTGCCCGTCCGGCGCCAGAAAAGGCGCGCAGTACTGTTCCACTCCCGGAAAGAACCGGGCGTGTACCCTTCGAAATTCACAATAACTCAGCCCCTCCATTGGGGCAAAGGACAGATCCACGGCTTTCACCTCGGCTACAGCATACCAGAACTTCTCCTTCCGGTCAAAAAAACTTTTCAATGGTTAAATTTTATTCACACAAGAAGGAAGTTTTGCTGTATAATATCTATTTGGAAAAGTAGTCAGCATGGTTATGCTTTCGGAGGATCGTACGTGAAACACCCCGCATTGACAAGGATTTTCTCCCTCATACTGGCTGTCCTGTGCCTGACGATGCTCGGCGCCGGCTTTGGACTCATCAGAAGCGCCATCCGCACCAGAGCATCCGAGCAGGCGGGCTATCAGCGCCTGAGCGATCGGGTGGAAGACTATCGCCGGGTGCACGATGCCCTTGACGGGCAGCTGAGCTATGAGGAGACCGACGCCGCCCTGCAGAAGGAGCTGGAACGGCACCAGAAGGATGCGTCTCAGCACAGGGCGGATCTGGCCATCTATACCGCCACCCGCAGCGGCCTGCAGTCGGGCCTGGCCGCTTTGGATGAGGCGGACCACGCCTTCTGGTACGGCAAGCACAAGTATGAGCAGGGCCTGGCTCAGTTTGAAGAACAGGAAAAAGCCTTTTGGGAGGGCTATGAACAGTTCCAGCAGGGCAAAAAGCAGCTGGAAGCCGGCCGAAACACCGTGGCCCTGGCCGATACCGCCCTCAGCGGTCTGCGCAGCCAGCTGGATCAGGGGCGGAGCCTTGCCGCCATTCTGGAGAGCGAGGATGAAAACGCCCGACAGGAGATCACCGTTGCCGCCTATGACAGCATGCTACAGGCGCTGGACGGCGCCGCCGAGGTTTACGACCTGCTGCTGGAGCAGGATGGCATCAGCCCCGAGCAGATGCAGCTTCTTGCCCAGATGCTGGCAGAGCAGAGCGATGTGGATGTGAGCGAATTTCTGGACGGCGTCAGCTGGGAAGGCATCAGCGCCGATTCCCTCCGGGAACTGGAGGAGCAGATCCAAACAAGCACCGGCCTGAGCGCGGAGGAAATCCGCGACAGGATTCAGGAGGCGCGGGATGAAGCCGCCGCCATGGAAGGGGAAGGCCCCATCACCGAGGAGCAGTTTGCCGCCCTCCAGGCGGCCTATGCGCAGAACCGCGCCCTTCTGGAGCAGGTGGACGCCGCCATGGAAACCAAACTCTCCGAATGGGAAACTCAGCTTGGCGAGACCAAGGCCCAGCTGGAGGAGGCCCAGAAGCAGATTGACGCGATGGAACCCATGATGGAGCAGGGAAAGGCTGCCATTGAGCAGGCCCGCGCCGCGCTGGACATGGCTGCGGAACAGATGTTTGCCGGCGAGCAGGCCCTCGTGGACGGCCGCCGCGAGCTGGAAGCCCAGTTTGAAGAACTCAGCGAGAAGGAAAAGCAGCTTCGCCGGGAGAAGGTCGTCCTGGATCGGGAAGCGGCAGCGCTCAGCGAAAAAAGCGCCGCAGCCGATGAGCTGCAGGAGCTGGAGCGACGGGAGACCTCCCTTCGCCTGATGCTTCTGGAGCGGGATGAGATCTGGGACCGCACCGAGGGCGGCATGGAGCTGCTGGAGGCCGCGAATGCCTACACCGCCGTCCTCTCCCGTCAGATCGGGGAACACTTTTTCGACCTTCTTTGGATCGGCTGCCTGTTGATCCTTGGCGCGCTGATCGGGTTTTTGCAGATCCCCTCGGCCTTTGAGAAAAATAAGAGCCGCTTCTGGCTCATTGCACCGGTGCTTGTGTGTCTTGGCTGCGCTGTTGCGGCGGAAGTGCTCTGCCGTCTGCAGGGCAGGGGAGACAGCTATTCCGCCCTGGGAACGGCCGTCTTCGCCATGGTACAGCTGGCACTGGTGATCCCCCAAAAGAAAAAGAAAGCATAAGCAGGAGGACAGAATATGAGCAGCGAAAAAGCACTGCGGTTTCTGGAAAAGCACGGCATGAGTCCCGATGGGATCGATCCCGCCCGGGAGGCGGCAAAAATGGCGGAGGAAATGGCTCTGGGTCTTGCGGGCAAGGGCGGCTCTCTTCCCATGATCCCCACTTACCTCAGCGATGCGGGACAGATCCCGCTAAACGAACCTGTGGTCGTGATCGACGCAGGCGGCACAAATTTCCGTTGCGGCCTGGTGCGGTTTACCTCGGAAGGCTGCCAGGTGGAACAGATGCGCAAATGGAAGATGCCGGGCATCGAAGCCCCTGCCACCTGGGAGGACTTCATCCGCTTCACGGCGGACGCCATTGAGCCTCTGATGAAGGAGACTGACAAGATCGGCTTCTGCTTCTCCTACTCTGCGGACATTACCCCGGAGATGGACGGCAGGGTCCAGCGGATCGACAAGGAAGTGGTCATCACCGGCTGCGAGGGGCAGCTGGTGGGCGCCTCCCTGCTGCGGGAGCTGGAAAAGCGCGGCGTCACCGGGAAGAAGATCGTCATCCTGAACGATACCGTTGCGGTGCTGCTGGGCGGCCTCGCTTCCGGAGATGATGAGGGCGGCTGCGCCATCGGACAGGTCAGCGGCACCGGTACCAATACCTGCTGCTCCCTGCCGGAAAACCGGATCGGCAAGCTGGGCCGCAGCGGCGAGCGGCGCATGATCGTGAACCTGGAATCCGGCATGTATGAAGGGATGCCCCGGGGCGATTTTGACCGGGAGCTGGATGAGGCCAGTCACAACCCCGGCATCAAGCACTTTGAGAAGATCACCGCCGGTGTGTACCTGGGCGAGCTCTGCCACCGCATGCTGCAGCATGCCGCCGCGGAGGGATTGCTCTCTCCCGAAAGCTGTGAAAAGGTAAAGGCTCTCGGCTGGATCGACTCTGCGGTCATCGATGCCTGGGCCATGGGGGAGAAGCTGGAGGACATCAGCGTCGGCGAGGAGGACGCCGCATTTGTGCAGACCCTCTGCGCCGCCATGTTTGAGCGTTCCGCCCGCTGCATGTGCACCAATCTGGCCGCCATCGCCCTGCTCTCTGGGGAAAAGAACGTGTCCATCTGCGCTGAGGGATCTCTGGTGCAGAAGGGGAGAGTCTATCACCCGCTGCTGGAAGAGCTTGTTCGTCAGGTGATCCGGGATCAGCTGAATCGGAACGTTCATTTCACTGTAGGGTATGAGACCACACTGGCTGGCTCTGCCGCCGCCGCGCTCCTGAACCTGTAAAGCAAGTTTTTTCGCAGGAATACTTTGTGTATTGCAAGAAAAAGTGACGAAATCAGAGCGGAAATTATCCGCAAGATACCGAAGACGATTTGATCAGCGTTTACCAAGAACTGGAAATACATAAAAGCTGTCTCAAAAGTCTGTAAATGAACGTAGGGGCGGCTATCAGCCGCCCGCGCGGTTATATGTCAAAAAGTAAGAAATGTGAGGCGAATTCGCAGGTAAGTACGAATTCGCCTCACATTTTTGTGCTGCTTCAAACCGGCTCTGCCGGGCGGCTGATAGCTGCCCCTACGGCGCTTTATCCGCCTTACCGCATTTGAGACAGCACCTTTTATGCGCATGTTACTTGTTTTTGTCCTTCGGCTTTCCCAGAAGCGCCGCCAGCAACCCAAAGAGTACCGCCGCGCAGAGTCCCCCTGACGCGGCCTGAAAGCCCCCGGTGAAAACGCCAAGCAGCCCTTGCTCGGCAACGGCCTGTTTCACGCCCTTTGCCAGATTCCAGCCAAAGCCCGTGAGGGGAACAGTGGCTCCGGCCCCGGCCCATTCCGCCAGGGGACCGTAGATTCCCAGCGCGCCGAGAATGACGCCGGCAACCACAAATCCGGTCAGAATCCGGGCCGGGGTCAGTCTGGTGTAATCGATCAGCAGTTGGCCGATCACACACAGCGCGCCGCCCACAAGAAAGACCTTCGCATATTCCCAGAGCACAGCCATCCTCAATCCTCCCGTTCCAGTACCACCGCGTGGCAGATCCCGGGGATGCTCTCTCCCTGCTGGGAGCTGGTGGGGGACATGAGTGCGCCGGTAGCGGCAAAGAGCACCCGTTCCCAAACGCCGTCCTCCATGGCCTGCAGGATATGCCCCGCCAGCACTGAGGCGCAGCAGCCGCATCCGGAGCCGCCCGCGTTCACCTCCTGAGTGGCCAGGTCATAGATCAGTACCCCGCAGTCCATATACCGTGGGCCCAGTTCCACGCCGTCGGCCTTGAAAAGGGCCTGCAGGATGTCGTGCCCCAGGGCACCCAGGTCTCCGGTGAAGATAGCACCGTAGTCCTCCGGACTGCGCCCGGTGTCCCGAAAATGGGCCCGAAGGGTGTCGAAGGCCGCTGGCGCCATGGCGCTGCCCATGCTGTTGGGGTCCTTGATGCCGGCGTCGATGATCCTGCCGTGAGTCACATGAGTCACACCGATCCTGCCGCTTTTTCCCAGCACCACGGCTCCCGCCCCGGTGACGGTCCACTGGGAACTGGGGGTGCGCTGTCCGCCGTATTCCAGGGGAAAGCGGTACTGCCGTTCCGCGGTGCAAAAGTGAGAGCCTGTGAGGGCGCAGACGTGGGAGGCGGCGCCTCCTTCCACCAGCAGCGCGCCCAGACTCAGCCCCTCTGCCATGGTGGAGCAGGCGCCGTAGAGACCCAGATAGGGAGTCTTGCTCTCCCGCATGGCGAAGGCGGTGCTCACGCACTGGTTCAGCAGATCGCCTGCCAGGATATACTGCAGCTCCGACGGCGGCAGCTTTGCCTTGTCACAGGCCAGGGAAAAGCATTGGCGCAGCATGTGACTTTCTGCCTTCTCCCAGCTTCCTTCGCCGAAGTAGCTGTCCTCCGAGATCAGGTCAAAGCGTTTTCCCAGGGGACCGTCGCCCTCTTTTTTGCCCACCACGGCGGCATAGCCCTCCACTGCTGGTGCATCAGACAGTGCCAGGGTCTGTTTGCCGATCCTTTTGATCATAGCCCATCCTCTTTTTCCTTCAGAATGGTCTTAGCTTTCCCCGATAATGGTGATTTTACGCATAAAAACACCGCCGCGTTAAGAGCGTTGACATAGGAAAACAGGAAGAAACCCAGTAAAATCAACGCTTTTAAGGGCAGAGGGCAAACAGGTTAGCTCAAAAATTGAATAACCAAGCGTCAAAAGGGATGTTACCGCAAGGCAGCATCCCTTTTCGCATACGCCCACGCCGTAGATTTTGAGAAAAGTCTACGGCGTTTTTTTCTGCCCAAATCTGAAAGGAGGTGCAGCCACAATGTACTTTACGAACGGCAGCAGCCGTGCGTTTGAAATGCTTATGCGGGGAAAGCCCGGCTTTGACCGCTACGAAAACGGCGGCTGTGCCGACTGTGAAGATTGCAATACCTGTCACTTTTACCGTCCGCATTGGAAGTACCAGTTCTGTGTGTACGCGGAATGTCCGTATGAGCCGGGCAAGCTGACCGCCCTCCGGCGCGGCACGGCGAAGTGAGCGAAAGGAGCTGATAACCTATGGCAGTATTTCGGGTGGAGCGCAACAGCGGGTACACCGTCATGTCAAACCACCATCTGCGAAACAAGGAGCTGACCTTGAAAGCCAAGGGGCTGTTATCGCAAATGCTGTCCTTGCCGGAGGATTGGGACTATACCCTTGCGGGGCTGTCCCATATCAACCGTGAGAGCATCGACGCGATCCGCACCGCTGTATGGGAGCTTGAAAAAGCCGGATATATCCTGCGGCGGCAGGGACGCGATGAAAAAGGCAAAATGACTGCTATCGAATACACCATCTATGAGCAGCCGCAGCCGGTGTTGGAAAATCCAATACCGGGTAAACCGATGTTGGAAAATCCGACAACGGATAATCCGATGTCGGAAAATCCAACGCAATTAAATAAAGATAGATCAATAACTAACTTATCAAAGAAAGAAAAATCAATTACGGATCTATCAAATACCGATTCCTTTCCTATCCTTTCCCCTAACCCCTCACCTTGCAGGGCTGCGCCGGAACGGAGAGGAATGGAAGCGTTCAAGCAGAGCGCCGTAGATATTTACCGTGAAATCATCATGGAGAATATCGAGTATGACGCACTCACGCAGGACCCGAAAATGGACAAGGAGCGTTTGGACGAGATTGTAGACCTCATGCTGGAAACTGTCTGCTCTGCGCGAAAGACGCTCCGCATCGCTGGCGACGATTACCCCGCCGAGTTGGTAAAGAGTAAATTCTTGAAGTTGAACAGCAGCCACATCGAGTTTGTCATGGACTGTATGCGGGAAAACACCACGAAGATCCGCAACATCAAGCAATATCTGCGGGCGGTGCTGTTCAACGCTCCGTCTACCATCGACAATTACTATACCGCCCTTGTCGCGCACGACATGGCAAGCCCTGATTGGGGCAAGCCGAAATCAGGCATCCCGGACTATTCCTGTTCGCCGAACGAGAGCCTATGAGAATATGGCTGATCTGGCGGGTGCGCCCGCCCTGACTGTGCAGAAAAATCGAAAGGAGTGATAACCGTTGCAGGAAGAAGTAACCCGAAAGACGATTGCCCTTGCAATCAAAACGGCAAAGCTGGACGGAAAGGTGCTGCAAGCCGCGCTGCGAAAGCTCTTGCAGCTCTATCGCAAGGCAAGGGACACACCCCATTGCGGCAAGCAAACGCTGAAACAGCTTATGCGGCATGGCACAGGCGTTTCGAATATCGAAATCACCGATGCGAATATCAAAGCCTTTGAAAGCACGGCGAAGAAATACGGCATTGACTTTGCGCTGAAAAAGGCAGATGACCGATACCTTGTGTTTTTCAAGGGACGGGACGCGGACGTGCTGACGGCAGCGTTTCGGGAGTTTTCTAAGAAAAAGCTGGACAAGGAGCGCAAGCCCTCTGTGCGGCGCGACCTTGCCGAGAAGAAAGCCGAAGCCGCGCAGACCGCCAAGCGGGACAAGGTGAAAAATATGGACAGGGGGATCGACCGATGAAGCCGGAAATCAAAAAGCAAATCATACTCCATCTTCCGTATCTCGCCTTTATCTATCTGTTTGGAAAGGTCGGACAGGCGTTCCGGCTGGCGCAGGGTGCGGATATATCTGCAAAGCTGCTGCATATCGGGCAGGGCTTCTCCGCTGCCTTTGCAAGTGCAGCCCCCAGCTTCCATCCTACCGATCTGTTGATTGGGCTTGCCGCAGCCGTGATTATCCGGCTGGTGGTCTACTCCAAGCAGAAGAACGCCAAGAAATACCGCAAGGGCATGGAGTACGGCACGGCGCGTTGGGGTACAGCGGCAGACATCAAGCCGTTCATTGATCCTGTCTTTGACAACAATGTGCTGCTGACCGCCACGGAACGGCTGATGATGTCCAACCGCCCCAAAGACCCGAAGAACGCAAGAAATAAGAATATTCTTGTTATCGGCGGCTCTGGCAGCGGAAAGACAAGGTTTTTCTGCAAGCCGAATATCATGCAGCTTCACAGCTCGTATGTCATTACTGACCCAAAAGGCAGCCTGATTTGCGAGGTGGGACAGCTTTTGCAGCGGGCAAAATACCGCATTGCCGTTCTCAACACCATCAACTTTTCCAAGAGTATGCACTATAACCCGTTTGCGTATTTGCGCACGGAGAAAGACATTTTGAAACTGGTCAATACCATCATTGTCAATACCAAGGGCGAGGGCGCACAAAGCACCGAAGATTTTTGGGTGAAAGCGGAGCGCCTTTATTACACGGCGCTGATCGGATATATCCACTACGAAGCGCCGGAGGAAGAAAAAAACTTCATCACCCTGCTTGACATGATAAATGCCAGCGACACCCGCGAGGACGACGAGGATTATAAAAATCCCGTGGATCTTCTGTTTGACCGATTGGAGGAACGCGAGCCGGAGCATTTTGCCGTGAAGCAGTACCGCAAATACAAATTGGCTGCTGGAAAAACCGCCAAGAGCATCTTGATTTCCTGCGGCGCAAGGCTTGCACCCTTTGACATCAAAGAGCTGCGCGACCTGATGGCGTATGACGAAATGGAGCTCGATACCATTGGAGATAGGAAAACGGCGCTGTTCCTCATTATGAGCGACACCGATTCGACCTTTAACTTTGTCATTGCCATTCTGCAATCCCAGCTCACAAATCTGCTGTGCGATAAGGCCGACGACGTGTACGGCGGGCGGCTGCCTGTTCATGTGAGGTTCATTCTCGACGAGTTTGCCAACATTGGACAGATCCCACAGTTCGATAAGTTAATTGCCACCATCCGAAGCCGTGAAATATCGGCTTCTATTATTTTGCAGTCGCAAAGCCAGCTCAAAGCGATCTATCGGGATAACGCCGATACGATTGTCGGCAACTGCGACACCATGCTGTTTTTAGGCGGTAAGGAGAAAACCACCCTGAAAGAAATCTCGGAGATATTGGGCAAGGAAACCATCGACAGCTTCAATACCTCAGAGAATCGGGGCAAGGAAATCTCCCACGGCTTAAATTATCAGAAATTAGGAAAGGAGCTGATGACGCAGGACGAAATCGCAACGATGGACGGCGGAATGTGTATCTTGCAGCTACGCGGTGTGCGCCCGTTTTTCTCCAAGAAGTACGACATCACCAAGCACCCGCGCTATAAGTACCTGTCCGACGCCGACAAGAAAAACACCTTTGATGTAGAACGCTACATTCGGGTGCAGCGGAAAAAGAAGAAACATCCCTCGGCGGTGATTGCGCCGGAGGAACCGTTTGACCTCTATGAGATTGAGTTGTCCGACGAGGACGCTGATTTTACCGCCGCAGAATAACGCGGCAAAAGGAGCTGTTTATGGAACTCTCGAATTATCAGGCATTTATGGAATGTATGCGCAAGTGGGAAAAGATTGGCTGCAACATCCTCTGCGGTCTTGCCCTTTGGGAGCAGATGCAGGATTGTGACAGGCGCGGTGTTCCCTATACAGACATTGACATTGAAGCGGTTTCGCAAGAGGTAGCCTACCGCCTTATGATGTCGCATGACAGGCTGTATGCACTCGCCCTGTACGAATGGACAGAGCAGCACTTCACACAGAACAGCGATACTTCCGATGCCGCAGCCGGAGAAAACGGCTGCGATTTTCCTACACACAACAATTCAACATGATTTTATGGAGGTACGAATATGGCATTTTTCAATAGCGCAGTTGGTGTTTTGCAGACCCTCGTGATCGCGCTCGGCGCAGGCCTTGGCATTTGGGGTGTGATTAACCTCTTGGAGGGCTATGGCTCGGACAACCCCGGTGCCAAAAGCCAGGGCATGAAACAGCTCATGGCGGGCGGCGGCGTTGCCTTGATTGGCGGCGTTCTTGTCCCGCTGCTCTCCGGCCTGTTCAGCTAACCGATTCTGAAATACACCGCCGCGCCGCCCCCCTGACCGGGGGCGGCGCGGGAAAGGAGGTGCTGCCTTTTGATTATTGATTGGCTGGAGGAATGGTTTAAGGGCGTTCTGATCGACGGAATCATCGGCAACCTGTCGGGGCTGTTCGATACGGTGAATACAAAGGTGGGTGAAATTGCCGCTGATGTTGGAGCGACGCCGCAGGGCTGGAACTCCGGCATTTTCAATATGATCCGCAACCTGTCTGAATCCGTCATTATCCCGATTGCGGGTGCAATTCTTGCATTTGTAATGACCTACGAGCTGATCCAGATGGTGACAGAGAAAAATAATCTGCACGATATTGACACCTTTATGTTCTTCAAATGGGTGTTCAAAACTTACGCGGCTGTTCTGATTGTCACGAACACTTGGAATATCGTCATGGGCGTTTTTGATGCAGCGCAGCAGGTCGTCAATCAGAGCGCAGGCGTGATAATCGGCAATACCAGCATTGACATAGATTCCATTGTGGGTGATCTGCAAACGTCGCTGGAAGCTATGAGCCTTGGCGGACTGATTGGACTGTGGTTTCAATCTCTGTTTGTCGGGCTGACGATGAACATTCTTTCCATCTGCATTATGCTGGTGGTCTACGGGAGAATGATTGAAATATATCTTGTGACCTCGTTGGGACCCATCCCGCTTGCTACCATGACAAACGGAGAATGGCGCAATGTCGGGCAAAACTATCTGAAATCTCTGCTGGCGCTGGGCTTTCAGGCGTTCTTGATTATGGTGGTCGTGGGCATCTACTCGGTCTTGATCCAGAGCATTTCCGCGACGGGCGACGTGTCCGGCGCAATTTGGCTGGCAATGGGCTATACGGTGCTGCTGTGTTTCTGTCTGTTCAAAACGGGCAGTATGGCAAAGGCCGTGTTCAGCGCCCATTGACGGAGGGCTTGCCTATCGGAACGTACAACATCATTTACGCAGACCCACCGTGGCGCTATGAGCAGAGGAAGGTGCAGGGCGCGGCAGAAAATCACTATTCCACCATGAGCATTGACGAGCTGTGCGCCCTGCCCGTGCCGGAGTTGGCGGCGAAGGACTGCGCCCTGTTTCTCTGGGCGACCTTTCCGCAGCTATCCGAAGCTCTGCATCTGATTCGCGCATGGGGCTTTCGGTATAAAACCGTGGCGTTCGTCTGGCTCAAACGCAACCGGAAAAGCCCGTCGTGGTTTTATGGCATGGGCTACTGGACGCGCAGCAATGCGGAAATCTGTCTGCTGGCGACCAAGGGCAAACCCAAGCGGCAGTCGGCAGGCGTACATCAGTTTATCATCAGTCCCATTGAGCAGCACAGTAAAAAGCCGGATGAAGCGCGGAACAAAATTCTTGCGCTCATGGGCAATCTGCCCCGCGTGGAGCTGTTCGCCCGGCAGAAAACGCCGGGCTGGGACGCATGGGGCAATGAAATTGCAAGCGATATTACACTTGCGGAAAGGAGTTAGCGCATGGCCTATGTGAACGTGCCAAAGGATTTGACGAAAATCAAATCCAAGGTGCTTTTCAATTTGACAAAGCGGCAACTTATTTGTTTTGGGCTGGCGGCGCTCATGGGAGTGCCGCTTTTCTTTTTGCTCAAAGGCGGCATCGGGACGACGGCTGCGGCAATGGTGATGATCGTTGTCATGCTCCCCGGTTTTCTGTTTGGGGTGTATGAGAAGAACGGGCAGCCCCTTGAAGTGGTGGGGCGGCAAATCATAGAAAGCTGCTTTCTGCGCCCCAAGGAGCGCCCCTATCAGACCGTCAACGCATACGACGCCCTTGTGTGTCAATATCAAATGGAACAGGAGGTAAAGGCGATTGTCGAAAAGAGCAGACAGCGCGGAAGCAAAAAGCATGGCGGACAAGCCCAAGCTCACCCGCGCCGAAAGAAAACAGATTGAAGCCGTCATTCGTAAATATCGCGGTGACGGCAAGCCCCATACCGCGCAGGACACGATACCCTATCAGATCATGTACCCGGACGGCATCTGCTATCTCGGAAACAGGCGCTATTCACAGAGCATTGAGTTTTTTGACATCAACTATTTGCTCGCGCAGCCTGACGATCAGACGGCTATTTTTGAATATCTCTGCGATCTGTATAACTATTTGGATTCTTCCATCCATGTGCAGTTCACCTATCCCAACCGCAAGTCCGATCGGGAGCAGCTTGCTCGGAGCTTTGAAATGCCGCCCTGCAATGACGGTTTAGACCCGATCCGGCAGGAGCAGACGGACATTCTCAAGCGGCAGCTTGCCCGCGGCAACAACGGCAGCGTGAAAACCAAATACATTACCTATACCATTGAAGCCGATAACCTCAAGGCGGCACGGGCAAGGCTGTCGCGTATCTCGCTGGATATTCAGGGCTACTTCAAAATCATGGGTGCGGTGTCCCGTGTGCTGGACGGCAAGGAGCGCTTGGAGGTGCTGCACGGCATCATGCACCCGGATGGAGAACGCTTCAACTTTGACTGGAAGTGGCTTGCCGCTGGCGGGCTTTCCACCAAGGACTTTATCGCGCCATCCTCCTTTGCGTTCAAGAATAGCCGTATGTTCCAGATGGGCGGCAAGCTCTGCGCTGCAAGTTTTTTGCAGATCATTACGCCGGAGCTGACCGACCGCATACTGACCGATTTTCTCGATACGGACAGTAGCCTTGTCGTCAATGTCCATATTCAGGCATTGGAGCAGACAGAAGCCGTAAAAATGGTGAAGCGCAAAATCACCGACCTCGATGCAATGAAGATTCAGGAGCAGAAAAAGGCTGTCCGGGACGGCTACGATATGGATATTCTGCCGTCCGACCTTGCTACCTACGGCGGTGCGGCGAAAAAGCTGCTGCAAGATCTCCAAAGCCGCAACGAGCGGTATTTTCTGCTGACGTTTCTTGTCCTGAATTACGGCGACACCAAGCACAAGCTGGAAAACGAGGTATTCCGTACAGCAGGCGTAGCGCAAAAGCATAACTGCACCCTGACGCGGCTGGACTTCCAGCAGGAGCGCGGTCTTGTGTCCTCGCTGCCGCTGGGGGAAAATCAAATCCATATCACGCGGGGCATGACGACCTCGGCCGTGGCAATCATCGTTCCCTTTGTGACGCAGGAGCTATTTCAAGGCGGCGATTCCCTCTACTACGGGCTAAACGCCAAGTCCGGCAACATGATTATGCTTGACCGCAAAAATGCACGTTCGCCCAACGGCCTTGTATTCGGCACACCGGGCGGCGGCAAGTCATTCTCCTGCAAGCGGGAAATGATCGGTGTGCTGCTGAAAACCCACGATCATGTGCTGGTATGTGACCCGGAGGGCGAGTATGCGCCGCTGGTAAAGCTGCTGCATGGGCAGATTATCAAGCTCTCTCCCACCAGCCGCGATTACCTGAATCCGCTGGACATCAACCTGAACTATTCCGAGGACGAAAACCCGCTGGCGCTCAAATCCGATTTTGTGCTGTCCCTCTGTGAGCTGATTATGGGCGGCAAGACCGGGCTGGAAGCCATCGAACGCACCGTAATTGACCGCGCTGTGCAGCGTATCTATCAGCCCTACTTTGCAGACCCGCGCCCAGAGAATATGCCGATCCTCTCCGACCTCCACGCCGCGCTGACGGCGCAGCATTTGCCGGAAGCCGACCGTGTGGCGCAGGCACTTGACCTGTATGTGTCGGGATCGCTCAATTTCTTCAACAACCAAACGACGGTTGACATTGACAACCGCTTTGTCTGTTTTGACATCAAGGAACTGCCGAAGAACCTGAAAAAGCCGGGGATGTTGGTGATTCAGGATCAGGTTTGGAATCGTGTCACCCGCAACCGCAACACAGGCGTATCGACGTGGTATTACGCAGACGAATTTCACTTGTTACTGAAAGAGCCGCAAACCGCAGCATACAGCGCGGAGATCTGGAAGCGTTTCAGAAAATGGGGCGGTGTGCCGACAGGTGCGACGCAGAACGTCAAGGATCTGCTGTCCAGCCCGGAAATCGAAAATATTCTGGAAAATTCAGACTTCATCTGTATGCTCAACCAAGCGGCGGGCGACCGCAAAATTCTTGCCGAACGTCTGAATATCTCGCCGGAGCAGCTAAAGTTCGTTACCAACTCTCCCCCCGGCGAAGGACTGCTGTTCTTTGAAAATGTGATCCTGCCCTTTGCAGATAAGTTCCCACGGGACACCGAGCTTTACCGCATCATGTCCACCAAGCCGAGCGAGGTGAACGGCGTATGACGATGGAGCTTGATACCATCCTCTGCGGCGACAGTCTGAATATGCTGAAAGCCCTGCCGGAAAGCAGCGTTCATTGCTGCGTGACCTCGCCGCCCTACTACGGGCTGCGGGATTACGGCATGGACGCACAGATCGGGCAGGAAGCTACGCCGGAGGAATACATTTCGCGGCTGACAGCGGTATTCCGCGAGGTGCGCCGGGTGCTGCGCCCGGATGGAACTTTGTGGGTAAATATCGCAGACAGCTATTGCGGCACAGGCAGCAAGGGCGATACCCGCGACCCCAAATATCCGCAGGGACGCAACGGGCAGAGCATTTCCCTCTGCCAAGCGGTGCGGGGCTGCAAGCAAAAGGACATGATCGGGATTCCGTGGATGCTGGCCTTTGCGCTCCGCGCCGACGGCTGGTATCTGCGCAACGACATAATCTGGGCAAAGGGAAATCCTATGCCGGAAAGTACCAAAGACCGCTGCACCCGCAGCCATGAGCATATTTTCATGTTCACCAAGAGCAGACGTTATTTCTATGACTGGCTTGCCATTGCTGAACCCATTGCCCCCACGACCGCCCTGCGCAAAAAGGCTGGGCGCGGCGTGGGCAAGTATTCCGCACCCGTGCCGGGACAGCCGCAGACACAGAATATCAATAAGCCGAGGGAAAAAGGCAGCATCACCGACGACATGATCTCACCCGTCCGGGCAAAGCGCGATGTGTGGTTTATCAACACCGTGCCTTACAAGGGCGGGCATTTTGCCGCCTATCCGCCCCTGCTGGCAGAAACCTGTATTCTGGCGGGCTGTCCCAAGGGTGGCATTGTCCTTGATCCGTTCATGGGCAGCGGCACAACGGGGCTTGCGGCGAAGCGGCACGGCAGGCATTACATCGGCATTGAACTGAACACGGAGTTTTGTTCCCTTGCACGGGAACGGATCGGAGGTGATACCCATTGAAAGAATTTAAGCCCCGCGATAAGCTCACCCAGCGCATGACCCGCGACGGCGCGGTGCTGGACAATCAGACCACGGGTGAAGAAATCCATATTTCCGAGCGTGACGCGGAAAAGCAGCTTTCCCCGGATGGGCAGCCTGTCCAGATGGGAAAACGCGACGCACCTATGAATTCGGCAGAGGCCGCCCCCAAGCACGGGCGGCAGCTCCGCCCACAGGAGCAAAAAGAGCCGGAAAAGGAGCAGCCAAAACCGCAGCAGCCTAGCGCCGAGCCGTTTCAGCCGCAGAGTGGCAGCCCCATTTCCCATATCCCGCAGGATATTCCAACGTCCGCCGCGCCGGGTGGTACAGTGGAAAAGCTCATTGACCGTGCAGCCGCAGAGCATAACGCGCACAAGGCGCGGCAGGTAGCGCAGATGTCCCGCGACGCGGCGCAGCAGCGGTATTCTGCATCCCATTTGCAGTTTTCCGAGGAAGAACGCGCCGCGCCGGAGCTGCACAAGCATATCCACCGTGCGGAAAAGGCCGCCGACAAGCTGGATGCGGCGCAGACAGCGATCCCCAAGAAACGGGTGCTGCGCAAGGAGCGCGTTTTTGATGAAGTCAGCGGCACAGCCAAGATCAAACTGCGCTTTGATACCGTGGATAAGTCCCCGCCCAAGCTGAAACCGAATCCGTTAGGCCGTCCGCTGCGGGAGGTCGCAGTACAGGCGCACGGAAAAATCCATGAGGTCGAGCATGAAAACGTCGGTGTGGAAAGCGGGCATAAGGCAGAGGAATTTGCCGAGCATGGCGCAGGCGGTGCAATTCGCTGGGAGCGCCGTCACCGCAAGCTGAAACCCTACCGCGCTGCGGAAAAGGCCGAGCGCAAAGCCTTAAATGCCAATGCAGAATATCTCTACCAAAAGGCGCTGCATGATAACCCTGAAATGCTCTCCGGCAATCCGCTTAATCGCTTTTTCCAGAAGCAGCGTCTAAAGCGTGAGTATGCCAAGGCTGCAAGAACGGCAAAGGCTGCGGGCAGCACCGCGCAGGCAACCGCCAAAAGCGCCGAAAAAACCGTAGAAGCCACGGCGACGGCAGCGAAAAAAGCGGCAGAAAAGGCAAAGGAAGCAGCGGAGTTCGTTGCCCGCCATTGGAAAGGTGTGCTGGTCGTTCTGGCTGGTTTCCTGCTGATTGTCATGCTGATCGGCGGGCTGCAATCCTGCTCTGCGCTGGTGGGCGCGGCTGGCGGCGGTGTGGCGGCATCCAGCTATCAGTCGGAGGACGCGGACATTCTTGCCGCCGAAGCCGCCTACTGTGCGCTGGAAGCCGAGCTGCAAGAATATCTCGACACCTATGAACGCACCCATGATTACGACGAATACCACTATGACCTTGACGAGATCAAACACGATCCTTATGTCCTGGCATCGATCCTCTCCGCGCTGCATGACGGCGCATGGACGGCAAGCGAGGTGCAGGGGACGCTGCAAATGCTCTTTGAAAAGCAATATATTCTCACAGAAACCGTCGTGACCGAGGTGCGCTACCGCACCGTTACCCGGACAGACAGCGCGGGCAACAAGTACGAGGTAGAAGTTCCGTATAACTACTACATCTGCGCCGTCGAGCTGGAAAACTTCAATCTCTCGCATATCCCCGTTTATATCATGGACGAAGAAACGCTGTCCAAATATGCGCTGTATATGTCGGTGTTGGGCAACAAGCCGGAGCTGTTCGGGGATAGCGAGTATATCCCCAAGTACATCACAAACCGCCCAGAGGGATATGAGATCCCGCCCTCTGCAATGGAGGACGAAACCTTTGCCGCCGTTATCACAGAAGCCGAAAAATATTTAGGGTACCCCTATGTGTGGGGCGGCAGCAGCCCGTCCACCTCCTTTGACTGCTCCGGCTTCGTGAGCTGGGTGCTGACAAACAGCGGCGTGTGCAATACGGGCAGACTGGGCGCACAGGGGCTTTACAATATTTCCACCCCTGTTTCCAACCCGCAGCCGGGCGACCTCGTGTTTTTCGTCGGGACATACGATACTCCGGGCGTTAGCCATGTGGGAATCTACGTCGGCAATTCCATGATGATCCATTGCGGAGATCCGATTTCCTATTCCAACCTGAACAGCAGCTATTGGCAGGCACATTTCTACGCCTACGCCAGACCGCCGTACAACTAAGGAGGACGGCTATGCTGACGCTGATTCCCGTTTCTCTTGCGCAGGCGAACGAGTTTGTGCGGCAGCATCACCGCCATCACAAGCCCGTTGCTGGACACAAGTTTTCCATTGGCTGTGCTGAAAATGGGCGGCTTTGTGCCGTTGCCATTGTGGGACGGCCTGTGAGCCGCTATTTGGACGACGGCTTTACGTTGGAAGTCAACCGCTTGTGCAGCGATGGCACGAAGAACGCTTGCAGCATCCTCTATGCGGCAGCGGCACGGGCTGCGCGGGCGATGGGCTACCACAAAATTGTCACCTATACCTTAGACACCGAAAGCGGCGCAAGCCTACGCGCCGCAGGCTGGACGAACGCCGGACTTGCGGGCGGCAAGGCGTGGACAGGCAGCCGCCGTCCTGCCCAGCCGCTCTATCCGACGCAAATGAAATACCGCTATGAAAAGCGGCTGAATGAAAGGAGCTGCTAACCTATGGCTATGAGCAAAATTGACCGCATTGACCGTGAGATTGAAAAGACCCGCGGCAAAATCACCGAGTACCAAAACAGACTGAAAGAGCTGGAAGCCCAGCGCACCGAGCAGGAGAACTTTGAAATCGTCAATCTTGTCCGCTCTATGTGCATGAGCCGCGACGAGCTGATGAATTTCCTGCGCGGCGGCGCAAATGACGCGCCGCCCGTGGAAACCGCCTATCACGAACAGGAGGACATGACCGATGACGAGGAATAAGCATTTTCGCTCTGTATTCGCCGCGCTGCTCTGCGCGGTGCTGTGCATGACGGCCTTTGCCACCGTCGCTTATGCGGACGGCGGCGACTACTACGATGACGAGCTGCCGCCTGAAACGTGGCAGGAGGAAACGCAGCCGGAGGACAACACGATTGCCCCCGGCACTCCGTTCACCGAGGACGGCATCGCCGCGACCCGCGATCTTCTCTACGATAAACACACCAATAAGCAATTTATCACCGTGGAAACCCGAAATGGGCACACGCTGTATATCGTCATTGACTACGATAAGCTGCTGGACGAGGAAGAAGAACGCTATCAGACATATTTCTTAAATCCCGTGGACGAAGCCGACCTGATGGCGCTGCTGGAGGACGACAGCCAGAATACGCCCATTGTCTGCTCCTGCACCGAAAAATGCACCGCTGGCAAGGTCAATACGAACTGCGCCCTCTGCAAAATGGATATGACGAATTGCGCCGGAAAGGAAGCAACGCCGGAGGAAACAGAACAGCCAGACGAGCCGACGCCGGAGAAGAACAGCAATGTGGGCGGCATCCTGATCCTTGTGCTGATCCTTGCTGCGGGTGGCGGCGGTACGCTGTGGTACTTCAAGCTGCGCAAGCCGAAATCCAGCGTCAAGGGCGGCGACGAGCTGGACGAGTTCGATTTTGACGAGGATGACGAAGCCGAAGAATACGGGGATTATGAGGACGCAGACAGCGCCAGCGATCCCGATAAACAGGAGAATGAAGAATGAGTGTTTTGATTATTTGTGAAAAGCCCTCTGTGGCAAAGACCGTTGCCCTTGCGCTGGGCGCTGCGGAGCAAAAAGACGGGTATCTTTCCGGCGACGGACTGCTGGTGTCGTGGTGCATTGGGCATCTTATCAGCATGGCAGACGCGGGCAGCTATGACGAGCGATACAAAAAGTGGCGCTATGAGGATCTTCCCATTCTGCCGCAGGCATGGAAATATGCCCCTACTCCCGGCAAGGAAAAGCAGCTTGCCGTTCTGAAAGAACTGCTGCACCGCAGCGACGTTTCCGAGGTGGTGAACGGCTGCGATGCCGGGCGCGAGGGCGAGCTGATTTTCCGCTTTGTCTATGAGCAGGCCGGATGCACAAAGCCCTTTTCCCGTCTTTGGATTTCCTCTATGGAGGACAGCGCCATCCGCGAGGGCTTTGCCGGACGCCGAGCCGGAACGGAATACGACGCGCTGTATCAATCGGCGCTGTGCCGTGCGCGGGCAGATTGGCTTGTGGGTATCAATGCGACGCGGCTTTTCTCCGTGCTGTATCACAAGACCCTGAATGTGGGACGGGTGCTTTCGCCTACGCTGAATCTGCTGGTGGAGCGCGACGGAAAAATTACGATGTTCCACAAGGAAAAATACCACATCGTACATATCGGCTGCGGCGGCGTGGACGCGAAAAGTGAACGCATTTCCGACGCTACCGCTGCGGATGCGCTGAAAACGGCTTGCGAAGCGTCGCAGGCCGTTTGCGTTTCTCTCAAAAAGGAGAAGAAAACTGCGCTGCCGCCGAAGCTCTTTGACCTTACCTCCTTGCAGAGGGAAGCCAACCGCGTTTACGGCTTTACCGCCAAGCAAACCCTTGACTATGCACAAAGCCTGTATGAAAAGCGCTTCCTGACCTATCCCCGCACCGACAGCAATTACCTCACCGAGGATATGGCGCAGACGGCAACTGACCTTGCTGCGGCGCTGCTGCCTGTGCTTCCCTTTATGCAGGGCGCGGAGCTTATGCCGGAGATCGGGCGCGTCATCAACAGCGCCAAGGTTTCCGACCATCACGCGATTATCCCCACGACGGCCTTTGCTGGCAGCGGCTTTGATGGACTGCCGGAGAGCGAAAAGAAGCTGATGTCCCTTGTCTGCTGCAAGCTGCTGTGTGCCGTTGCCGCGCCGCAGGAGTATGAAACCGTTACGGCGGTTTTTGATTGCGGCGGCAAGCAATTCACCGCCAAGGGCAAAACGATCCTGATGGCAGGCTGGAAAGACATTGACGCCCGTTTTCGCGCCGCGCTCAAAGCAAAGCCGGACGAGGACGGCGCAGAGGATGCGGCGCTGCCGGAGCTTTCCGAGGGGCAGATTTTTGAAGCGGCCACGGCTTCTGTTTCCGAGCATTATACCACGCCGCCCAAGCCTTACACCGAGGATTCGCTTCTGTCCGCAATGGAGAACGCGGGCAAGGAAGATATGCCGGAGGATGCAGAGCGGCAAGGACTGGGAACTCCGGCAACACGGGCGGCGATGATCGAAAAGCTGCTCTCTGCCGGATTTGTCGAGCGCAAGGGCAAAAGTCTTGTGCCGACCAAGGACGGCATCAATCTTGCCGTTATTCTGCCGGATATGCTGAAATCGCCGCTGCTCACCGCCGAATGGGAAACCCGCCTGACGGAGATTGCCAAGGGCTGCGACGACCCGCAGAGCTTCATGCAGGGAATCGAGGATATGACGCGGGAGCTGGTGAAGCGGTATTCCCACATCACCGAGGACGGTAAAAAGCTGTTCGCGCCGGAAAAGGAGGCAGTTGGCATCTGCCCCCGCTGCAAAAGCCCCGTCTATGAGGGCAAGAAGAATTTCTATTGCTCTGACCGCTCCTGCCGCTTTGTCATGTGGAAGAATGACAAATTCTTTGAAAGCCGGAGAACCGTCTTTTCCAAGAAGATCGCCGCTGCGCTCCTAAAGGACGGCAAGGCAAAAGTCAAAGGGCTGTACTCCGAGCGCACGGGCAAGACCTATGACGGGACGGTGCTGCTGTGTGATACGGGAGAAAAGTATGTGAATTACCGTATCGAGCAGAGAAAATGATCCGGCTGAATGACGCGCAGCATCGCAGAGTGAAAAAGCTGACCCGCTGCCATTGCGCTAACAATGTGCGCGGGTGCTGTCTGCTGCTGGACGATGGCGAACCGTGCGTCTGTGTGCAGGCCATCAGCTATTCGCTGCTCTGCCGATACTTCCGGGAAGCGGTGCTGCCCGCAGACCGGGAGCTATGCGCGGATCTTGCAGCCACGGCGGACACCCGCAAGAAATGCGAGCTGTGCGGTAAGCCCTTTCCCGCCCGCAGCAACCGCGCAAAATACTGTGACCGCTGTGCGCCCTATGCTGCCCGGCGCAATGCAGCCGAGCGCAAGCGCCGCCAGCGGACAAAGGCGCGGTGTGTCACGGTTTAGGGGCTTCAAAAGCCTTGCGGCAAGCGGTTTTCCAGACACGCTTTTGGAGTATGCGGGGTATTCCTATGGAAAATGCGAAAAGTGGCTTTGAAAGCGTGACCGAACGCATTTTACGGAGATAAAAGAACGATTCAGTAACGCAGCAAGCATAGGGAGTGTGGCTACAACTCCCGAAAATCGCCGTCCGGCACAGACCGGGCGGCGATTGCTTGTTGGGATAGTCCCAAACCCTTATGTCAGAAAGGAGCGCAGACGTGGACGAACACCTTTTGGAAGTATATCTTATCAACACCGCACGGCATACCGAGGAAACGCCTGTTGCGGAATGGGTATCGCTGCCCACCGACGCCGAAACGATGAAAGCCGTTTTTGAACGGCTGGGCGTAGACGGGAGCGACACGGAACAGTATCAGGTATCTGCCTTTCATTCCTCTCTGGACGGGTGGAGCGAAGCTTTGAAGCCCGGCGAAAGTCTGGACGATTTGAACTATCTTGCCGCGCTGCTCACCCAGCGCAGCAACGAGGAACGCGACAAGTTTGCCGCTGCCGCACAGTATGGCGACCATGCGGCAAGCGCGGCGGACTTAATCAACCTGACGCACAATCTGGACTGCTACTGGCTTTATCCCACCGTACACAATTCCGACGATTACGGGCATTACCTCATTGACGATCTGGACGAACTGGAATTGCCGGATGCCGCCAAGAGGTTCTTTGATTACAAGAGCTATGGGCGCGAAGCGGTTAAAGAGGATCGCGGCATTTTTACCGATTATGGCTATGTCTACAATAACGGCAACGATTATGCGGAGTGGTACAAAGCCAACCAAGTGCCGCAGGAATATCGTCTGACTGCGCAGCCCAGCCCCCAGCGGGATATGGACGAGCTGCCGCAGGGCGCGGCGCTGCCTGTCGAGCCAATCCCCGTGCGTCCGCTGGTGCTGAACGCCACCGACACACAGGGCAGAATCAAGGAGATCACCGAGCATTTGGAACAGGGCGTACAGGAGGTTTTTGAAAGTGAGAGGTATCGGGATTACCTGAAAGCCATGTCCCGCTTCCACAATTACAGCCTGAACAATACGCTGCTGATTGTCATGCAGAAGCCGGACGCATCCCTTATCGCAGGCTACGGAAAGTGGCGTGACGAATTTGAACGCCATGTCAAATCCGGCGAAAAGGGCATCAAAATCCTTGCGCCCGCACCTTATAAAATCAAAAAGGATGTGGCGAAAACTGACCCGGACACCGGGCAGCCCATCATCGGCGCAGACGGTAAGCCCGTCACGGAGCAGCAGGAGGTGACGATTCCGGCGTTCAAGGTGGTGTCGGTATTCGATGTGAGCCAGACCGAGGGCAAGGAGCTTCCCGACATTGCCGTGGACGCGCTCACGGGCAATGTGGAACAGTACGAGGACTTTTGGCGAGCCTTGAAGCTGACCTCTCACGTTCCCGTGACACTTGAAAAAATCGACGGCAGCGCACACGGCTATTATGACCTTGCAGAAAAGCGCATTGCCATTGACGACGGCATGAGCGAGCTGCAAACCATTAAGACGGCGATCCACGAGATTGCCCATGCCAAGCTGCACGATATTGACCTGAACGCGCCGGAGCAGGCGGAGCGCCCCGACCGCAGCACCCGCGAGGTGCAGGCGGAAAGCGTTGCCTATACGGTGTGCCAGCATTTCGGGCTGGACACGTCGGACTACTCCTTTGGCTATGTCGCCGGGTGGAGCAGCGGCCGCGATATTAAGGAGCTGAAAGCATCCCTTGAAACTATCCGCACCGCCGCCAGCGAGCTTATTTCCGAAATCGAGGGGCATTTTGCAGAGCTTCAGGCGCAGCACACCGCAGAGCAGGAACAGGCTGCTGCGCAGGATGTGCCGGAGAACACCTTTTCCATTTATCAGCTTAAAGACGGCGACGCAACGCGGGATCTCCGATTTGAGCCGCTGGAACAGGTAAAGGCCGCCGGGCTGCGTGTTGACCGCGAAAATTATGAGCTGGTCTATACCGCACCGCTCTCCGATACGGATACGCTGGAGGACATTTTCGTTCGCTTCAATATGGACAGGCCGCAGGATTTTACCGGGCATAGCCTTTCCATGTCCGATGTCATTGTGCTGCATCGCGGCGAGCAGGAAACGGCGCACTATCTGGATCGCGGCGGCTATACCGAAGTGCCGGAGTTTTTACAGCCGGAGCAGGCCGCACAGCAGGAAGCACAGGTTGACGCTCCGCCAGTGGAACGACCACTGACAGAGTTACAGAAACAGGCTGTTGAAATTGCCAAGCGGTATGAAACGCTCTCCATGCAGGAGAAAATCGGCGTGATCGCGCAGGCGTTCGGCTGCACGTCCGGCACGATTGAAACCTCGCCCTGCACAGGAAAATGGCGCGGCACAAGCGATATTTCCCTTCGCTTTGATAACGGCAGCTCTCTGTTTTTAGGCAACCACATGACGCGGCAAGCCAAAACCAAAAAGGTACAGCAGGAGCTTGTCGATAGCGCATTGGTGCGGTATAACCCTGAAATCATCCGCGTTGCAAAGGAAACTGCTTATACCGCCCTCAAAGAACGCGAGCTTCAGGACAATGCCATTGCCGCAGAAAAGGGCTTGAAGCCCTACACGCTGCTGAATGTGGAGTTCAACGACGGCGCAGATCAGCAAAGCAACGGTTACATAGGTTGGTACTATGCGACGCTGGCGGTGGACGGAAAAATCTGCACGCACTTGGAAACGGGCTTGAATCACGACATTGCATCCGGCAGCGTAAGCCCGACACCCACGCGGGAAAATTACTACGCAGCCGGAGCGCTGAAAGAAAGTGATGTGGACTATGTTTTCAACAACGTCGGCTTTTCCTCTGTTTCCGGCCTTTACTCTCTGCATCTGAGCGACGCCGCACGGGAACGCGCTGAATTGGAGCTTGCGAAAAAGCTGATCGACGATTACTGCCGCGAAGAATTTCATTCCGGCGCAGATTTCAGCGACCTGTCCGCCGTTGGTATTGGACACACGACCGTTACGGATGATGAAGTCCCCATTCAGGCATACGCAAACCTGGCGGACTTCCGCATTGAAAAATATTTGGGTGATGTGCTGATTGAAAGCCGACAGTATGAATCGCTGGCTGCGCTGATCCAAGGCGAGCTGAACGATTTGGAGTTTGGCGACCTGACCTATGCGAGCGACGAGCAGATTGCCATGTTCCATGCCCAAGAGGAAGTGTCCGGCAAGGAAGCAACCTCCCTTAATCCTGCGGTGCAGCCCGTCGTGACGATTCTTTGGAGCGAGAGCGATAAGCTGCAAGAGGGTGAACAGCTCCCACTTGCCCGCGCCGACGCGCTCTTTAAGGCGCTGGACGAGGAAAAGCGTTCCGAGCGTGAGAAGCCCGGTTACACAGGCGGCTGGTACGATAAAACCAAATTCCGCATTGACTGCACATTCCACGGGGAACGTGACAGCTACGAGGGGCGGCAGGACTTTGGCGACGGGGACGGCGCTCTGATCGACCATATCCAAGCCTATCACGAATACTACGCCAAGGACGAGAGCTGGAAAAACTTTGTGCTGCACAACGAGGGCGCGGAAGCGTGGGAAAAGGACAAGGCCGAGCGCGCAACGCTTCTCACCGAGTTTGTACCGTATATGCGTCTGCATTGTAACCTCTCCGAGCAGGAGCGCACCGCTGCGGATATGCTGGAAAATGGAGAAAATCTGACGCCGGAGCAGACGGCATATTTTCATGCAGTTCTTGCTCATGTGGACGCTTGCCGGGAAAAGCTGAACGCTGGCGATTATCACTTGCCCGATCCGCCGCAGCTTTCCGATTTTGATAAAGAGCTTCAGGACTACAAAGCCCATGTAGAAAGTGAGATCGCACAGGAAGCCGAAGCCGCAGGCATGACCGTGGAGGAATATGCCGCCAATGGCTACGAGCCGCAGGAGCAGCCCGCCGACGTACAGGAGCAGCCGGAGAAAGCGCCGCCCGCAGATACCGCGCCGGAGCAAACCGCCGTCAGGTATTACACCATCAATGAGGGCGCTGCCCGCCGTGCCAACGATGCAAACAGCTACCGCGACTACGCCGCAGGCAGCGCCACCGCCGAATATCGGCAGATGGTAGATCAGGCAGCGGCGATTGCGCAGCGGCAGAAAGAGCGCGTCGATCCCATGTACCATGAGAAAATTGACGCGCTGCTGGACACCTACGCCCGCAAGCTGGCGGAAAATCTGAACGACCACTATGCCATTGAAGCCCGTGTTCCCTCGATCCTCGTTGCAGGCGGCAGCAATTTCCCCGTTCGCAAGAAAGAGAAGCAAAACGCCGCCCGTGACCGCAATATGCAGGAATGGCAGGATGTTCAGGGGATTTTGGACAAGATCCGCAGCACAGGCATGGGCGGTATCAGCATGGATGACCCGCAGGCAGCGGCAAAGCTGGAAGCCAAGCTCGTCAAGCTGGAATCGGCGCAGGAAACCATGAAAGCCGTCAACGCCTATTTCCGTAAGAATAAGACTTTGGAGGGCTGCCCCAGTCTGACGCCGGAGCAGATCACCAAATTGCAGCAGGAAATGGCGCAGTCCTGGCATCTGGATAAGAGCCGGCCGTATCCCGCCTATATGCTCTCCAACAACAATGCCGAGATTCGCCGCATCCGTGGGCGCATTGAACAGGTGCGGCAGCATGAGGACACCAATTTTGCCGGATGGGAATTTGACGGCGGGCGCGTGGAAGCAAACAAAGCGGATAACCGTCTGCAAGTGTTCTTTGACGGCAAGCCGGATGAAGCGGCGCGGGACGAGCTGAAAGCAAACGGCTTCCGCTGGGCACCCAGCGTCGGCGCATGGCAGCGCCAGCTTAATAAAAACGCATACTACGCCGCAGGGTACATTTCCTGTATTCAGCCTATCTCCGGGGAAAAGCCCATTGACGTGCAGCGCAGCGCCCAGCAGCAGGAATCCGCTGCCCCTGACGCCCACCTGACCGGAGAGCGCATTTCAACGCCGCGCGGCAGCTTCCATGTTGCCGATATGAACCGTGAGCAGATGGAAGCCGCAGGCTATGGGTATCACCACAGCACCGATGACGGCAAGTACCTTATCATGGGCAACGGCACACAGGCCTTTGCCATTGCCGCCGAGCAGCGGGAACAGGAAAACTATATGCGCACGGCGGAGCTGTCCACCGAGCAGAACTACAATATGATTGACGGGCAGATCAACAACACCCCGTCCGTGGACGAGCTGGAAGAAAAGGCAAAGCGCGGCGAGGTGATTTCGCTCTCTGCGCTTGCCGCAGCGGTCAAGGCCGAGGACAGCAGAACGCCGCAGCGCGACCCGGACGGCAAAAAGCCGTCTATCCGCGCACAGCTCAAAGCAGATCGTGTGCAGTCCGGCAAGCCGCAGCAGCGGGAAAAGGAACAGGAAACCAAGCGGAGCATCCGGCAGGCTTTGGAAATGGAGTGACCTATGAATAAATTTGAAAATGTGGATGTGCTGGCATCCCTGCAACAGATCATGCAGCAGAACACAGCCGCCTTTCAGAATGATTTTGACATCGACAAGAAGATTCTGACACAGGCGGCAAAGAGCAAAAATGCCGAGAATAAGGTCTATCTATGGTTTTCCCGCCCCAACGGAACGCATTGTCTGCGGGAACGGGACGTGTTTCTGCGCGGAACGCGGGAGCATAATACGTTCCGTTTCTACCATGAGCAGACCAAGGAGCGTGTACTTGCCTATGCCGTGGTGCTGTCCGGCATGGAGAGCGGCAAGGTAAAAGGCAGCATTTATGAGCTGGACTATGCAGCGAAAGCCAAGCTTGCAATCCAGACCGCCTTGCGGACAGACAATAACCGTCTAATCTATGAAAACGGCTCACGGGAGCTGCCCAAGGAATACCGCTTTGAAGCGACGCCGGATCGGGAGTACGGAAAGTTCGTGTGCTATGAAGCTGTGCCGCATGACCCGGACGCGCTGCGGGATCTGTTGCGCGACGAGAGCCGGAAGCGTGAACGGCTGAAACCCGGCAATTTCAAGGAGCATATCGGACGGCTCTCCGACGAAAAGGTGCTTGCCGAAGCACAGCGCCTTTCGGCGGCGTTTCAATCCCTGCAAGCGCCCAACAGCCCCAACGGAACGCATTTTGTAGTAGAAGTGTCGCCGTGGTTTGAGCGTATCGCATCCAGCAAGGAACATGAGCGGCTATTTGCATTGCTTCCGTATAAGACGCTGTATCTTTCCTCCGTCAAGGACAGACACGGCGTTTTCGCTTTTATCAGCAAGGACGAGCGGCGCGATCTGCCGCTGCGCAAGCAGCGTCCCTCTGTCCGGGCGCAGCTCAAGGAGGGACAGTCAAAAAAGACCGCTGCACCGAAAAAGGCAGCGGCAAAGGCGAAAGACAATGATTTGGAGGTATGAGCATGGACAATGTTTCGTTTACCATTGAGGAAGAAAACCTGATCTGCATTTATCACAAGCACGACCACCGCAGAACGATTGCGGCGATTTCCGACGCGCTGCCGGATATGGACGCAGATATGCGCCCGCTGGCAGAGCAGACGATCCATAAGCTGCACAACATGACCGACGCAGCATTTGAGGAAGCGCAGTTCACCATGACGCTTTCCGACGCAGAGTAAAAGACGACGCGGGGCGCGGCAGCCGATGATGGCTGCTGCGTCCCGCGTTTTTATTTCTTGTAATGAAATTCAATGGAGTTTCCGCTGATTGGGGAAAACTTTACATATTGCCCCACAAGATTTCGAGCCTTTTCTCCTATGATAGAGCTATCAACTCCCGAAATAGTAGGCACAACTGAATACAAATCGACTGCGTAAACCTCGGATATTTTATCAGAAAGAGGTATTTGGGCGTTTCCACTCTTAACAACGATGTTGTTGAATGAATACCTGCCATTTATCTTTCCAAAAAGCTGGTAGTTATCTGGTAGATTTGTTGAAATGTATATCCCATCATGCTTTATATTGAGCTTAAAATCAACTTCAATTTCTTTTCCAGCATCCGGCATAGGTTTTTGCATATCTAATGGCAACGGTGGGATTTCTCCTAATCTTATAGGTCGTCCTCGGTATTTCCATGTATAAAACTCATCCTGCGCTAAACCGTTCCCCAACATTCCCCAAAATGCAATTAGTTTTTTGTGGCTTTCTGAAAGGCTATCGGTAACGTGGCATCGTTCTGCATCAAGTTTTTGGAATTTATAGATTGCGTCTAATACACTGATACCACAATATTGTGCTGCATCTATGAACACTAAGTCATCTCCTGCAAAGGGACCATATTTATCAACATACATATCGCCATAGTGATCCACAAACTGCAAAACCAAATTTCCCACTTTATCGTGGTCGGCCTGTTCGTTCAAAGAAATATCACTCATAAACCCGTTTACGCTGTTTGATATTTGTCTGCCGTGTTTCAAATAGAGAGTAGCCCGCACATCAGTAAACAGTCGATCAACCGAGATGTTCGGAGTTAAGATATTGTCGCATAACGCTTCTGTAAAATAGCTTATTGCTGGAGTGCAACCAGAGCAATCTCCAAATTGCGTGGCGTAGGCTATGTATGTATCTTGTGGCGCGACCATTTCCGAATAATTACAAGCATAATCTGGCTTTAATTTGTCGCGGCAGGCATCAACAATTATCAAGAGCTTCACTTTTCTTTTGAAAAGCGGTTGGATTCGTTTGAGATTAAATGCGCTATCTTCAATAGACATTCTTGCATCCAAGCTATTCCCAAAATCCACAGGATACAAATAGTTCTCGCCTTTGCTGTGTCCGCCATGTCCAGAGAAATATACTACATTCAGAGAATCACACGGAGCTGTATCTGCAAATTCAGTTATCTTTTGCTCCATATCTTTCAAGCAAAGATCCATATATGAAACGGTTTCAAACTGTAACTGCTTTAATCTCTTTTCTAATGTCTTTACATCAATTTCTGTGCTTGGTAGATCGTTTGCTGTAATTGAAGCGCTTCTATTGTAGTGGAACATTCCAAAAAGAATTGCTCGTTTTTTCATAAAACCCCTCCGTATTTTGAGAAGAACCAACTTGTTTATGCTGTACTTGCATTTTCCGGTCACGCTTTCAAACTCGTTTTTCATAACTGGCAGGGAAAACATACGCCCCTTGCATCCTCCACGCTGTAAAGCCGCTCTCAGCAAGGCATACAGGCACTCTAAGCCGTGACTTTGCGCTTGCTTTCAGCTATCCCGTGCGCGTAGGTGCAGCGCACCGACCACGAGGAACACCAGACCGAAAATCACCCAGCCCCAGATGGGATCATGCTCCGAAATGAAGTAGGCCAGCAGCCCGAACACCGCTGCATAGATCAGCGTGAGCAGTCCGCCGACGAGCCAGAAGCCGATGCTGGTATTTTGCAGCCACAACAGCAGCAGAAATGTTGCAATGCCGATCACAAGGCACAGCGCCGGATGAATTGCGGTGAACTGATTGCAGCATACTCCGGCGGCGATGCCGAGAGCGATGCTGTCAAAGAGAATGATATGCCCAAAGAATAGTCCGATCACCGAGCAGACAAGCCCAATGAAAAGCCCAATCGCCATAATCGCGCCCTGCGCTGCCAACCAACCCATAAAGAAGCCTCCTTTCGTTTACGCCATGATTGCGTCCATAATCGTCTGAATGGTATTACAGGTATCGTCAAAGGAAATGTCCTTTGCGTACTCATACTCGCGGCTGTATTTCTCCCACAGTCTACGGAGCGTATCGCTTTCGCGGATCTCTTTCATAATCTCCGGGTAGTCTGTCAGGATCGTGCCGCTGCCGCGTTTCTGCGTCGTTCGTTCCAGTGCCCGGCGCAGCGTCGCTTTGTCACATTCCGCGCCGCGCAGCGCGTACAGGATATGTACGTCGTAATAATCTCTCGGACGGGTATTCGCAATGTTGCGGGACAGCACAGTTTCCAGCTTTTCCGCCAGTACCGTTTCAAGGTTGTAGGCAAGAATACTGATCGTGCGGTCATCGAACAGCAGGGAGAATGTGTATTCCACCTCACGGGGCGTTATCATGTCGCCCGTGGTGACATCCACCGTCAGCGGTACGCTGATCGGCGGATAGTTCGCTTTCAGCGCGACCCGTATGCCGGGGTAATCGTCGGTTTCCCGAATGTCAGAGATGCCGATAACCTCAAACTGCACGTCGTCGGCGATCTGGACAGCGCAAATCTCTGTAAAGATTTTGCGGATTGCTTCATGCGTCAGGGTGAAGCCCTTGATCGTTGTGTCCAGATCCATTGTTGCCCGCGTGTCCAGTCCCACAATGGCGGAGATCAGGAATCCGCCTTTGAGAATGAAATTGTTCTTATAGGGCGAGAGCGAGATCCGTTCCAGCAGCCGTTCCAACATATAGTTCTGCATGACGAGCTGCGCCGAGATATGCTTCTCTGCCGCTTTGTTCTTGATAAAGGCTTTCAGTTGCATCAGATTTTTTGTAATCATAGCAAAACCTCCATGTATCGCAGCACCTTGGGCTTTACGCGAAGCTGGTCTGCGTACTGCATCAGTTTGTGAATATTCTTATCTTTGGACGCTGCATAGCGTTTCATAGCTTCTCCGACGATCTGAACATCGCTGCCGCTGCCGCGCAGAATGTCACACAGCGTCCGTTCCAAATCATAAACACGAATTGGATTGCCGGATGGGGATTCAATTTCAATTCTGCCGAACTCGTAGTTTTCCGGCACAACGCGCTTGATGATTAGGTTCTCCTGCTTCAAGGACGGGGCATTGTAGCCCTTGGGAAAGGTCATCGTATATTTCGCCGGGGTACGGTCTGAATAGCCCAGCAGATACAGAGCGGTATCGTGCGAATAGATTCCGCGCCCATACTTGCGCTGCAAGAGGTAGAAATCGTCCTCCCATGCGCTGCTACGCACATACAGACCGCGCCCAAAGCGGTACATCTCGCCGCTCTTAACAAACTCCTGTAAAACGCTGCGGTGCAGCCCGGCTTCCGTCACCTGCGCTGCGGTGATCGTGCCGTCCTCCGACGCTTCCAGCAGTTCTTCGATTTTCTCCTTGGCGTTCATGCTTCTCACCTCGCTTTGACAATCACACATTATATTATAGAGAAATAATGTGCGGTTGTCAACTGCGAAACGACGAACACACATTAAATTACTTGAAAATAATGTGTGAATGTCAGAGAAGCTACAATGCTTTGTCCTGTTCCTGCCCACGATTGGGGGACAGGATGCTGTCGATGTTCTGCTTGACGGCATCGTATTCCCGCATACGTTTTTTCAGGCTTCCGTACTCAGCGTACAACCGATCCTTTTCTTTGGACAGTCTGGAATATTCCTCGCGCAGCTTGGCAAGGTCGGGGAGCTTGTCACCGATGCCCGCTGCTTTCAGCGCCCGCGCCGACGCTTCAAAGAGAATGATTTCGCGCTCACGTCCGCGTAGATACTTTTCCTTGTCACGGGATTTTTTGTATTCGCTATACAGCGGCTTTAGCTCTTTGTAGGTGGCGGTATGCTTTATCAGCAACGCCAGATCAGACAGGCGGCGTTCTGCTGCTTTTAGCGCAGCGGCAGTCTGCTCGTTGCTGTCCTGAAGCACCGTGATCTTCTGCTCCAAATCGGTATAGTGGGAAATGCCGTGCTGGTCGAGAAATACCATTGTGCGGGCGGCGCGTTTCAGGTTTTCGATTTTTGCCCAGCGTTCATAGCCTGCGGATTGCTGCGCCTTGATGCAGTTTTCAATGTCAATCAGCAGCGACACGCCGCTGCGTTCCGGCTTCGGCATTTTCAGAATGACTTTGCCCTTGATGCGTTCAGCTATGGCTTCCTCGGTGTAGGCTTCACCCAACGTCTTTGCGCGAGTAAATCGCTCCTGACTGGGAGCGCGGAATGAGATATACTTTCCTCGTTTGATTTCATACCCCTCGGCTTCCAACCGACGCAGGAGGTCGTCAAGGTCTTTGGAAATGGGAATGAGCCTGTCGATGGCGATTTTTAGCTTTTGCTTATAGCTTGTCCCTTTCCGCTGCGCGTCCCATTCGGCATACTGCTTGCCGCGCTCCGCGCCGGGCGCGACAACGGACAGCCCGTTTTCCCGGCATAGCCTGTCGCTGACACGGCGGATATGCGCGTAGCTTTTGCGGTTGGAAATGTACTTCTTATGCTCCGCAAAATCCACGGCACAGAAAATAATATGGTTATGGCAATGCTCCTTGTTGATGTGAGTAGCAATGACATACTCATACTTGCCGCCGAGGATTTCATCGGCAAGCTGCCGCCCGATCTCGTGGGCTTGCGCATAGCTGACCTCACCCGGCTCAAATGCCTGTATCAGGTGGTGGGCGAGATTGTTGCCTTTCTGCATGGCAAGCAGCCGTGTTTTTTCAAACTCAAGGTCTGCGGTTTCCACGGCGCAGCCGAACGAGGACACCAGCAACTTATCGTCGGTCTTTGCAGGATCAGCGATATAGTCAATGGCTTTTTTCAGGGTGCTTTTGATAGGATGGATCTTTGTAATTGCCATATCTCCGCCATCGCCCCCTTGATGTCCTCAATGTCCTGCGCATAGAGCGTTCCCGTAGCGTTCACGCGCTTTGCAATCTGATTGATGTTTGTGCCGATTTTTTGCAGCTCGGCGGTCATTGCTTTCATGTCGCTGTAATCCAGCCGGATCACATATCCGTCTATGAGCATTTTCCGCGCATAAACGGAAAAACAGCCCGTTCCCATCTGCTGCATTTTACGCTCGATCATTGCCCGTTCCTCGGCAGTCACAGGAACGCGCAGCACAATATTCCGCGTTCGGTTTGCCATTTGTTCACCGTCCTTTCCGCTCCGAATAAGGGTTTGGGATTATCCCAACAAGCAAAGCACAGACGGGTGCTTTTTCGGGAGTGTGGCTACACTCCCTATGCTTGCTATCTACTCCATACCCCCACCGAAAGGCGGTATTTGTTGCGCGTTCTTTTGATTTTGGACGCAAAAAAAGATTGCAGCCGCCATGCGCTGCAATCTCCTGTTTCCCATATTGTGAGGTTAGTCCTCTGCTTTTTCGACTTCCGTTATCTCCCTTGCCGTTGCGGTTACAATCCGTATGCCTTTATCGCTCATACCGTCCAGCAGCGCGTCAAGCTGCCGCCGCCCGGTGGATTTCTCCGCGTTGCTGTTCGGGAAGAAAAATTGATCTACCGAAATATGATACCGGGTTACAAGGTCATAGAATACCTGTAAACTCGGTTGCTGTCCCTTGTTCTCGATATTCGCAAGGTATCGCGGGGATATATATAACTCGTCGCTTACCTTTTTCCGGCTCTCGCCGTATTCTTTTCTCGCGGCTTTTATGGCTGCCCCGAAAGCCTTAAAATCGTACAATGGTACA
>CADAPH010000003.1:537-35166 GCA_902789745.1 Oscillospiraceae bacterium | reverse complement strand
CACCAAGGGCTGGCGCAAGGGCGCCATGCCTTACGAGGAGTTCGAGGAGTTCGGCCGCGACATGGCCGAGTCCGAGAAGGCCGTCAAGATCCTGCAGGATGCCGGCTATGCCTTCCTCAACTGCGACAACGGCACCTACGACGCCTGGTACTGGGCTCATCCGCCTCAGTACATGCCCGACAACTGCAACCTCGCCGACGTCGAGCACATCCGTCAGTTCATCGATATCCCCGTCGCCTGCGCCGGCCGTATGGAGCCGCTCAAGGCCGCCGAGGAGATCGGCGCCGGCCGTCTGGACGCCGTCGCCATCGCCCGTCAGAACCTGGTCGACGAGCACTGGGTCACCAAGATCAAAGAGGGCCGCGAGGACGAGATCCGTCCCTGCATCCGCTGCCACAACGGCTGCTTCAACTTCTCCAAGGCCAACGGCACCGAGAACATGCAGGCTCTGGGCGACTCCCTCCACCTCGCCCGCTGCGCCCTGAACCCGCCCACCATGCAGCACAACCGCTACAAGATCGTCCCGACCAAGAACCCCAAGAAGGTCGCGATCATCGGCGGCGGCATCGGCGGCATGGAGTGCGCGCTCGTGCTGAAAAAGCGCGGCCACAACCCCGTCATCTTCGAGAAGGAGGACAAGCTGGGCGGTCTGTTCCTCACCGCCTCCGCCATGACCTTCAAGGAGAACGACAAGAAGCTCGTCGAGTGGTATCTCAGAGAGATCGCCAAGGCCGGCATCGAGGTCCGCTTCAATACCGAGGTCAACGATCTGGGCACCATCCGCCGCGGCTTCGACGAGATCATCGTCTGCACCGGCTCCGTTCCCAGAACCATGCCCAACATCAAGGGCTTCGACAAGACCCACTCCTTCCGTGAACTCCTGCGCGAGAAGAGCGTCGAGGGCGACAAGATCGTCTTCCTGGGCGGCGGTCAGTCCTCCTGCGAGGCGGCCTACGACCTGGTCCTGGCCGGCAAGCACCCCGTCATCGTCGAGTACGGCAACGACCTTGTCGCGGCTCAGGCCACCTGCCTTGCCAACACCTCCTTCCTGCGCGACGCCATGGAGTACCACAAGGTCCCCGTGTACCTGCACTCCACCATCACCGAGATCGGCGACGGCTACTGCATCATCAAGACGCCCGACGAGACCTTCCGCTGCGACTGCGATGCCGTCATCAATGGCATCGGCTTCGTCCCGGCTCCCGTCGGCAACAAGGGCGCTCATGTCCACCGTGTCGGCGACTGCGTTGCCATCGGCAACCTGCGCACCGTCATCTGGCGTGCCTGGGACGTCTGCATGAGAATCTAGTCCCCAAACAGTTCACGGCAAAAAAGAATCCCCTCGGTTTTCCGAGGGGATTCTTTTTGCGAAAGCGTCAGGATCCGGTCTGCATCAGATCGGCGAGCGTCTTGCTGTCGAGAAAGTCGTTGACGCGCCGGTTCAGCTCCTGCCAGAGAGCGAGCGTCCGGCAGTCGGCGCTGCGGGGGCAGGGAGCCGCGCTGCACTCCAGACAGCTCACGGGGGCAAGGTCGCCCTCGGTCTGCCGCAGGATCTCGCCGATCGGATACTCCGACGGATCGCGGGTCAGCCGGTAGCCGCCGCCCTTGCCGCGCAGGCCCTCCACCAGACCGCCGTCCACCAGCAGCGGGAGGATACGCTCCAGATACTTCAGGGAGATCTCCTGCCGCTTCGCGACCTCGCGCATCGCTAGATACCCGCCGTTGGCATGCTCTGCCAGATCTACCATAACACGCAGGGCATACCGCCCCTTTGTGGAAATCATCATCTTATCCTTCTCCCTTCATCGTATTATTTTTGATAAAAATACTATACCACAGCAGTAGGGGATAAGTCAATTATTGGAAATTTTGAACTAATTAAAACCGGACGGGCAGAGTTGTTCTCTGTCCGCCCGGTGAGCGGGCTGCTGTCAAACGGGAACGGGCTCCTCTTCACGGGCGACCGGGATCTCCGCATACATGGAGTCCTGCGGCTCCTGAATGAGCGAGAGCATGCACGCGCGGACCTCCGGCGGTTCCGCTTCCAGAACGGAGCGGAGCCGTTCCATTTTCTCCTCGATCTGCTCGGGCGTGTACTGCACCTGATGGCCTATGTAGATCAGACTGTTGTCCGTCTTTTCCAGGCCCTCGGATTTGAGAAGCAACTCCTCATACAGCTTTTCGCCCGGTCGGAGACCGGTATAGACGATCTTGATATCGACGTCCGGCTCGAACCCGGAGAGGCGGATCATCTTGCGCGCCATGTCGTCGATGCGCACGGGAGCGCCCATATCCAGAACGAACACCTCGCCGCCCCTGGCATAGGCGCCCGCCTGAAGGATCAGAGAGACCGCTTCGGGAATGGTCATAAAGAAGCGCGTCACACGCTTGTCCGTCACGGTGACCGGACCGCCCTCGGCAATCTGCTTTTTGAACAGAGGGATGACGCTGCCGTTGCTGCCCAGCACGTTGCCGAAGCGGACGGCGATATAGTTTGTCTCGCCGCGGCCGTTCATGGACTGGACGATCATCTCGCACAGGCGCTTGGACGCGCCCATGACGTTCGTCGGGTTGACGGCCTTGTCGGTGGAGATCAGAATGAAAAGCTCCGTGCCGAAGTCGCAGGCGGCTTTTGCAACCTTGTATGTGCCGAAGACGTTGTTCTTGATGGACTCCGCCGGGCTGTCCTCCATCAGCGGGACGTGCTTGTGCGCCGCCGCATGGCAGACCACAGCGGGCCGATAGCGCTCGAAAATGCTGCGGACGCGCTGCTCGTCGCGTACCGAGCCGATCAGCACAAGCAGATCGAGCTCGGGGTGCGTGCGCCTGAGCTCCATCTGGATGTCGTAGGCGTTGTTTTCATAGATGTCGAAGATGATGAGCTTCCCGGGACGAAGCGCCGCGAGCTGACGGCAGAGCTCGCTGCCGATCGAGCCGCCGCCTCCGGTGACAAGAACGGTTTTCCCCTCGACCTTCGGGGCCATGGCGGAATTGTCCGTGTTGACCTGCGTGCGTCCGAGAAGGTCTTCGATGCTGACGCTCCGAACCTGTTGGAGCGTGACCTCGCCGTTGGCGAGCTGGCTGAGCGTGGGCAGGGTCTTGATGATGACGCCGCTGCCGCTGCAAATCTCAAGGATCTCGTTGCGGACCGGGAGAGGGGCGGAGGGAATGCAGAAAATGACTTCCTCCACGTCGTATTTCCGGATGGCCTCCGGAATTGCTCCGCGTCCGCCGACGACCCGGACGCCGCGGATGCGGGTACCCAGCTTGGCGGGATCGTCGTCGATGAGGCAGACGGCCTTGTTGCGGGAGGCGGGGTTCTCGTCAAATTCACGGATCGCCATGGCGCCCGCCGTGCCCGCGCCGATGACCATGGTGCGCTTGCGGACGATGTGCCGGCTGCGGGCGTGGAGATCGTAGCTCGCGCGGCGGTAGAGAAAACGGGAAAACGAAACGCAGACGAACAGGATCAGCGCGTAGACGACCGGAAAGCTCCTGGGCAGCTTATATTTGAACACCGTCGCAAGCACATAATAGAAAACCGAGGAGGACGCGCAGGCGAATCCGATGTTCAGCAGCTCGCGTTCACCGGCGTACTCCCAGCGGCTGCTGTAGAGATTGAAGAAGCGGAAGACGAGCAGGGCGATCAGCGTGGCGGGCAGCGCGCAGAATCGCAGCGTGGCAAAGAAGCCGAGCGCCCGGGCGATGCCGGTCTCAAACTCCACACGCAGCAAGACCGCGGCCAGCGCCGAAAGATTGAGAAGAACGACATCTATCAGAATCAGAAGCAGGCTTTTCAGCCACTTCCTGTTTTTGTTGTTGTCCATGGAGGCCTCCAGACGGAAAAACGCTGCATATCGTGCCGGAAAAGCGCAGGAAGCAGCCGGAATCGGAATACTGCATGCGCTCACAATCGGTTTACAGTATATCAGAAGGAATGACAAAATGCAAGAAAGCCTTTCCGGGAGCCGCCCGGCAAAAAAGAATCGCTCTCCCGGCTCAGGAAAGGATTTGGCAAAACCTGAAAAAAGGGCTTGCATTTTATCCTGCTAATATAATCGAGCGCAAGAGATCCGGGTGTAGCGCAGTTGGTAGCGTGCTTGAATGGGGTTCAAGAGGCCGGAAGTTCGAATCTTCTCACTCGGACCAGGAAAAGGCTTGATTTTGAAAGAAATCAAGCCTTTTCCGTCACTTTTGAAGCAACTTCGCAGTCTCTCAAAAATGGCTTGACCACAATTTGACCACAATTGGGTTTTCACATATTAGAAAAATCAGCACGGATTGGACAGAAATCCGTGTTTTTTTATGCCCATAAACCTACATTTTATCACAAAACGCTGCTGCTCAGCTGACCTTGAAAAGTGCGTCAAGTTTTTCTACAGCGTTTTCTTTGACCTTGTTCTGCACATGCAGATAGTGCTCTGTCATATCAATTTCCGCATGACCCACAAGCGCCTGGATCGTTTCGATCGCCACGCCCTGTGCCTGAAGCTGAGAAACATAGGTGTGTCTAGTCGAGTGCGGCGTCAGAATCCTGACGCCTTTGACGGATGAGACCGCGGCTTTGAATTTGTCTCTGAAATTGCTCGGATTGATCGGCCTGTTGACCCGCTCGCTCTGCCAGATATACGTTTCTCCGCTCATGCTGCGCATGGCGATGACATACGGACGGATCTCAGCGGGGATGGGAATATCCCGGATGCTGTCATGCGTCTTCGGCGGCCCGATTGAAACTGTCCCTTTAACCTGTTTCACCGCCTGCCGGATATGGATAACAGAACCGTCCGGTTCGACATGCACAGGCTCCAGAGCAAGGAGCTCCTGACACCGCATCCCGGTCCCAAGCAGAACGCGAATACCCATACCGATTTTGTCCATGGGCAGATGTTCCATGAGGGTCTGGACCTCTTCTTCTGTAAAGGAGTCCTTCGGCTTTACCATGGCATCGCGCCTCATTTTGTCGGCAAAACGTACCGGGTTTTTGCGGATCAGATCATTCGCTTCCGCCTTGTTCATAATCTGGTACATCATCCCACGCAGCTTTGCTACGGAGGAGCTTGCCCGACCGTTGTTTTTCTCCTTCTGAAGGAACTTCTCCACATGGTAAGCCTTGATATCACGCAGCATCATTTTCCCAAAGAAGCGATCCAGGACGCGGATGGTGTATTTGTAGCTTTCATAGGTTACCGCAGATACCTGGCCTTGATAGCCGTCAAACCAGATCTTGGACCATTCCTGAAAAGAAATATCGCCTTCACTGAGCCCGTCATCCAGATCATCCTGATAATTCTTAACCTGTTCTTTTACTGCTTTCTGTGTAGCACCATAGAAATACTTGTATTTAGGTTTCCCGTCAGGGTGAAGCCCGATGGTCAGCCGACTTTCCCAACGACCGTCGCTGCGCTTGCGCAGCAAACCGTCTCCGTTGGAGCGGCGCTTCGACATAGCAACATCTCCTGTCATTTATAATAGTGAGAATTACAGGCTGCTTGCCGGCCCTAATCCTACAAGCCTATTATAGCATGATTTGGCCAGCAATTCAACACGCTAAAGTGTGAAACTTTTAGCGCCGTTCGTATTTTGTTCTATCCATTCCAGAAGCTTTGCTTTGTCAACCATCTTCCTGCTGCCAATATGGATCGTGGGGAACCCTTCTGCATTCATCAGATTGTACACGCTGGCGCGAGAGATACGGAGAAAAGACTGCAGTTCTTTTGCGGTCATAAGATCGGGGAGGCTACGAATCTGTTCAGTGTTCATTTCGGCTGTCCTTTCCTGGTGCTAACAAGATTGGAAATAAAAATGCCCTCTGGTACATGGAGTACCGGAGAGCATCTTTTAATAATTGCATTGTAATAATAGCACATGGCGGATTGCGGAGTCAAGAGCAACGTGTGAGCAAAAGTTTGGCAAAAAGTGAGCAGAAACTGAGCAGACTCGTATGCGTGAAGCCGCAAAAGCATGAAATCACAGGACTATTCCCAGTCTCCGCCTTCTGCAAAAGAAATCATCTCCGCAAGCTTATCAACAGCTTTGTCACGAATCCTTCTTGCTGACCAGACAGATGTATGCATAGCCGAAGCGATCTCATTTGCGCGCTGCCTTTCAATATAGAATTGCCTGATGACTCTTTCTTCGTCTTCAGCAAGGAGACCGAGATAGTAATCCATTCTTTTGAGCTTTTGCTCAAGGGGCAGCAGGCGAGCCAGGATTTGATCGGTAATCTCTGCGTTGGCCTGATTTGCAGCGTTCTGATAGTTCATGGCGATGTAAAGCGTTTTGTTTGAAATGCTTCCGCCGGAGAATCCGCCGCCGTCGCCGTGTGCGAAATTCATGGATTCCAGCATCTCCTCCGGGCTGACGGAAACCGGGTGTTCAAGTTCGTAACGAAGAATGCTGATTTTCTTTTTAATATTGAGATAATCATTCAGATCTGAGATGATTCTCTTCCTGTCTTCCGTACTCATTTTTATATACCTCCCCCATCATGATTTGCAGAAGAACAGCCGGGGGAGGAGGGCGGCACAAACGACAAATCGGAATAAAACTGCCTGTCGACACGACAGAGTTGACGTGTTGACAGGCAGAATACTGACGGTGAAAAGCTATCCTTTTTTTGATTTAATACCTCGAAATCGTACTAAAAGCATGATAGCGTAGTCCTCCGGTGGTTTTTAAACTAAGACAAATGCGAGAAAGACGTATGAAACTGAAAAAGGAAGACAAGACCCGACAAAAGTTGCCGGTCGATCGGACAGTTATGCACATTCATTATCACCGAACCATCCATTAAAATGATACAGGGTGGTAAAAAATGCCTGATAACAAACAGGATTTGGGCACAATCATCAAGAAAGCACGCCACAAAAAAGGGTATACACAAGAGCAATTATCTCAAATCACCGGTTTGGCGGTCAGAACAATCGGAAACATCGAGTGCGGGAAACAACATCCTCGTTATGTCAACCTAAACGCGCTGATTACCGCGCTGGATATTCCGGGACACCAGTTTTCTGATGTAGACGAGAATACAATAAACCCAGATGTTCAGCAATTTGTTTATGAGCTGCAAACCGCAAGTCCGGCAGTTCAGGATATCATTATAAGCGCCGGGAGAGCCATTATCAAAAGTGCGAAAGAAATAACTGCAGCTTGTCCAGATAGTACGTTCAAATAATTCCTTATATTTTTTGAAGCATTATAACACCACTGTTACAAAAAATCAATCGGGCAGCCGTTGTTTTTGATAACGAGTTGCCCTTTTGCGCAGAATGATGTGTTGTTTCAGATTTGCCTACTTGAGATATACGAACAGCAGAATGTCAAGACTTGTTTGAAATAATATATTGTGGTATTATTCCTGCCGTGGGCGAGGCAAAGCACACAATATAGCTGACAGGGAGTGTGAGTGTTCCGTGGATCCTATGGACAGCACCGAAACACATGGTCAGGAAACCGCAGACGAGGATTTCTTCTATGAACTCTTGTCTGAAATGAGACTTCCCTGACATGAAGCATATTGAAAACAGCGACGCCGACGCAAGACTCTGGGAAGCCATTGTCGCACATGAGGGCGAAATCTTTGTCACCGCGCGAGGATTAGAATACCGATATTCCGTCAAACATAACCGGGATGGCGCGGTCAGCGGTGAAATCGTTTTTGACCGAAAGACCAAGTCCATCACCAGAGCGACGATTTTTCTCGCCTGTCAGAAGGCGCTGGAGATCCAGGCGGCGGAAGGCAGTGTAAAGAGGCCGAAGAAGCTCGGCGTATTCGGGGCGAGCTATCTCTATCCGATCTTTCTGAAGCTCGGAATATGCAAAGGACCAGATGATTGTCCCTGCGAAGCCGAGGAGATAACGAATCCATTATTACATATTGATATTCAGGAGGAAAAACAAATGCCAAGACCTAAAGGAAGCAAAAACCGGAAGAAGGCTCCGGCCGATCAGCCGTTGGACGCGCTGATTGCAGAAGTGAAGGAAGCGGTCGCCGGTCTGGAGAAAGAAAAGGGCGCCGTCGAGGCGGTCATTGCGGAGAACAACGCCAAACTCAAGGCCATCAAAGCGGATCTGAAGAAAGCCGCGAAGAAGCTGGAGGACTACGAGGCAGAGCAGGCCAGCAAGGCCGCTGCTGAGGCCGCCGCTGCCGCGAAGGAGGCACTTCAGTCGAAAATCGACGAGCTGGTTTCCTCCGGGGTAAGCGTCGAGGAAATACTGGAGAAACTGAAATAAGATAAAAGCGCACATGCTGCTTTCCTGCCGCTTGCGGTATTCTTGCGGTGTGTGCGTTTTTTACACGCTCTTTGCCGGCTTTTCGCCAGGTGAAATGCAGCCATTAACTAGTTCGGAGAAAATCGACTCGGTTTTCTCCGAGCTAATTCTTGCATTTGCTTCATCTCCGAGTTATACTTTGTTCGGAGATAACCGAGTCGGAGGTGACCGAGTTAAATGAAATTCTATGGCCGCGAACAGCAACAGAAAAAGATAAAGCGAATCTTGGGAAAAAACGAGCTGCAGGCTGCGCTGATCTATGGTCGCCGCCGAGTAGGCAAGAGCGAACTGATCAAGCAATGCCTCGCAAAAGAAGATGCGCCGAAACTCAACTATGAATGCAAGCAGACGACGGAGATGAACAATGTGGAGAGCCTTTCCGCTTTGATCTCCGAGAACTTTGGCCTTCCCGCCCTGGGCTTTGGCAGTATGGAAGCGTTGCTGGACTATCTGTTTCGGCGGGCATCAGACGAAAGGCTGATCCTTGTTCTGGACGAATACCCGTATCTCCGGGAGACTGTCACAGGGATCGACAGCATCCTTCAGTCTCTGATCGACAGATATAAGGATACGACGCATCTCAAGCTGATTCTCTGCGGCTCTTATGTTGAGATTATGAAGTCGCTGCTGGCGCGGGAAAACCCTCTTTATGGCCGCGTGGATCTCGCGATTGATCTGAAACCGATGGACTACTATGAGTCGGCCATGTTTTATGCTTCCTTTTCCTCCGAGGATAAGGTGCACCTGTACAGTGTGTTCGGAGGAATCCCGTATTATAACCGTTTGATCGACCCTGCGCTTTCCGTACGGGAGAACATTCAGGAACTGATTTCCGCTCCGGGTGCGCGTCTTGAAAACGAAGTCTCCATGTATCTCAAATCCGAAATTTCCAAGATCGCAAATGCAAATGAAGTGTTTGAAGCCTTGTCCAAAGGGTTCTCCAGGTATAGTGATCTTCTGTCACAGTCCCATGTTTCCAGCGGTCCGACGCTGGTCGATGTGTTGGAGAAACTGATTCGCATGGAGGTCGTGGAGAAGCAGGCTCCGATCAATGACGCGGATAACCGTCGCAAATCCGGCTACTTCATTGTAGATAACCTGTCGTTGTTTTACTACCGGTACATTTTCCGCTTCCTTTCACAGCGCAATGTGCTGGATGAAGACAGCTTTTATAACCGATATATCGACGAGGATTTTGAGACGCAGTATGTTCCCCGTATTTTTGAAAACATCTGCAAGCAGTATCTGATCCGACAAAACCGTGCCGGAAAGATCGATCCTCCCTTCGATAAGATCGGCAAGTATTATTACGATGATCCGAAAACGCGCACCAACGGCGAGTTTGATACTGTGACGGAAGACCCCATCGGCTATGTTTTCTATGAATCGAAGTTCCGCAAAGAGCCGCTGTCCCTTGCGATGATCCATGAGGAAATCAAACAGGTGCAGGCTACCGGACTAAACTGCTATCAATATGGCTTTTTCTCCCGATCCGGTTTTCAATGCGAACCGAGTGAACGGATGATCTTTATCCATCTGGATGAGCTGTATGAATGAAAACCGCCCCTGCTGCGTGTGAACGCAACAGGGGCGAAAGCTATTTACGCTGCTCTTTGAAATCGGATGCCGCTGGCGCGGATGGAGAGCTCCTGAGACAGGAGCTTGAGGGATTCAAACTCCTCGTCCAGCCCATCCAGCTCACGGCGGAGCACCTGCTCATAGTGGCGCTTTTTCCCCTCCAGGGCGCCGATCTTCATGACCCAGCGCTCCATGATGGCGGGGCTTTGGCTGCCGCTCTTGATGAGGTAATCCGCGCGCTCCTGATATTCCGCGATCTCCTTCTTTACCGCGGCATAGAATTCTTCGGTCATCTTATCCCGCTGCTTGGCATCATCTATAATATAGATGGAGTTTGCCATGAGGCGGGATTTCGTTCTGTTGAGGCTGCTGAGCGCCTCCATGAAGTCCTCGAAGATATCCACCTTCTCCATGCTGTGCCTGGGTACGAAATAGAGGTGTCCGTTGACGCTCATCTTCGTGGCCTCCAAGCCGCGGACATAGTTGAGGCAGATGGTCTCGATCTGCTTGCGGTTGGCACAGGTCTGGTACAGCTCGAACAGCTTCTCGGCGCGGCGGCAGTAGGAGGCCGCGTCCACGTCGCTGTCGTAGGCCAGATTGTCATAGCTGAACATGCCGCTTTCCTTGTCGAAGCTGATGTTCGCCAGCTTTTCATACTGATTGGTCTCGCGGTTCAGCGTCTCCTTCACCAGCTCCCTGGACAGGACGCGGGGCGTGTGCTCGTTGTCCCGGCAGTAGACCCGGTAGATCTGCTGCTGGCCGCAGTGCTTGACGATGATGTGGTCCTTGATGTCCCCGGTGGCGCTTTTGAAGGCGTCGGAGACAGAAACGCGTCGGTCGCCCGCGTAGTAGATGCCCATGCCGGCGCAGAGCTCGGACAGCTTCTCCTTGTCGATCAGAACATCGGAAAGGGAAAAGTACAGGAGCTTGCCCAGCATGTTGTTCTTATCGCCGGACGCGACGCCCAGCATGTCGTTCATGGAAATGCAATCGTCCATTTTATCCTCCTCACCAGTTTTTCAATACTTCGTCGAGCTTGTCATACCGCCCCTGATTCAGAAGGCTGCACTCATAGTGGAAATTGATGTCCGTCAGCCGGTATTCGATGAGTTCCATGGCGTGACGGTCACCCTTTTTCCGCGCGGCCTCATGCCTGTGGAAAAGGCTCTGCATGATGACAGGCGTCAGACAATACCCGTTCCTGCGGTTGACCGCGCGGACGCGGTCGCATTCTTTCTCTGTAAGCATATGCTCTCCTTTTATGCCGCGGCGCGGGCGTGGTAATAGTCGTCCACTCCCTTGTACACCGGGCTCCATACGTATTTGGAATAGCGGATGTTCGGCAGGCTCCCCAATTCTCTGCGTATCGCCAGCACGGCGTTTCGGACATGGGGGTTCGTGTTCTGATCCATGTCCATCGCCTCCACCAGCTCCGTGACGCCAAGCTTCCGTACGGTATCCTTCAGCCCGTGGATGGCATTGACGCCGCCGATACAGACGAAGAGCGCGTCATTGTCGAGGAAGCTCGCCACGTCGCCCTTGAGGGGACCTTCCGTCAGGTAGGCTCTCTTGCTGCTTCTGTCGCCGGTCACGTGTACCCAGGAATAACTGCGGGCGCCGTGGGGCATGTCCCGGCTGGAGAGCCAGCGGTACTTGCGATCCGGGTCGGCCTCATCGTCGAGGCGGATCTTCAGCCCCTGGATCAGTCCGTCCTTGTCTCGTACCGGGATTAGAAAACCGTTCGGCCCGGCAAGCGTCCACTCGCCGTAGCGGGTGCGAAAGCCCGGTATGCCTTCCAACTCATGGCCGCAGCTCCTGAGCAGACTTGCCAGAAGTCTTCTTCCGGCCTGTGTCTCCGGTATGGAGCGGTATTGGTTCTGCGCGATCCGCTCCTCCGAGAGCCCGCGGCCGATCAGGTTTTCCTTATGGCGGTCAGACAGGCTCAGAAGCTCCAGCAAGTCGGAATAGATTTCGCTGCGCTCCGCAAGCGGGCGGGGCGCGGCCTCGGTATATTGGGAGGCGGACTGCTTCGGCATCGGATAGATGTTGCCGCCCTCCTCCAGCTCCCGAAACGCCTCCAGATTGCTCAGTCCCTTTACACGCGCGTACAGCGTGACGCTGTTGCCGTGCGCACCGCAGAGGACGCAGCGGTACTGATCGGTGGAGGTGTTCAGGAACAGATGGTATTTCCCTCCACCGTGATCACCGCAGAAGGGGCAGCCTGCCTCAACCTCGCCCCTTGTGAGGGTGCGAGGATTGAGGACAAGTCCGCATCTTCGAGCCGTGTCTACGATGGGGATTTTTTTGTAGTCGCGGCTCATGGGCGCCGTTTCTTACGCTGCTATGGGCATTTCGCTTACGATGGGTTTGACGGGACGGACGTTCAGCTCCGCACGGCTGACGCATTTGGCCACGATCACCTGCCCCGTGGGCCGCACGTTGTTCAGGTCGTCGACCGATTCCATGTTGTCCACAAAGACGGGGTAATTGCGACCGGTCAGGCGCTTCATCAGCTCCGAGACCTCCATGCCCGCCCGGATCTTCTCCGAGAGGGAGAGGCGATCATAGCGGCGGCCGTTGTACTCGAACCGGAACACGTCCTTTACCTCGCCCGTGCTTTTCACCACGTCATAGAGGGAGATGGACACGCGGTTCATCTTCAGCTCCGCGAGCGTCATTTCCACCCGCTTGGCGATGAAAAGCAGCAGGCAGCTCACGGATTCCCTCAGCTCGGCGATCTTTTTCTGCGCCGCCTGGATTTTGGCGTTGATCTCCGCCTCGTCGGGGAGCGCCGTGTTCTGCAGGGCGGCAAGCTCCGCCTCAAGCTGGTGCAGCTCGTCGCCGCTGGCTTTCAGCCGGTCGTATTCCTCAGGGCTGAGCTTTCCGTACTCCAGATCGGAAGAAAGCGTCTGCATCCTGCCGCGAAGCTCTTCAAGCTGGGCCCGGCGCTGCGCGGAGGCGCGATTGCCGCTCTCCATCACTTTGCCTCGTTTTTCCGTGAGTTCCCGGACAGTCTGCTCCAGCTTGCCGACGTCGTCCGCCTTGTACTTCTCAAAGGTCTCGCGGGACTGGGCATCCAACGCTTTCAGCTCCTCCAGCTGGGCGCGCCGCTCCTTGCCCTCGGTAATAATCTCGCTGACGCTCTGCTGAAAGGCTTTGCGCACAACGGGGACGTCAGCCTCCGTGACCGCGCGGCGGCAGGTGGGGCAGACGAAGCCGGGAACGATGGCCTTGCCCGCGCTCACTTCGGCGTTATATTTGACGCCCAGCGCCTTTACGCGCTCGGTCGCCTCCGCGATAGCCTGGGTGAATTTGGACTCGTAGGAATCCGCGGAACGCTGCGCCAGAGCGCGCGTCTCGTCATAGAGCCGCTTGTCCAGCTCCGCCAGCTCTCCGTCATCACTGTTGTCGTTGAACAGCTCGCTGTACTGGGCACTCAGATCGGTGAGTCTGCTTTCCAGCTCGGCCTTATCGATCCCCGCGTAGCGTTTGCTCTCCAGCGTATTCTTTTCTTCGATCAGGGCGTCGCGCCTTGCCGTGAGCTCCGCGCGTCTGCTCTGTCCGCTCTCATGCTGGGACATGGCCAGATCCTGCTGGCCCTGCAAATAGATCACGGAGTTCTCCAGCTCCCGGATGTCCTTGCGAAGCTGCCTGACGCGGCCCTCGGGGGACAGAAGCGTCTCTGTCGGCAACTTTTCCCGGATGGGATCGGACAGCTCCTCCAGCACCTTCTCCTGCGGGATCATCGGGAGATAGCGCTGCAGGAGGTTCTTTCCCTCCTCGCCCAGCTCCTCAATGAAGTACAGGGGATTGAGAATGGAGAGAAACACATCCTTCTCACCAAACATCTCCGTCAGATCGAGCTGCCGAAGCTCCTGACCGTCATAGACGATCCCGGTCCTGCTGCCCTTGTGGCTGCGCGTCAGCTCATGCGCCGCGCCCTTGTCATCCACAAAACGCAGGGTGACGAAAAGCTCCGGGTCGGTTTCACTGTGCAGGCGGTCGATATTCCGCTCCGCAAAGAACGGGAGGCCCGTGACGGCGTAGGCGATGGCGTCCGCGATGCTGGTTTTGCCGCGCCCGTTGCCGCCGGTGATGACCGTGGGATTGCCGAAGCTCAGCTCTGTGGGCTGCGCGAAGGACTTGAAGCCCGCAAGGCGCAGGCCTGTGATCTGAAAGCCGCTGATCTTTTCCATGTTCTTCTCCTTTCCCGCTTACGCGGCCTGTTCCAGAATTTCAAAGCTCTCCAGATAGTAGAACACGACGGAATCTTTCTGCTTGAGTGTCTTGCGGACGTTGAAGAGCCTGGCATCGCGGCAGAGCTCCGGATGAGTGCCTCGCGTATAGGCCAAAAACTTCTTCCCGTCGCGGTCGAGCAGCATGAGGCTGGTGTTTTCACCGCTCATGCCCTTCTGCACCTTGGCGTCCGCCACGATGTATTCCCAGGCAGGAGATTCCGGGGCTTTACGGAGCTGCGTGATATCTACGATCTTTCCGCCCTTTTCCTCCGATTCTGTTTTTCTCTCCTGAGGCTTTGATGGCTGCGGCGCAGGCGTCGGCTTTTCTTCCGGGCTGCCCGGAGCTCGCTGGGGCGTCAGCAGAGACTGCACGCCGCAGGGCGCGGCGGCTTTCAGCTTCAGCTCTGCCAGCATATCCGTATAGGCTCTGTCCAGCTTGGGGCGCTCGGAGGATTTGATTACATAGCTCTTGCCCTTCTTCTCAATGTTCACATAGACCGTGTCCATGTTGTACAGGACGCGGCCGATGCCCCACTGGACGGCAGCGCGCTTCATGGAATCGCTGAGCCCGCCCTTAACCGGCTCAATGTCCGAATCCTCGGCGCCGTCCCATTTGGTGATGAAGCCGCGGCCTTCAAAGAAAATGGAGATGCCGCAGATCTGGGCCTCGCGTTTCCCGGTTCCGTGCCAGGGCTTGTATTCGTTGTACCAGTTCTGCGGGCCGACGACCTCATCCAGACGGTTCTGGATCGCGCGGTTCGTCACATACGGTACCGCGACGCCCTGCATACTGCTTTCAAAGGCAACCTGGATTCTCCATTCCAGATCCTCCGCCGCGAAAGGCATAGCCAGTGCGGCCTGGATTTCATTCGCCGTCTTCTTCTGTTCTTCCATACATACCTCCCATAAAATCCGAAAGCGTTTTTCCGTTGGGGATCAGGATGTCCGTGTAGTAACAGGCCGGGTCCTTGTCCTTCAGATGTTCCATCAGTTCCCGGTGACTCAGCTTGAGCTTGTTGCGCTCGGCCGAATACATGTCGTCATTGTCCGGGATGCCCAGAAGATAGCGCGGGAAATTCACGAGCGCCGTCTGCTTTTTGTAGCGCGGCAGGACGTTGTTCCCCGTGCATACGCGGGAATCCTCATAGACGTTGGAAAAGGGATAGTGGTACATCAAGGTGGACGGCGACGGCTTTTCGTCGGCAACCACACCGAGGGAACAGACGGCCACCCTGCCGGTATCCAACAGGCGTATGCCGAACACGAGACGCGGGATCGGGAAGCCCGGATACTCCACATCTCCGTATGCCATGTCCGCCCGCAGCTCCGGGTTCCAGAGGATAAAGGTTTTCTCGCCTTTCCCGATGGAGACGGACAGACAGTTCGCAGGCAAAAAGCCGGTATCCACAGTTTCGCTGTTTCTGTAGCTTTCGTTGAGCATGAAGTACAGATCGATAGGGGAGATCTCCTTGAAGGAAATAGCCCCGTCACGTTTGAGCTCCTCCACAATGATCTTCCCGGAATGGGGAGAGATGCGGAGGCAAAGCTCATTGCTGTAATCGGTATTTTCCGCTGTCATTACGCAGCCTCCTTGTAATTCTGAGGAAGGGATACGATCGCGGTCGAGCGCTTCTCAATAATTTGCCGCATGTGCTCGTTTTCCCGCTGAAGATAGTGCATCATGTCTGTGAGCACTATTACCAAAGCGGAAGGCTCGCAGTATCCTTCCGCGAACTCCAGCCGAATCTGCGGGCTGTCATCTTCATAGTGGATCGTCATGTCGAAGATGCCGCAGTTGCGGTCTGCGAGAAAAAAGCATACTGCATCCTCAAACTTTCGCCTGATTGCCAGCGTTGGACCGGAGCCCGGGCAGAAAAGCTCTGCGTTGAGATCAAGGTAGTCATCAAAAACCCGGTCATAGATATACATGGTCTCGGACCCGTTCATCTCATCGTAGTCCGTGAAACAGTCATCGAAGAGCTCCTCCGTGGAATAATAGAGAAACTCCAGGACATCATCCGCGGTAAACGCGGTTTCTCCAGAGGCGAGGGCCGCAGCCCGATCAGGCTTGTACATGTGCAGATAGCGCAGAAGCCTCAGAACGCCAAGGATGTCATATTCATAATCATAGTCATACATAGGCGTTCCTCAGAAAAAAGCACGCTTTTCCCGCGCAGACGCAGGAATGAGCTTGAGCATCTTGTTGAAGCCCTTTTGCCAGCCTCGCGCCATGCTTTCATAGTGGCGATCAGACCACCCCGGGGAGGCATGGAACAGATCAAAGGCGTCCATGTCCAGTTTGCTCAGGTCGATTGACTCGCCCCTGCTCAGCCTGTCAAAAACCTCCGTCTGGAGGTAATCGCTGTGCTGCGGCTTTTCACAGTACGGAATTGCCGCCGGAACTGTCTGGAGAAGATTGTTGAATACTGTGAAATCAAACTCAAGCATGCTCTGCCTCCAGTGCGACGATGCGGACCACACAGATCGCGTAATCCGAAACATGACTGATGATGTGCTGCTCCTCGGTCTCTGAGATAAACGCCTTTCCCTGCTGGGCATAGTACACGCCGTAATCCGGCAGGACAATGCCGCCCTCTGCGAGTACCTTCCAGGCAATGTGGAACATGAGAGATTCGTTTTCCGAATTGATGATGACCGGGATCACATGATCGCCCGTGTCCGCCTTTTCGATCTCTTTGATCAGAAAGCCCATGTGAAACGCTGTGGATTTCTGCTGCATGTGCTGAGCCTCGGCGTATAGATTGAGAAAACTCAGAGGGTCTTCCTTCCCCAGTACCACGCCGTAAGCGTTTGGGATTTCGCTGTCCCAGGCCTTCTGGATCGGGAAGAAGCTCCCGTAATACCGGCCCAGATACTTCGTGAGCAGGCAGCTTACGCTTGCCCACACCTGTGTTTTGAGGCTTTCATCGTTCTGCCTTTCATCGACAGGGACGATGACCGCCAGATTGTTGGAATTCATGTTCGTTTCCTCCTGTTACGTCAGAGACTTGAAGCCCTGGGGCGTCAGAATGTTGAAGATCATCTTGTTGGTGACGACCTCGCGGATCTCCGAGCCCATGTGCTTGCCCTCCGCGGTGAACTTTTCCACGCTCTCCGTATGGACGACCTTGACGATACGGCCCTTGATGATGTGCGGATGCTCGCATTCGATCAGTCCGTTGATCATGCCGGAGCCGCCGATGAGCCCGATCTGCCCGATAGAGAGCGGCAAAAGCGGGTGCTTCACGCCGCTCTCGAGCTCGCTGCGGGCCATCATCTGCTCAAAGCTGTCTGAGTGCCGGAGCTGCTGCTCCAGCTCACGCTCGTTGAATATCTCGCCCTTGAAGGTGGAGACCTCTACGGGCTTGGCCGGGAGCGCATAGCGATTTTCCGGCATCTCCGACAGACACGGGATCTTTTCGGGACTGACCGTGAAGCGTTCCAGCCATAACGTGTCTGCCGCAGCTGCCGCCTTGCGCTTGCGCAGTCCCATGACGGCTACCTGCCGAAAGCGTTTGAACTCCGCGTCCGTGAAGCGCCAGACTGTGAGATCGTTGAAGTTGTCCGCAAGCACCCGGCAGATATCCGGCGTGAGGCGGTAATACGGGATCACATAGATCATCAGGCCGCCGACCATGAGACAGCGGATGCTTTCGATCAGGAAGCGCTTTTCATGCCTGGACTTGCCGCCGTTTTCATTGAGAACCGAGAGATACGGCGGGTTCAGAAACAGCAGATGGAAAGCTTCATGGCTGACTGTGCAGTGGAAGAAGCTTCCGAAGCCGACACGGTGGAGCCGCGTCTGCGCTTCCTCGGCCCGGCTCTCATCCAGCTCCACGCCGTAGGTATAGCAGTTGTTTCCTTGGGCGAGCTGACGGAGCGCCTTGCCGCAGCCGCAGCAAGGGTCCAGCAGATTCGTGGTCACACCGTCGGGAAAAGCGACGCCGCGGAGCATCAGGTCGATATTGTCCGGGTCCGTGGGATAATACCCCAGCTTGATCTGGTTCATAAGCCGCCCTACGATCTGCGCATTCACGGTGTCTCCCGCCGGGATGCGCGAGGCAAAGCCCTGCAGGACATCGTAGATGCTTTTGTAGTTTGCGCTCATGAGATTGAAGCCGGACAGGCCCCGGCCGAGCTTACCGGCCAGACTGGCAAGCTCGTATTCCTCCACTTCCATCAGCAGCGTTTGCACATCGAAGATTGCTTTCTCCAGCGTCTCCTTTGCCTTTTTCAGCTCCAGATAGCTGTCCTTCGCGGCGACCATGTCCGCCTGGCGGTATTTTTCCACCCTGGCGCGGCTCATGACCATCGCTTTGGCCTGCCGCAGGATGCTGCTTCTCAGCTCCGCGAGCCGCTCGACGGCATAATACCTTTCCGGCGCCGCCATCTTACGCGGCCTTCTGGACGATGGTTTCCGCAGCGAAGTCAAAGACGGGTGCGTTTTCCTCCGGTGTGCCGGGGATCAGGCGCAGGGTATAGCCCGCCTCCCTCGACAGCTTGAAGAGGGACACGACGCGGTTGAGCTCTTCGTCCACGGGTTCCGCCTCAGGATTGTTTTTTTCCCCGGAGTTGGCTTTTTCCTCATCAAGCGCGGGCTCCATGGGATCTACATCTGCCGCGTTTTTCTTGCGGAAGGGTTCAAAGTCCGCGTCCAGCACTTCACCCACGGCGGGCTTTGCGAAGAGTCTTGCCCGGAGGGAACGGAAGAACGAAGCGATCAGCATACCCAGCAGGCTTTTGTCGGCGCTGGGCAGATGAATGATTTCATCCGCTTTCGCCTCATCCACGTCGCTCAGGGCGACGGTCAGCTTGCCGGTCTCCACATAGGCGGCGGAGAGAAAGCAGCTCACAGCCAGCGCTTCGGAGGCGTAGACCTCCGGCGCGTCGATCCGCTTGGCGGCGGCGCGGACGCACACGACCGCGGCGGCCTCGATCTCGCCGATGCTGATGTCATCCGCATAGACCGTACCGGCGCTGATCACGCCCCTGCCGCTGATGCTCTTGGCCTTGACGCCGTAGACCACCTTCAGGCAGCCGTCCACGATTAGGTTCTCGGTGACAAGAGACTCGTATTTTACGGTTTCGCCCGCGGGGATATATACAGTTTTCATGGTGCTTTTCCTTTCTCATGTTTTTCATGCCGCTCTTTTCTTCGCAGGCTGTTTTTGCAGGAGAGTCTGCATTCTTACGGTGTTTGTGGAAAAATCCGTCTGGCGCACAAGGCTTTCTCCGCGGGTCAGGATGTTGTAGACCATATCCACCACGGCGGTCGCCGCGGTGATGTTGGCCGCCATGCTCTGCGGATCAGACTGAGCCGCTTCGGCGCACGAAAGCTCCGAGGGGAACTTGTCCGCCGCTTTCAGGAGCTCCGGGTGTACGCCGCCGATGGGTTTGAAAAGCGTATGCCCGTTTTTCCTGACGCCGCAGACCACCTGACCGGAAAACTCGCCGTTGCCGCTGTCGATGTAGATGAGATCCTGGGCCTGGCAGAAGGCCTGGTGGCATAGCTGCCGGGACCTGTTGTTGTCCACGGCCCCGATCAGGATCACCATCTCCTTCGTGAGCTGGTATCTCTGCGGGTCGAGCTGCCATTCCTTCGGCGTGATCAGGGCCTTGAGCATTTCCAGGTTCTCCACAAAGTTCGGGATATACTCGGCTTCCATGCCGAAGACGGAGGCGTAACGCTCCGCCATGACGCGGGCCTTGTTCTCACCCAGATCGGATGGAGAGAAGTTCTGCCGGATCAGATTCTTCCGCTCCACGATGTCGCCGTCGCAGAGGATGAACCGACCGGGACGCCCCAGCGCATACAGGAGACGGTACAGGTGCGGCGCAATATGGCCGCCCGTGCCGCCGGCACCGAGCATCACGATCTTGACCGGTACATCAGTGGGATATCTCATCGTCCAGATCCTCCGGCACGGCCTTCCGGCGGGCGGACAGGCGCGATTCCCGCTTCCTGCAGGTAACATGCTCATGCCAGCCCTGGGGATACTCCTGCTCCAGCCCCTCGATCACTGTGGCTGGGTCGATGGGGACGAAGCTGCCTCCGCAAAAGATGCGCGCCTTGATTTCCGGGAAGAAATGATCGAGCTCTCCGAGCACCAGATACAGCCCGGTCTCGCTCTCATCCCAGTCGTCCTCCGATGAGAAAAACGCCTCCATGCTGTTGTGGCTGTGGATATCCGCATAGCGGATAAAGCGGCTTTCATCATCGTATGGGCAATCCCGGAGATCGGCGTCGAGATGGGATTTCTCCACCGTCTGTTTGGGGACATAGGCGAAGTATTCCTTCTCCAGCTTGTCCCAGTAGATCAGGGCAAGCGCCTCGTATTCCTCATGCTCCCGCATAAAGGAGCGGAAGAACGCGATGATCTGGCCGATCAGGGACATGGGGATCGGGGGCAAAGCCGGGATAAACCCGGCTTTTGCCGACTGAAATTCAGTCACTTTGTTTTTTGGGGCAATAAACTCACCCTGTTCTGCTTTCCTCATCTCATAAATTTTTCCGTCGCTGGCGGGGAAAAGGCAGATGATCTTGTCCGACTGCCGGGCCTCCTCGGCGCTGCCGAAAACGCCCTTATAGGCCGCCGTCCCCTTGGATTTCATGGTGACCTTGGGTTTCACGAAACAGTCCGGGTTCTTGTCCTTGGACTTCCTCAACATCTCAAGAAACTCGCGGGAACGCTCCACGCTCTCCTTCATGGAGGCGATGGTAGTGCCCTCCGGGTCCTTCACGTCCTTGCGGATGGTGCCGTACTCGATGCTCCAGGAGACATACTTGCCCGCCTCCAGATCCGTGAAGTCCTCGGACTTGCGGATGCGGAGCTCTTCAAAGGTCATGGAGGTGTCCTCGATGGTCTCCTTCGCGCCCTTGTGGTAGAAGATGGGCAGCTTGTCATAGAGCCCTTTCTGGCTGTTTTCCTGGGCTTTGGTCTCAACAGCGGAGGAGATCGGATCAGCCGGTTTCCCGGCTTTCTTCTCTTCCTTTCCTGCCGCGGTCTTTTTCTCCGGGGCAGGCGGAGGCGTTTCCTCTGCTTTTTGCTCCGTCGAGGCTTCCTGCTTCCGATCGGGTTCCGGGATTTCAAAGGGATTCTCCGTGCTCGCCGTTTCGCTGCCGAAGATTGCCTCAATGTCAAGGCCGTCGTCTTCAAGTTCGGTGAAAATGCTGCTGTTCTCGCTCATGGTCATTCCTCTTTCCGGACAAAAAAAGACCGCAACTGCTTTCGGCAATTACGATCTTCTTTGTCCTTTATTATTTTTTCAGTTCGTCTTGTTGAGCGGAGGCGCAACACACCTCCTTACAGACAGTCTTTGATCCTTACCTGCTCCGCCCTAACAACCATCTCCCTGAAATACAAGCTGATTGTAGCACGGGGCCGAGTTTTTGCGTAGGTGTAACTGTTACACCTGCTTGCGTCTGTCGCCATGGTTCGAGGCAAGGATCTTAAGCAATTGAAATAGTACGGCTGATTATACCAAATTCAGAAAAGCAATTACAACTTTTCAGTTGACTTAAAACATAAACAAAGTTATAATACAAGTGAAAGTTACAAATCACGAAGGAGGAAAAGGCGTGGACTATTTGAAGCGTGTTCTTGGAATTCATACCGTTTACCAAAACGAAGAATCCAAGGCGATTCCCAATTTCATAGATGCGCGATATAAGCTGCAAAAGGTTACGCTTGATGGTAAACAAAGCATTTTTCTGTATCCGAAAACAGAGCTTGACTCGATAAACGCCGTAAAAAAGCACATGGAAAGGGTGGAGAAAACGGAGCACGCTCCGGCTGTTCTTGTTCTGAATCGTCTTTCCTATCGCCAGAAGGAGTACCTGCTGCGGGATCACATTCCCTTTATCGTGGAAGGAAAGCAGATCTATCTTCCTTTTATGGCCATATATCTGCAAGAGCGGTGTGACGGAGAATCGCATGAATTGACTGCGCTGCTGCCGTCTTCTCAGCTTCTTCTTCTGTTCTATATCTATCATGGCTGCGGAGAAATGACGACCAGCGAAGCGACACGAGCTCTCGGATTTACATCGACCTCTATTTCCCGAGCTTCACGCCAGCTTGAAGAGCTGGGCCTGATCAAGACGGAAAAACGCGGCGTGCAAAAGCTCGTGTTGTCAGATTATACACCGAAGGAGCTGTTTGCGGCAGCGAAGGGATATATGCTCAGTCCTGTTAAAAGGGCAATTTATGTCTCGCAAGAAAGGCTGAATGAAAATCTGCTGCTCAGCGGATACTCGGCGCTGGCTGAGTATACAATGATCAATCCGCCCGGTATGAAAACCGTTGCGTCGGAAAGCGTTGCTGCCTGGGAGGCTGGAGCTTCCCATAAGCTGCAAAATGCGGAGGATCAGGTCATGGTTGAACTGTGGCGATACGATCCGGGCCGTCTGGTGACCAACGAGTGCGTGGACAGATTATCTCTTGCGCTTGCTCTCAAAGATGATAGAGATGAGCGCGTGGAAGACGCTGTAAAAGGAATGCTGGAGAAAGTGTGGGAAGAAATCGATGGTAAGAGGACTTGACAGCTTCAGGACATGGTTCCGGGGGTATGAGGATCAGTATGCGATCATCGGAGGAACCGCCTGCGATTTACTGATGTCAGACGGCGGTTTGGAATTTCGCGCAACCAAGGACATTGATCTCGTTTTGATTGTGGAAGCTGTTGATTCTGCTTTTGCGGCCCGCTTTTGGGATTATGTGCTTGCGGCAGGATATGAGCACCGGAAAAAGAGCACAGGAGAACCTCAGTTTTATCGATTTACCAATCCCGAAACAAGGGATTATCCCGCCATGATCGAGCTGTTTGCGCGAAAGCCGGATACCATTTTGCTTCCGGAGGATGCTGTGCTCACGCCGCTTCCGGTTGATGAGGAGATTTCCAGCCTATCCGCAATTCTGCTCAATGACGATTACTATTTGTTCTTAAAGCAGGGCAGAGTACAGTTGTCTGGCGTTACCATTCTGGATGCGCCCTATCTGATCCCCTTCAAAGCAAAAGCGTGGCTTGACCTTTCGGATCGAAAAACCGCTGGAGAACAGGTGGACAGCAAGAACATCCGCAAACACAAAAACGACGTATTTCGCCTGACGGAACTACTCGTTCCGGGTCAAGATCAGCCTCTCGACTTGCCGGAAACAAACATCAATGATATGCGACATTTCTGCGAAAACATGGCAACAGAGGATGTGGACCTGAGGCAACTCGGTATTTCCGGAAAAACGAAGGAAGATATCCTGAATCAATTGCGGACGATTTATACGAGGTCATGATCCTTGGCAGATCCTCTATCCACGACAGCAGCAAAAAAGGTACAAAGGCAAGAATGCCGCACAATACAGACACAGCAGCGTGATAGATACGTTGCTGTGTTATTTCTTTTCTTCCTCCCGCCCAAGCAGCCAATCTACAGGAACCTCCAAAATATCAGCCAACGCATTGAGCTCAATGTCAGAGACCGGCCTCTTCTGCCCTTCGAGCAGGGAGAGGGCAGGTATACTGATTTCAACGCCGGCGGTCTGCAGCTTTGCCAACAGGTCCTTTTGTTTCATGCCTTTGCTCAGACGCGCCTGTGTTACACGGGCGCCGACAATGTTTCGATCGCCAAGATCCAGTTTTCTCGTTTTCAAGTATATCCCCTCCCGGATAAACAGAGTATATGTTTATCCAGGCTTGCCTAATTTGGCATTACCAAATATAATAAATTTATTTACAGGCGCCAAATATAGACAGAGGTTTGTGATATGGACAAAAGAAGCTGCTGCGCGGTTTTCGGTGAGCCGCCGATGTGCTATCAATGGGGATTCGACGAAGAGGATCAGCGGTGCGTCGCCGCGAAGTTCCTTCTTCTGAACAGGATTTCTTATCTCCAAACGAAGGGCATACGGCATTTTTTCGTGCCGATCGACGCCGGGATCGGGATGTATGTCTCTGAGATCATTCTCTCCCTGCGCGGAAGCGATCCGCTTCTGCGTCTCAATACGCTGATACCGTATGAGGATCAGGCGAGCAAATGGTCGCCCAATTTGCGGGATCGGTATTATGAGGTGCTGGAAAAGTGCTCCGAGTCGGCGCCGGTTTCGTTGTACGATTCGCCGACCTGTGAGCTCGACGCCATGCTGGAGGCGATAGACGCTTCTGCCACGGTGCTCGCGCTGAAAAGTGCAGAGAAACCGCAGAGCAAAGCCTTCGCCGTCGCACTGCGTTATGCAGAAAAGATGGGGAAAGAGATAATGCTGTTGACTGCCCCTCCGTTATAATGTGCAAAGAGGCCGGCACCATACAGCGCCGGCCTTGCCTCATATCTTGTTTACTTCTCCCTTCGTCAGTACGTCCAGCATGATCCGGGCGCCGAGCTTGAAACCTGTGATGTAGGTCTCGCAGTCGGTAACCAGCGCGAGCGTATTCCGGCTTTTCTGGTATTCCTCAAAAAGCGCCAGCTGCTCCTCGCTGAGAGACGCCTCAAAAGCCTTCTCGCTCTCGGTGGAATCCTCCAGCGCCTCCTTGTACTGGCGGTTGTGGATGTATGGTTTTTCGTTCTGCATATCGTTGGCCCAAAGCTGTTCCAGTACCTGCATTTTCATCCTCCATAACTTATGTCATACAGCAAATTCACTGATCACGCTGCGGACGACGTCCTCGCCGCAGAGCTGGCTGGTACGGTAGATCTTCCGGCAGAAGGGCGTCATGCTGAACTCCATGCCCGGACTGCCAACATCGAGCAGGATACCGGTCACGGTGAAATTCTTCTTCGTCTGCTTCTGCCGTAGGTTTTCCGCGAAATCATCGGGCAGCGCGCATTCGCCGTCCGTGAGGAAGATAATGTCGGCGTTCTCAAAGCCGTGATCTTCCATCAGGGCCAACGCCTCGGTCAGCGGACGCTCGAAGTTCGTGCCGCCGCCGAGGAAGGTCTCCGCCGCGCGCAGCTTGTCCTCCGGGCCGTATTCTCCAGGGAGAAATACATCGACCTTGACACTGGAACGGGAGGCAAAATGGACCAGCGCGAACTTACGCTTGCCCTCCTCCGCGATCTCCAGCAGCGTCATGGCCAGCGCCTTCCCCCAGGCAGCGGCGTCGCCCTCGGTGGACGCGGATTCGTCCAGACAGCAGATGATATCGCCCATACCTCTGGTGACGGGCTCGCGGCGGCGGTACTGCTTGATCTGCTTTTGCTGATACTTCCGAAGAAACAAGGGGATCGTCTGCGGCATGGCCAGCATGGAAAGCTCCGAGGTGAGCGCCCTGCCCATGTCGTTGCCGAGCTCCAGCGAGTAGGTTTCGCCACGGCCATAGACATAGCCGTTCTTTTTCCCTTGAGCCAGAAGCTCCCGGAAGCGGCCGAGATATCGGGAGACATCCCGCAGGGCAGGGCTTTGCCGTACCCTTTTCAGCAGATCCATGTTCATCGGCGTACGCTTGCAATCCGCCGGATCGTCGCTCCAGGAAGAGAGGATCGCGTTGACCTCCTCTGCCCGCTCTTTTGCCGAATGAACGGCGTCGGACAGCGCGGTAGAGAACGCGTCTTTCCTTTGCAGGATGCCGTTTTCCACGATCCTCGACACGGCCTCGACCTGCCGTTCCTTTCGGGCAAGGGCATTTGCCGCCGAAAGGATTTCTTTTTTCAGCGGCTCGGAGGGCGTCGAAGATGAATCTGCCTGATCCAGCAGCTCGCGCAGCTTTTTGGCCGCTTTTTCTTCGTCGTTTTCCAGCTTGTCCAGCGTGTTCATGGAACCCTTGTCCCCGCCGAGATCGGCAAGAAGACTGTCCAGATTTCCGGCGGTGCGGGAGACGAACTCGCTCGCCGCCTCATAGGCCAGCAGCTCGCGGCCCTCGCACACGTTCTTCAGCGTCGCGTAGTCCTCCTGCTCGGTAACACCGTCCAGCAGGCGGGTGTTGAATTCTCTCGCCTCCGGGGAGAGTTTTTCCTCCGGGTTTCTCCGCTGTGTCAGGGAATAGAAGCTCTGAAAAATGTCTCTCGACAGCGCCGGGAAGGATTTGAGCTTCTCCGCGGCCGCTGTCTCAATCGCATCCAGCGCCTCATCCTCCTGTCGCATGTCCGTATAGATGCTGTCGTCCAGCCTGGTGGACCGAAGCACCCGGTCTGTCTTTTCCTCTTTCCGTTGGATCAGCGCGGTCAATCTGTCCCAGGGGGACGCCATGACCGCCTCAAAGCTCCGAAAAGGATTGATCATCTTTGCCCTCCAATCTTATGCGGAGGGAAGGCCGAAGCCTTCCCTCCATAATTCTTTTGCTTATTCAAAGACGCCGGGGTTGAAGTCCTCCGGGATGTCAAAACTGTCGGAACCGCCCTTCTTGCTGTCGGGCTTGGAATCGCCGAAGTACATATTCTCCACGACGATCTCCGTACTGTAGCGTTTGTTCCCGTCGCGATCCGTCCAGGGACGGATCTGGAGACGGCCGCTGACGACAGCCATGCGGCCCTTGGCAAAGTATTTTGCGGCAAAGTCCGCGGTCTGACGCCAGGCCACGCAGTCGATGAAGTCTGTCTCTTTCTCGCCGTCCCTGCCGCCGAAGTCGCGGTCACAGGCCAGCGTGAACGAGGCGACGGAGACATCGGACTGCGTCGTGCGCAGCTCCACGTCGCGGGTAAGCCTTCCCATCAGAACAATGTGATTCAACATATTTTTTTCCTCCTGTATTTTTTTGTTTTTCTTTACTGTAATGCTTCCAGCTGCGCCAGCGGCGCATAGGTAAAGCCCGCGGCCTCGTGCGCTTTTCTGCTGATCTGCTCCAGACCATCCAGAAGCGAGGCCGTGATCGCCATCTCACTGTCACTCTGTGCGCCGGCTGTCAGCTCCTGCTGGGCGCGGTAGAGACGGATCAGCTCCGCGCGGAGTTTGATGAGCGCCTTGTTGGTGGTGCCGGGCGTCTCGGCGGACGCTCTCGCGTCATCGAAGTCCTTTTCGGCATCCAGAGCCATCCTGGCAAGTTCCTCCGCCTTGGCCTGCATCGGATTGACGCAGAGCCGGTTGAGAACAGCGTCCACGGCTGCCCTGTCGCCGGGCTTCTGCCAGAGATAGTTTCGCAGCACCAGCATATCCTGCGTCTGCACCTTCCCATGCCCCTCCAGCCAGGCTTTCGCCTGAGCCAGTGGCGCGTAGTTCAGATACTTGCGGTCGGAGACGGTGACGCCGCCCCGGCGCAGCTCGCAGAGGATGTCGTCGGCAAGCTCGTTGATGCTGTCGGGCACCTCGACGGCCTTGACCTCCTGCTGCATGGCGATCAACTCATCCAGCGTGATTGTGGCTTGGATCACACCCGTACTACCGCTCTGCTTTTTTCGGAGAAGAGCAAGGCGATTCCCACGATCCTCAATGTCCGCGGTGACGACCTTGATCTGCAGGCGGTCATACAGCGCCTCCAGACTTTTCTCCTGCGGATCGGCAAAGTTCGGTATCTCATTCGACGCTGTGAAAAAGGAGATCACAGGGATATCGTAGGTGTGCCCTTCGTTTGTATAGCGCCGCTCATTGAGCGCCGCCAGCAGAGAATTGAGAATGCCGTCGTTCGCCTTGAAGATCTCATCGAGGAAGACGATGTCCGCCTCCGGGATCTTTCCCGCCGTCTGCACGGTAGGCTCACTCGGATGAAGCGCGGCAAAAGCGGCGCGATAGGCATTGAGTTTTTCCGTGTTCCTGCGGAGCAGATCATACGCTGCGTCCGCGTCCCCGTTGCCGGAGAGCTGGCACATTTGGGCGTCCAGCTCTGCCTTGAGGTTTTCGTACACGGGATCGTTTGCCAGCACGGCCTCCGGCACGGAGCCGGGGATCAGGCTGGACAGATCAATGCGCCCGAAAAGCTGTTCCTCATCGGCTTGCTTGGACATCTGCCGCTCGAATTGGCGCATGCCCGTGATCCGCTGCCGGAACAGATTGATCGAATGGCTTTTGGCCTGGCCGGGTTTACCGAGTATGAAAAGATTGCTGCGGGTCAAAAGGGCCACAGCGATGCTTTCGATCAGTTCCTGCCTCTCCGCTAGCTCTCCGTTGACCTCTGCCATCACGGCCAACATTTTGTCACGTAAGCTCATACGTCTTCTTCCTCCTTCCAGGGAAATACAAGATGGTCCCCGCGCTCGACATCATCTCTGTAGATAAACTCGCAGCGGTCTGTTCCCCGTATCATCTCGTTATAGGCATGGATCATGGCGAAATGGCTTGCCTCTGCAAGCTCATCCTTCCCAATCCTGGTATCGAAATCATAGTGCTCCACCACGATTGTCGCATCGCCGTTGAGCGCCTCCACCATCTGGGAGAGCTGCTCATTGTCGGCAATCAATTCGCGCGCGTCATACTCGTCGGGATGGCCGCTCTCGTATGTTCCCATACAGAACTTCGACCCGTCGTAAATGGAGAGATAGGAAAACTGCAAGCTCATACCGGCGCCTCCTCACGCGATCCCGAGGCAACCCCTGCGGACGGCCTCAAAGGGGATGATTATTCCCGAATCGAAGTCGGTGAGCGCGGGGCAGCCGGGTTTTGCCGCGCAGAAGCGAAGCTCCGCCCTGAGCGCGGTAAAGATATGCTCCTTCAATTCGCTTTTGGCGGGATCATAGCTGTCCACCGCCTGCACCAGACGGAGGGCGAGCTGCTGATAAACGTCCTCGCGCTCCATGCGGGCTTTGCGGACGGCTCTGGGATTGGCACGCATCACCGCGTCGATGCACCAGAGATGCTCTTCCACGATGCGGTTGCGTTCCGCGATATAGGAATTGGTTTTCATTTCAAAGCTCCTTTGTGTTTTGGGAGGGGGAGTGCCCCTCCGGTTTTATTTCGGCATAAAGCCGTGTGCGATGCGATACCCCCGCTCGGTCTTATAGAAAAATGTGGGTCTGATTCCGTCGTCGATCTCCACTACTTCATGAAGCGTGACGGATACAGGAAGAAGCTCGGATTCGGGCTCCGTTTTGCAGCGCTTCCAGAAATCGTGCGGAGAAAAAGGGACCGTCTGCTCATATCGGACTTCATAGCGGTGCGGCGTCGGAGAGATCTCCTTGCCGACAGACTTGCAGAGCTGCTCATGCAGCATCCACGTATCTGCGCTTTTGAAGCCGTAGATCCGAAGCTCGCAGGGATTCTTTCGTCTGGGGCACCATGCGGGAATCCTTTTCTTGGGGTCTTTGCCTCGGAAGAGCCGGGGCTTTTTGCAGCCGAGACAGTAATGCTCAAAGGGCTGCAGACGAACGCCTTTTCTGATGACCGCCGTGCTCTCCTCATGGAAATAGCTATGATCGCAGTTTGCGCAGCTTGGTTGTGTCAGCCGATCTCTCACGCGCTGCTCCTTTCATTTTTTCCTTCCGGCAGAGTTGCATGAGCCGATGACACTGTTCCATCTCGAAGCCCCCGATGTGGGCCTCTGCTTCGGGCAGCTCCATCTTCTCCGCGAGCCAGCGATAGGCTCTGGTGCGGCTCATGCCCCTGCTTTTCCAAAAGCTGTCGAAGACCTGATGGGTCTCCATGCGCTTGAGCCGCAGGACCTCATTGGCCACATTGCCGAGGGGGCGCTTCGTCCCCTTGTGACAGCCGACGCGGGCATTGCAGTTCTGGCACTGATACAGCCATTCCTCCGACATGCCCAGACGCTGGGCCGACTCCCTGTAGATGCTGCTCGCCGGTACCAAGCGGATGACACCGCCGCAGTAACGGCAGATCTTCATCTCTTTCAGATCGATCCCTCCTATGCAGCTTTCTGTTCCGGCGATGACGCTTTCCTGACTGCGGCCGGCGCCCGGATCGGGCTCTGCAGATAGCTGCCGTTCTCCGACGTGACAGTCAGCAGACCGCTCTGGGCAACGCCGACGGTGGTCATGCCCTCGTTCACGCGCAGGCATTCCATGAGATACCGGCTCTGATACCAGAACTCGCCCTTCGGGGTTCCTGTCAGAGGGATCACGTTCATGCTGTTGACCGCCCTCGCGTACTCGCTGTCGCAGCGGGTGTAGAGAAGGTTTCCGTCAAACCCCAGCATGATCGTGCCGTCGGGATCGATGGAGGCCGTGGCGTACAGCGTATCCCGCAGTTCCTCAATATCCGCCAGAACGGTAAACTGGTTTCTGAGCTTCGCCATGATCGCTTCCGTATCGATGTACTCGCCGTCCAGAATGCGCGCGCTGAAAAAGAGATCCTTTTTCGTGAACACCAGGCTCTTACCGGTTGTGCCGACACGAAACTCATCCCTGTCGCTGCTGATCCGGGCCAGGGTTTCCAGCGACGCGGCGGGAACCATCATGGAGATGTCGCCCGTGCTGTGCTCGTCTCCCTTTGCGGTCGCGACGCAGAATCCGTTGCTACCGGCCGCCTTCAAGCCGTCGTTGGTAAACATCAGATTGACGCAGCGGAGCATCGGTCTATCCTTGCTGCGCTTGTCCACGGCGAAGGTGATCCGTTTGACCATTGTGGGAAGGCCCTTGACCGGGATGGTATCCTCCGGAAAAGGCATTTCGATCTGCGGGAAGCAGTTGCTCCCCAGAATCGGGATCTGGTAATAGGCCTTGCCGCTTTTCACCGTAAGCTGAAGAGAGGTGTCCCGGCGCGAAAGCGTGACGGACTCGCCGGCAAGGCGCTCCAGCATCCCGACAAGAAGCCTCGCGCTGACAACGAGAGAATCCTCAGACTCGCTGACGCAGGGGACGCCGATGCGGATCGCGACCTCCAGATTGGTGGCGGTTAGGCTCAAATGTCCATCGCCGTCGGAGTGAAGCAGGATCCCTTTGAGTACCTCCAAGGGGGATGCGCTCGGTGCGACGGACGCCGCGTGTTTCGCGGCATGCAGGAGTTCGGCGCGGTTTGCGGTAACATTCATTTTCTTATCCTCCTATGCAACGAGATCAAAGAGACTGATTTGATCCGAAAGGACCGGTCGCTTCTTTGCCCGTTTCGGCTTGATTATTTCTTTTTCCTGCAGGAGTTCCGCTGCCTGTCGGATTACAGGCTCCGGCTCAACTGCCGCAAATTGATCTGATTCAGGTATCTCTAAAGGTTCTACAGCTTCTTCAATAACTGCCGATATCTGGCGCGGCCTGCGATCGGGATTGACAATAGCCATCTTTTTAAACGCGGCGGCAATATTCTCCACGTTGTCCTTGATGCCCTGCATCAGCTCCTTCGCCATTTGCGAGGTCATGTCCTTCACATCGCTCATGGCTGCCAATCCTTCGTCCGAGAAGGTCCCCTCGATGATGCCGGCTACCGCGAGCTTGGACGCCATGAGCTTCATGGCCTTGGCCTGCATGGTGCTGGCATAATAGAGCAGATAGACCTCGACGCGGGGCGCGGTCTGGTTGATGCGCCAGGAGCGCCGCGAGGCCTGCCGTAGCGTGAACAGGTTATATCCCATGCTGTAGAAGATGAGCGTGGTAAAGGCGTTCAGATCGAGGCCGGTTTCCACGCACTTCGGATTGGTGATCAGCACCTGCAGGCCTGCGCTCACGCGTTTTTCCACCCATTCCTCACGCTTTTCCGGCGTGATTTTGGGCAGCAGCACATCGGCGCGGATGCCTGCCTCCCGCAGCAGCTTCAACAGCTTGTCCTGAGAATCCGTCCTTGTCCAGCTCGTATAGACGATGACACGCCCACCCCGGGAGACCTTATCTTTCACGATCTCAAGGGTTTTCTCCTCCTTGGCAAAGCTCGTGTCAAAGTCCGCAAGATCGGGCGGCGTAACGATGGGATATCCGTCGATCGGGTGCAGGATAGGCGGCTGTGCGTAGGGCTGATCGGGGTAGACGGTCAGCAGATTCAGATAGGCCGACAGGATTTTTCTCGCCACGCGCCTGTCGCTGCGCAGCACGCGGGTCAGCGTCTTCTCCATCTCCTTATAGGCGTCTTGGACGTCCTCGTTCATCTGCAGAGGGACAGGGATCTCCTCATAATCCGGAAGCTCCTTGCCCATATCCTCCAGAGAGAGGAAGGCGGTATGCTCCAGCAGGAAGCGGGAGAATACCAGCGGCGAGACGCCGGGGAGCTGACGTACCTTCGTACCGGTTCGCGCTGCGCGGCGGTTGGAGTTGTAGTCCGGGTCCTCAATCTGATAGACCGTCTCCGTGACGCCGTACTCGCTGTCGAAAAGGCCGGGCTTGCTGTAGGGCTTGCCGTCCTTCTGCATGAGGCCGGGGACAATGCGGTAGAGCAGGTGAAAGATCCCAGAGCTGTAGCCGTTGATGAGCGTGGCGGTCATACCGACGAACTTTCTGGCCGCGCCGTAGAGCTCGGCCATGGCGTCGCCCTGCCCGCTGTCGTTGTTGTACTCGTGCAGCTCGTCGCAGAGCAGCGCGTTGACACGTCCCCGATAGCGTTTCTTGATATAGGTGCTGAGGGGAAAGCGCCGCTGCGCGCCTCTGGTCGGATAGAGAGCCTCCGGGTGTTCGATGATTGCCAGAAGCTGATCCTGTACGGTCTCGTTTTTTGTACGGTCGAGATGCTTGACCGCTCCGTAGCGGTACACCCAGCCGTATTTGCTGATTTTGATCCAGGGCAGCTTCCTGACGCTGCTGACCGGAGCCCAAAGGACGGAGCCGCAGTTGGAGCATTTGTGGTTCTTTTTGTTTTCGTTGAGAAAGAAAAGCTGATCCGCGTTTACCAGGTATTTTGTGCCGTCGTCGCTGATCTCCATCTGGATCGGCTCACGGCAGTCCGGGCAGAGAAAGCCCTTTTTTCGATCGCTCCAGGTCACGGCCGGGTAGCGCATATATCCGTCCCGCGCCTTCTCTTTGCTCATGATGGCGTATACGCTTTTATCGCCGGATTCAAACATGCCGTAAAGCCGGTCGATCTCGGCTGGGCTTTTCACGATCATGCCGTAAGTCTCCGGAAGCGTCTCGCCGATCTCCCGCACCCACTTCTTTGTGATGTGGGAAGGGCACATGACCACGTTGAAGGTTTTCTTCCGGGAATAGAGCGCGCCGAGGGCCGCGGAGCCGATCTTCGTTTTGCCGGAGCCGCATTCCGCCCGGATGAGTGCGAACTTGCCGCGCTGCAGCTTGCGCCTGACGGATTCCGCGACGGCGAGCTGCGCGTCGTAGAGCGGATAACCGGCGGCGGAACGAATGTACTCGTTCACCGCGACGATCTCCTCCGAGAGCGGCTGCGAGGCCGGGTCAAACAATGGATCAAACTGGTTGCGGATGCGGTCTGCGACGGTGACGCCGAAGGCGTTCAGATACTGCGTGACGGTGTCGACCCGCGAGAATCCGTCCGAAACGGCGGAATCCGCGCCGGGGATCCGGATGCTTCCATCCTTCAGTCCGCGTTCCAGCACCTCCACGATGTTCCTGTCTTCCGGCATGAGCGACAGCGCCCAGGCGTCCATGCTGCTTTTCAGCGCGTACACCTTCATGCGGCGCAGGGAGCCGTCCGCGATCAGCGCCTCCAGAAGCTGCTCCCGAAACGCGGGGATCAGTGGGGCCGCCGTCTTGCGGTCAAGCTCCTCGAACAGCCGCTCCCGGTCTCCGGCCGGGCAAAAGATGTAGCAGGTTCTCGGCTGCTCGGGGGGTTCTGTATCTTCCTGTTCCTCCTTGCTTTCTGCGTTGATTGCTTCCTGGGCCTGATCGTTTGCCATCAGGGTGGCGGTGGCGTAGACGCCGTCGTGGGCGAACTGCTTTGTGTAGCCCTTGCGGATACACTGAAAGCGGATGCTCTCGTCCCTGACCGTCGCCTCAACCGTCGCACCGCCGTGCATGGCCGCAGCCATGGCGTTCACCATCTCCGGATAACCGCCGAAGCGGATCGCGGTCATGGTTCGTTCTCCCTTCGACTCATCCAGCACGAGCGTGTCCGCGTAGGCGGTCAGCCGCACCTCAGCCGAGGGGTCATAATAGCTGAGTTCGATGAGTCTGCTCTGTGACATTCATGGACCTTCTCCTTTCCTGGACCAAGAAAAAAGACCGCAACTGCAATAACGCAATTACGGTCTTCCTGGTCAGTTAATTATTCAGTTCGTCTTGTTGAGCGGAGGCGCATACCACCTCCTCATAGACAGTCTTAGATCCTTACCTGCTCCGCCCTAACAACCATCTCCCTGAAATACAAGTCGATTGTAGCACGGGGCGGAAATTTTGCGTAGGTGTAAGTGTTACACCTGGGGAATGAAGACAGAAATAATCGGTCAACGATTAAAATACGCCAAAGACGACCTACGGTTCATGCTCCCATGCGAGGTGGAGATCACAGCATAGGAACTGGCGGCACGGCGCAACTATGAAAGAGAACTCGAAGCCTTTCTGGATGAGCATCAGGAACTGGTGACGGATTACGACGAAGGGATGGTCAGGCGGCTGATCGAACGGATCACGGTCTACGAAGACCACCTTGACTTTGAATTCAAATCCGGCCTTGAGACCGAGGTACAGATGTAAACGCAGTCATAACGCAGGCGCTCCTTCGGGGGCGTCTTTTTTTTACGTTTTGGAGACTGGAATTTTCAGAAAACCGGTGTTATAATAATTTAGTCATTGGTTAACTATTTAGCGAGGGATGTACAATGCTATTAAATAATATCGAGTTGGACA
>CADAPH010000003.1:0-522 GCA_902789745.1 Oscillospiraceae bacterium | reverse complement strand
TCAATAAGACGTTCGTAAAGATGATGGACGAGCTTGGCTATGATGTGGAACTGACCTATAAAAGAAAGTCTGCAGAAGCAATTGCCCGATAGGAGGTGCGCCAGGGTGCGAGTTCAGAAAAAACTAAAAAACAAAATACTCTCCCTGATTACAACTGTCACTTGCCTCATCATAGCATTATCTTGTTTTATCCTGCCAGCACTGGCAGCTGCGGGTGAAAACGAGGATAATGCGTTAACGGTTGGTGTGCCTGTAGATCGATGCCCGGTATTCTACCTGGACATCGACACGGGTGAGGTTGTAGGCATTGGCGTAGATTTAATGAGGGCTGTTGCGGAGAATGCTGGCTACGACGTATCGTTCATCCGCGTCAAAGAAGCGACGTTGAAAGAGGCTTTAGATAATGACGCTTACGATGTTGTCATGCCTTTCGGAAGCGCTGTTCCAAGTGCCTCCGGAAAGCAAAGCATTGTTACGGAAAATCTGATACAGACTCCATTCACACTTGTCACTAAAGGAAAT
>CADAPH010000002.1 GCA_902789745.1 Oscillospiraceae bacterium | reverse complement strand
CGGCATTGCGCTGATCATGTCGCTGTCCAACGGCATCCAGGTGTACATCGACAAGGTGCAGGAGGATACGCTGTCAAGCTACCCGATCACCATTCAGGCGGAAACCGTGGACATGACCAGCATGATGACCTCGCTCATGGGCGTGCAGGCTGAGGCCGAGGAGCACCAGCATGAAAAGGATGCGGTGTATTCCAACACGATCCTCTACAACATGATGAACTCCATGGTCTCTGCGGAAAAGCAAACCAACAACCTCAAGGCCTTCAAAAGCTACATCGACAGCGCGGGCGCGGAAATATCCTCCCGTATCAGCTCCATCCAGTACTCCTACGACATGGACATGAACATCTACGCCGAGGACAGCGACGGGGAGCTTGTCAAGACAGACGTGACCGAGCTCATGCAGAGAGCTATGAGCGAGACCTTCGGCGGGGACTACAGCACCTATTTTGCCACATTCGGGGCCGCCTACAGCGTATTGGACGCCTGGCAGGAGATGCTGCCGGGGGAGAACGGGGAGGCCGTCAACCCCTTGATTGTGCAGCAGTATGATCTGCTATACGGCAAGTGGCCGGAGAAGTATGACGAGGTTGTGCTGGTCGTGGACAAGAACAATGAGGTCTCGGACATGTCGCTTTACGCCCTCGGCCTCAAGTCCAGCAGCCATCTGTCGGAGGACATGGAGGCGTTTGTGAACCAGGAAAACCTCAAAACAAAGCTGGAGAGCTGGAGCTATGAGGAGATCTGCGATTTGGTCTTGCGTTACGTCTACCCGGCGGATGAATACCGCTACGACGAGGAGGACGAGAAATACATCAGCGTCGTGGACGGGGATATTGGCCTGCGAACACTGTTTAAGGACGGACTTCCCATCCGCATCGTCGGCATCATCCGCCAGAGCAAGGACTCGGTCTCCGGCATGATGGCCAGCGGCGCGGTCGGCTACACGCACAAGCTGGTGGAGCATGTGGTGCAGGAGGCCGAAAAGAAGGATCTCGTGCGTCGGCAGCTTGACAATCCCGATACCGACGTGTTGAACGGTCTGCCGTTTCTAGACGAGAACGATGAGGCGGTGACCAAAGCCCGAAAGATCGAGGCTGCGAAGGATTATATCGCCAACGCGGACGAGGAAAAGCTGGGCAAGCTCTATGTGGAGTATATGACCGTCCCGGAGGATGATTATATCGAAGAGCAGCTGGACGAGCAGATGAAGGACACCACCCGCAAGGATATCGAAGACATGGTGCTTGAGTATTTTCCCCAGTATTCCTCCTTCCTCAAGGAGATGGACGATGAGACGCTTTTTGATTATGTGCGCCGTATGATCTCCGAGCAGGTGAAGGAGCAGTACGCCGTCCAGATGCGCGACATGTACGGCTACCTCTCCGACAGTGAGCTTGCCAAAGACTTTGAGCTGCTGAGCCTGGAGGACGACGATTATATCTGGCTTTACGAGAACGCAATGCCGCCGGTCTATTCCGAGAGCACCCTGCGCAAAAACCTCAAGGCCCTCGGCTATGTTGATCTCGACAATCCGAACGTCATCAGTATTTACGCCTCAAGCTTCGAGAACAAGGATGCCATCGCCAATGCGATCACGGCCTATAACGACAGCGTGGAGGAAGAGGATCAGATCGAATATACCGATATCGTGGCGATGCTGATGAAGTCTGTCTCCACCATCATCAACGCCATCAGCTATGCACTCATCGCGTTCGTGGCGATCTCGCTGGTGGTTTCGTCCATCATGATCGGCATCATCACCTACATCAGCGTGCTTGAGCGCACAAAGGAAATCGGTATTCTCCGCGCCATCGGGGCCTCCAAGCGCGACGTGTCCCGCGTCTTCAACGCCGAGACCTTTATTATCGGCCTTTTCGCGGGCCTCATCGGCATCGGGCTCACGCTGCTGCTGAATATCCCCATCAACATCGTGATCAATGATCTTACTGATATCCCGAACCTTCGCTCGAGGCTTCCGCTCCTTGGGGCGCTGGGCCTTATCGCGGTGAGCGTGCTGCTGACCTTCGTGGCGGGACTTATCCCCTCAGGCCTGGCCGCCAAGAAGGATCCTGTGGAGGCGCTGCGCAGCGAGTAAAGCGTTTTGATCGTGCGAACGTATGGTATCAATATCATTTCATTGTTTACAAAATAGTCATTGACTTTGAAGTTTTACCGGCGTATAATACACGTCAGTGGAGATGGGCGGCATCCCATCGGTGTGATCGGCACCTTAACCCGGAGAGCATGACCAATTTCCTTGCGGGCCGCCGGCGGCTTCGTAGCCGGAGGTTGACCGGGCAACAACAGTCAAGACATCCATGTATAGAACGCTCGACTGAAAACCGATTGAATCGCCCGCCTCTTGCGCCAAAGCTGCGCGGGGCGAGGCGGATTTCCGGCAACTCCAAGTTTGTTACATAACATCATATGGATTGCTATTTGACCCCTTCCCTTGAGGAAGGGGTCGTTTTTTTTATTTGGAAAACGCTTGACAAACAGGCAAGCGCAAACGATAATAGCCGAATGAAACACCCCCGGCGGGACTTCCTGGAGATGAACAGAGACAATGAAAAACGAACTGCGCGAAAACCGCTCTGTAAGGGCAATTGTTTTGAATATGCTGATCGCGGCCGTCAGCCTCTTTTTCAACGGCTTTGGCATCTATCTGACCATACAGGCCAACATCGGCGCGGGACCCTGGGACGTGCTCAGCCTGGGCGTATCCAAAACCCTCGGTATCCTCTACGGCACGGCCTCGATCGCCATCTCCTTTGCTATCCTCGGCATGGATATCCTCCTGCGGGAGCCGATCGGCATCGCCATGTTTATCGACGCCGTCGTGGTGGGCAAGTCCGTGGACTTCTTCAATTCCATCAACGCGGTGCCGCCGTGCACGTCGATCTGGACCGGGATCCCGGTCATGCTTTTGGGACTTGTCATCATGGGCTATACGCAGTACACCTACATGATCGCATCCCTTGGCTGCGGCCCGCGGGATACGCTGCTGGTCGGCCTTGCCAAACGGGTGAAGCGCATCCCCATCGGCGCGGTGAGCATCGCCATCCTGAGCCTTGCCACCCTGATCGGCTGGCTGCTGGGCGGCCCCGTCGGTGTCGGCACGCTGATCTGTGCCTTCTGCACGGGCCCCATTATGCAGATGGCCTTCACAAGCGTCCGCTTCGACGCCACGCGCGTGCATCATCAGCGCCTGCAGGATTCCTTCAGGGTCGTGCTGTCACGGTGAGGTTTTCAGAGCCCTGACCAGAAACAGCGGAGTGGAGGCGAAGTTCAGCTTCTCTTCCGCCGACCAGAGCTTCCGCCAGATCTCCTCGTCTGCCTCCGCCTCAAGCCCGAGATTTCCCAGAACCTCCAGATCCCAGGCGGGGCGGCGGATTGCGGAGAGCGGTACGCGGCGGGCGATATCCTCCATCACGTCGAAATTCTCACCGACGTTCTGATCCCATACGCCCCGCGCGGCGCTGTTGGCCCTGTCGCGTTCAAAGGCCGCCTGTGCCGACTCGTCAAAGAGATAGGCATACCAGTTGGCGTCAAAATTCAGGAGCAGTCCGCCGGGCTTCAAAACACGCGTCCATTCGGCATAAGCGCGCTCCGGATGCGGCAGATTCCAGGTGAGATTGCGGCTGATCACCACGTCAAAGCTCTGATCAGGGAAGGTGAGGGCTTCCGCGTTCATTTCCATAAAACAGATCCCGCCGGAGAGAGCTCCGGCGTTCTTCTTTGCCTCTTCGAGCATGGCGGGCGTCAGGTCGATCGCCGTCACGGAATAGCCCGACTCACGGAGCAGGATCGCAAAGAAGCCCGGCCCGGTGCCGACCTCCAGAACCTGCAGTTCTTCCGCGGGGCATGAGGGGAAGTGCCGCGCGACCTCCTCACGCAGACAGCTTCTCCAGCGCTCCCGCTGGATGGTGGCAAGCTCCAGCCTGTTGACCTCGGAATAGCCCGCCGCACGGCCGGTCCAGTACGCCCGGTTTTCTTCAAGAATCGTTTTATTCCTCATGGCAATCGTCTCCCACATATAGCAATACCCCGCGCCCAAACAGGTGCGGGGTATTCCGTTGGTCATTTTCTTTAAAAACGCCGTCCGAACGGACGCCTTTTTCACGATCCGAATCAGATCAGGTTCAGGATCAGGGTCAGGATAACGAAGGCGAGGGCGAACCACTTGGTCGCCTTGGCAAGCTTCGCGTCCATCGTCTTAGCCTGTCCCTTGGAGAGGAAGGTTTCCGCGCCGCCGGAGATGGAACCGGACAGACCGGCGCTCTTGCCGCTCTGCATAAGCACGATCACGGTAACGGCCAGGCCGGACAGAACCTGAAGAATGGTGAAAAAGATAGTAAGACCAGACATTATTTTCAATCCTTTCGATTTGTCGCATTTTTAGAGCCTTGTCAGTATAGCACAGGGCTTTGGACTTTTCAAGCTTTTTTTACTATTATTTACGGTTTTATTATAAATAACCCCGGGCGGTCACAAATACGGCCTGAGAGCGGTCTCCCACGCGAGCGTCAGTTTTTCCAAAGACCAGGCGGCGTTGGCCGGACTGGTGGAGGGGAGACAGACGGCCGCTCTCCCGCAGACAGGCTCCATATACTGATGATACATTTCCCAGGATTTCTTCCCGTTGCAGAAAACCTGCCGGATATCCGCGGCGAAGAAGATGGGGCTGAGGTCATTGGGGATCACCTGCCCGATACTCGCGTCGGAGGAACCCTCAATCTCGCAGCGGGCGATGGCGTCCCAAAGCGCGATTCCGTTTCGCAGCAGCATTTCACGCTTTTCCGGGATATCCTTCGGCGCCTCGCAGCCGAGCACGCCCGCCATTACCCGCCAGAAGCGGTTTTGCGGATGACCGTAGAAAAAGCATTGCTCCCGTGACTTTACCGAAGGGAAGGAGCCGAGAATCAGAATCCGGGAATTGGCGTCATAGAGCGGCGGAAAGGGGTGCTGAATCGTTTCTCTCATCGCATCTGCCCTCAGGGAGCGTCCGGCTCGGCGGGCTTGTAGTCCCGGTCGTACTCCTGATACGTGAAGGAGCAGTAGCCCGGGCGGATGATCTGGTTTGCCGTGATGTAGTAGCGCAGATCCGTCTCCTCATAATAGAAGGTGTCTACGATAGTCTCGCCAAGGAAGGCGGCCCTGTGGGCCATATCGTACCAGCTCTCGTCGAGGCCCGGGAAAAGCTCACGTACGCTGCGTCCCAGCATCTCCTCCAGAGGCTTGCCGGCGTGGCGCTCGAAGAAATGGTTGGCGTAAAAAAGCGTGGCGTCCGTAAGCTTCCGGCCGCGGCCGGCGTGAACCTGATAAACTGCGTAGGAGATGGGCAAATTGTCGTACAGCCGGAAGAAGTCGGAATTGCGTGACTGACGGTTCCCGACCGGCGCGTGGTTGTCATGGTCTACCAGCAGACGCATCTCAGCGCTCTGCGCCAGCTCATCCAGATCCTCAAACTCGGAATACAGCGCGTAGCCGAGAGAGAGGTACAGTGTGACCGCCATGCCGTCGACCTCGTGGATGCTGTCGGCGACCCGCTTGATCATGCCGCGGATCTCCGAAAGCTCGCTTCTGTCGCGAATCTGATGCAGGATCACGAACTCATAGCCGTTGACACGGCCGACGGCAGAGGTGAGGCCGAACGCCTTCTTGAGCCGACTGCCCAGCGCGGCAATCAATTTGTCGCCAAAGTCAAATCCATATTGACGGTTGACGGCGGCAATATCGTCGATGGATACGTGCAGCCGCATGAAATCCGTTCCGCGCAGGTAGTACTCATCCTGAAAGGCGTGAATCTGTTCAAAAAGGCCGCGGGAGTTGAGAAGACCGGTCAGCTCGTCCCGGCTCGCGGTTTCAAGGCCCCGCACATCGTTGACGGTCAGAAGCCCCCGGTCGATAAAACAGCCGATCAGGCCGACGATATCGCCCGCCTCATTGTAGAGCGGCGTCTTGTTGGCAAGAATCTCCCGGTTTTCGCCGTTGGATATGCAGCGGCCGGGGATGTTGTGCGTGGTGACGCCCTCCTGAATGACGCGCAGCTCATCGTTCATATAGAGATCGGGATGGACATGCCAGCCCAGTTCCTCGTCCGTTTTGCCGACCACATCCTGTTCGGAACTGAAGCCGTAGTATTCCAGAAAGCCGCGGTTGACCCCGAGAAAGCGCCGCTCGCGATCCTTCCAGAACATGCGTACAATGTTGGACTGAATCAGGTTTTTCCACAGCATTTCGATCGGGTACTTTTCGCTGTCTGTGCCGGCGTCCGTGCCGCAGAGGCGGAAGGGGGCGAGCTCGGTGCGCGCGTCATGGATCAGCTCAAGCAGGAGACCCGGGCGGTAGCGCATGACAATGATCTGCTTCCAGTCGTACTGGCCGTCGCTCATCAGACAGCGGAAGCAGCCGGAAATCGCGTTATGGCCGGAGGCGTCGAGCCGCGCGTCGATGGTGGAGATATCAAGCAACTGCAGATAGCGTTCCTGATCCTCCCGGAAAACCTGCAAGCGGGCATATTCCGCCGCCAGCGCCGCGATATCCTCGCGCCCGGTGGTGAGATAATCCGTTCGCCCGACATACAGGGGCGTGATGCAGTTCTTCTCCAGGTCGATCAGGGTAATGCGGTCAAAAAGCGTATAGAGCTGTCTGAGTCCCTCGTCAAGATGTGTGGTGTTCGCCGCCTGCGAAGCCTGGGAGAGATTATTGAGCTGCATCAGCACGCAGAAAGCGCCGCGTCGTCTTGCGACGCACTTGGTCTTCAACTCGTAATACTCATCGTGCGACACAAACAGCATCCTCCCCGCGCCCTTGTCGCGGGTACTCTTGAGAAGGGTGACCACTCGCTCCGGCATCAGCGTGAGGGGAAGCGTGCCGCCGGGCTTCACATTGCGGAACTGCTCATGCAGAAGCTCCGCGCTGCGCAGATTCTGCTCAAAGGCGGTATTGGAGAAGAGCAGGGAAAAGAAATCCCGGCGCATTTCCACCAGCGCCAGAGGGATACTGTTGAGCTGACGGGCCGTGACAAGCTGTTCCCGTTCCTTCAGATCGAGGAAGGGCAGGGAGCTGAGAAAATCGATACGGCCCAGGTCGTCATAGTATTTGCGGTGCAGCGGAAGCTCAACGGTGATGCCCTTTTCCCGCAGATGGTCAAGAGCCTTTGCATAGGGCATCGGCTCGCCGAAGTAGTAGCCCTGCACCTTTTCGCAGCCGATATCGCGGAGGTAGAGGAACTGTTCCTCCGTCTCGACGCCTTCGGCCAGCGTGTGAATGTCGATCTCCTTTGCCATATGGATGATCGAGGTCAGAATACGGCGGGATCGACGGTCGAAAGAACTGAGGAAGCGCATATCCAGCTTGAGCTCATCGAAGGAATAGTCCTTGAGCATGTTGAGAGAGGAATAGCCGCTGCCGAAGTCGTCCATCCAGACCTGATAACCGGCCTCGTGGAAGCGGTTGACCACCTCGCGCATCAGCCCATCCTGTTCGCCCAGAATACTCTCGGTAATCTCAATATAGAGAAAACCGTGGGGGATCTGAAAGGCGCTGACATGCTGATCTACCACAGAGAAAATGTCGCAGCAGGTGAAGTCCAGGCGGGACAGGTTGACGGACACGGGAATCGGCGTCTCCCCGCTGTCAATGCTGCGGCGGAGCTGACGGCAGACCTCGCGAATGATATAAGTGTCCAGAAGATGGATGTGCTTGTCCTGCTCCAGAACGGGGATGAACTGATTCGGGCACAGCATCCCGCGCTCGGGATCGATCCAGCGTGCCAGAGCCTCAAAGCTGCACAGCCGCCCGGAGATGGTACGGATCACGGGCTGGTAGTATATTTGGATACAGCCGTTTTGAAGCGCCGAATCAAAGCCGGCGCGTATAAACTGTTTCAGACTCTCTTCCATGGGATGCTCCTTTCAAAAGCATGGCTGTCAGGGTGACTGAAATATTATCGCAGAAGGAAGCAAAAGGAATTTGGCTTACTATACAGGAACGTGCCGCCGCTGTCAATCGGGAATGCGGAACTTTTACAGCTTATTTATAATGAGCAGTTTTTTCTCCAAAGAGCTTTCTCCGCGCATCACCCGAAATAAAAGCCGGGACGCTGATTCACTGCAAAAGCGCTTGAAGAAAGGACGCAAGATATGCTATAATACCCAAAACACCGAAAAGGAAGAACCGACCATGAAAAAAGACCCCCATGACGCATCCGGCTTTGTACTGCTCTCGGATCTCGTTCCGCACATCGTGCAGGAGATCCGCTATTTTACCACCTACAATTTCATCGGCGACAGGATCGACGGTTATGAGGAACCGATTGCCCTGCTGACCAAGGAGGCCGCCCGCGCGCTCAAGGCCGTCAGCAGCGAGATGATGGTCAAGGGATTCCGCCTCAAAATCTTTGACGCCTATCGCCCCGAGACGGCGGTGCGGCACTTCATGCTCTGGGGGATCGAGGATGAGGATGTGCGCATGAAGCCCTATTTCTATCCGGACATGGAGAAACAGGCCCTGTTTTCCAACGGTTATATCGCCCGCCGCTCCAGTCACAGCCGGGGCAGCACGGTGGATCTGACGCTGCTGGACATGACGACGGGGAAGGAGCTGGACATGGGCAGTCCCTTCGACTTCTTCGGCGACGTCTCACACCCCGATTATCGCGGCATTACGGACGAGCAGTTTGACAACCGCATGTTCCTGCGCGAGGCCATGCTGCGAAACGGCTTCCTGCCTTTTGATACCGAGTGGTGGCACTTCACCCTCCGGGGCGAGCCATATCCCGACACTTGGTTCGATTTCCCGGTGACGATGGATTCGCTGAGAAAATAAATATGCAAATAATTCAAAAATCCCTCTTGACACTTTAGCGCTTTAGTGTTATGATCCACCCATAAACCGAAGAGCGGGAGGAGTACTCCGCAAGTCGTTTTCTTTCAGAGAGCTGCCGGGTGGTGCGAGGCGGCGGAAAATGCGCGGAGGAATGGACCCGCGAGGGCGAACAGAACGGGGGCAACCCTCAGTATGGGAGACGGAGCCGGCGATCCGTTATCATAGGGCCGGCGTGTGATTGCACGCATGAGTGGGCGCGTTCGCGCCAAGCCGGGTGGTACCGCAGGAGCTTATCGCTCTTGTCCCTGCGTTTTGCAGAGGCAAGGGCTTTTGTTTTTGCCTCTGACATCTAAGAAAAGGAGCGATCCCCATGTTCGTAAACAACATTCCCTACAAAACCTATCTCGCCGAAAGTGAGATCCCGAACGCCTGGTACAATCTCCGGGCCGACATGAAGGTCAAGCCCGCGCCGCTGCTCAACCCCGGCACCGGCAAGCCGCTCACCGCGGAAGAGCTCACCCCCATCTTCTGTGAAGAACTGGTCAAGCAGGAGCTGGACAACGATACCCGCTTCTTCCCCATCCCCAAGGAGATCCTGGATTTTTACAAGATGTACCGCCCCTCGCCCCTGGTGCGTGCCTACTGCTTGGAGAAGGTGCTGGACACCCCGGCGAGGATCTACTACAAATTTGAGGGCAACAACACCTCCGGCAGCCACAAGCTCAACTCTGCCATTGCCCAGGCCTACTATGCCAAGCAGCAGGGCCTCAAGGGCGTGACCACCGAGACCGGCGCCGGCCAGTGGGGCACGGCCCTGTCCATGGCCTGCGCATATCTGGGTCTGGACTGCAAGGTCTTCATGGTCAAGGTCAGCTACGAGCAGAAGCCCTTCCGCCGTGAGGTCATGCGCACCTACGGGGCGAGCGTGACGCCCTCTCCCTCCATGGAGACCGAGATCGGCAAGAAGATCCTGGCCGAGCACCCCGGCACCACCGGCTCCCTCGGCTGCGCCATCTCCGAAGCGGTGGAGGTCGCCGTCAAGAATCCCGGCTACCGCTATGTGCTGGGCAGCGTCCTCAACCAGGTTCTGCTGCATCAGAGCATCATCGGCCTTGAGGCCAAGGCGGCCTTCGACAAGATCGGCGTCAGGCCCGACGTCATCATCGGCTGCGCGGGCGGCGGCTCCAACCTCGGCGGCCTGATCGCCCCCTTCATGGGCGAAAAGCTGCGGGGCGAGGCCGATTACCGCATCATCGCGGTCGAGCCTGCCTCCTGCCCGAGCTTTACCCGCGGCAAATTTGCCTACGACTTCTGCGACACCGGCATGATCTGCCCGCTGGCCAAGATGTACACCCTCGGCTCCGGCTTCATCCCCTCGCCGAACCACGCGGGCGGCCTGCGCTTCCACGGCATGTCCACGGTGCTCAGCCAGCTCTATCACGACGGTCTCATGGAGGCCCGCGCGGTTGAGCAGACCTCCGTCTTCGAGGCGGCCGAGCTCTTTGCCCGCTCCGAGGGCATTCTGCCTGCGCCCGAGAGCAGCCACGCCATCCGCGTCGCGATCGACGAGGCCCTCAAGTGCAGAGAGACGGGCGAGGAGAAGGACATCCTCTTCGGCCTCACCGGCACCGGTTACTTTGACCTCAAGGCTTACGAGCAGTTCAACGACGGCAAGATGACCGACTATATCCCCACGGATGAGGATCTGGCAAAGGGCTTTGCCGGTCTGCCGAAAATCGACGCTTAAAGGAAGAAACGGCATTGTCGAACGAGAAGAAAACAATCAAGGACGAAAAGCTCGAAAACGTGAGCGGCGGCGCGTTCCGCCCGAAATACGTCAGCAGCTTCTTCTGCGAAAAGTGCGGAAAGACCATTCACCTCAACGGCGTCTACACGCTGGAGCGGGCGAAGGAAGAGCATGAGCGGAAGGAACACAGCGGCAAGAACAAGTAAACAAGCAAAAACGGGAGAACAGGTTGTGCCTGTTCTCCCGTTTCTGCTTGCCAATGGAGGAGAGAAACGCTATAATGAAACGCGCCCGTTGTTTCCGGCGGGCGCATAAACAGATTACAGAGGAATATGCTATGACAGTTTCTCAGATTCTTGAAAAGATGATCGCCTTCTCCGAAGGAAATACCCATGATATCGATCACCTGGTTCGCGTCTGGGCCTATGCCAAAACCATCGGCGAGCTCGAGGGCCTTGATCCCGAGACGCAGTTTATCCTCGAGATCGCGGCGATCACGCACGACATCGCCTGCCCGCTCTGCCGGGAAAAATACGGAAACACCAACGGCAAGGTGCAGGAGAAGGAGGGGGCGCCCATGGTGCGTGCCTTTCTTGCCGATACCGGGCTGACTGACGCGCAGATCGAGCGCGTGGCCTTCCTGGTCGGCCATCACCACACCTTTGCCGGCATCGACGGAACGGACTGGCAGATCCTCCTGGAGGCGGATTATATCGCCAACGCCATCGAAAACGGCTACGGCCGGGACAGCGTCAGCACCTTCATCGGCAAGATCGTTAAAACCGAGGCCGGATCGCGCCTGAGCCGCGCCGTCTTCTGCTGCTGATCAGATCACGTCGATCTGGCAGCTTTTCATGGTCTCCAGCGCGGCCTCGTGCAGCGCGGGGGTGACCCCGGCGCAGCAGGCGGAATCCACCGAGATCGGCGCTTCCGGATAATAAGCCTTCAAAATCAGGGCGTTGCTCACCACGCAGATGTCGGTGCACAGGCCGATGAGCTCGATCGTGAAATCCTCGCCGTCGGCAAACTCGGCCATCAGCCGCGGCAGCGCCGTGGAGCCGAAGGTGTACTTCTGCAGCTTGACGTGCGGCTTTTCCTCGATCACGGCGGCCACCGCCTCGTGGAGCTCCCAGCCCGGCGTGCCGTAGATGCAGTGCGGCACCGGCAGCTTTTTGCCCTCGGCGGTCTCAAGATAATCCTCAAAGTGGGTGTCGAAGGTGACGAACAGCTCCCCGTCAAAGCTGCGGATCTTCTCCGCTGCGGCGGGGATCATGGCCTGCGCCTCTTTGCTGCCCAGCGCGCCATCCACAAAATCCTTCTGCATATCGACAACAACAAGAAAATGCCTCATGATGATCCTCCTTTTCCGATAAGGAATGGCTTTGCTGCATTTTACCCGAAAATAACGCGGATGGCAAGCACGAATCCTGCGAAAGAACCTTATTTTCCGCACAGTTATTCTTTCCAAAAAATCCATCAAATCTTTCTCTCTCCGGGGCTTGCAGGCGTCCGACGGCTGTGTTATAATTAACATAACATGTCAAAACCGACAGTTATGAACATACCAGACTTCGCTATGGAGATTGATAGAGATGAAAAAACTGAGAGAGAGAGTCGTTGTTACCCTTGCACTTGCACTGTGCATCGCGTTTATGCTTCCCGGGCTGTGTGCCTCGGCGGAAAACATCGGTACCTATCCCGTGGGGGAAGAGATGGGCTGGATCACGTTTTATGAAAGCCGCCTGCCCATCATCAACTGCGTTCTCAACTCCGGCTATCTCCCTTCAAACGTGGAAATGTACTGGGACGAGAACGGCGTCTACCTGACCGGCGTTCCCGAGACGATGGGGTCCTTCGTTGCCGAATACTATGTATTTACGGACGAGGGCGTTTCTCCCGCCTACGTCAGCTTCACTGTTGGGGCGGAGGCCACCCCCGTGCCGAACCAGAATATCGTCATCACCAAGAGCCCTACGGGGGAGCATGTTGAGGTCGGCGGTACGGCCAAATTTGTCGCGCGCGCCCAGAATGCCGAGCGGATCGTATGGCGCATCGTCAGCAACGATACCACCAACACCGTCAAGGCGGCCGACGCTCCGCAATATTTCCCCGGCCTGCAGGTGAGCGGGCTTGACAGTGCCACGCTGGTTCTCGGCAATATCCCGCAGAGCATGGACGGCTGGCGCGTGGAGGCCCAGTTCTGGAACGGCAACAAGCATGCCGAGTCCTACGGCGCCGAAATCACCATTGTGGACGGAAACGGCGTTCCCGTCCGTCAGGCCGTCACGCCCACGCCTGCGCCCATCATTACCCCCGCGCCGACCTTCGTGCCGCCCTCACTGAGCGGGAACGATCTGCCCGTCGACAGCGAGGCCAGAACTGCCAATATCATGATCCAGCCCCAGGGGGTGGAGCTGCTGCCCGGCGAGAACTATACGCTCTCGGTGATCGCGACCTCACCCAATAACGGCACGCTCAGCTATCAGTGGTACAGCGCCGCGACCAACAACCGCAGCGCGGCCCTGCCCATCAGCGGCGCTTCCGACGCCTCCTATACCATCAATCAGACCGACGGCACCGCCTACTATTGGGTCGCCGTCTGGAACACCAGGGACGGCGCGCGCAGCCAGGCCGTCTATTCCGACGCTGCGCAGGTCACCATCGTCGTGCCCGCGACGCCCACGCCTATCCCCACGCCCACGCCCACGCCCACGCCCGCGCCGCGCCCCGCAACGCCCTCCAATATCAGCTTCCAGCTCGTGCTGTTCGGCATTATCGGCGTGCTTGCGCTTGTCGCCCTCATCGGCGTTGTAATCTATCTGCGCGCGGATGCGAAACAGAAAGCGGCAGAAGAGGAAGAGGAAAAAAGAAAATAAAAAGATAAATAACAGAGCGTTCCCCGATTTCGGAGCGCTCTGTTATTCTGCTGCGCGGGAAAGGAAATCATTTCCACAGCATAGAATGATGATAAAAAACCAAGCCTGAAAAGGAGGCTTTTATATATGAAACAGGATCTGCTCGATCTGCTCAGAGAGCGCGGACGCGGCGAAATGCCGAAGGTGCTCCTGGCGGCGGCGGAGTGTGCGCCCCTGTCCAAAACCGGCGGACTTGCGGATGTGATCGGCATCCTGCCGAAAGAACTCAAAAAGCTCGGCATTGATGCCCGCGTCATTACCCCGTACCACCGCTGCATCAAGGACAATTACGCGTCCGAGGTGGAGCATCTCTTTGATTTCCGGATATGGCTCGGCTGGCGAAACGCCTATGTGGGTATCGAACGGATGGTCTGCAACGGCGTTACCGTCTACCTCGTAGATAACGAGGACTATTTCAACGACGCGATCTATCGCGGCGGCCTGCGCGAGGGGGAGCAGTATTCTTACTTCACCCGCGCCGTGCTGGAGGCTCTGCCGCAGCTTGACTTTGCGCCGGATGTGATTCACTGCAACGACTGGCACACCGCCATGATGCCGATGCTGGGGCATATCCAGTACCGGGGAAGAATGCAGGATCATGTCAAATATCTGCTGACGATCCACAATATTGCTTTCCAGGGGAAGTTTGGCTTCGATTTTGTACAGGATATGTTTGGCGTCGATCCCTGCTATTACACGCCGGAATTTCTTGAGCTCAACGGCTGCGCCTCTTATCTGAAAGCGGGCTGCGTTTTTGCCGACCGCATCAATACCGTTAGCCCCAGCTACGCCTCGGAGATCAAAACGCCCGCGTTCGGCTTCGGGCTGGAGGGCGTTCTCAACGCCAGACATGCCGTGCTCTCCGGCATTATCAACGGCATCGACCGGGACTTCTTCAATCCGGAGACCGATCCTGCCCTGCCCGCCCGCTTCAGCGCGAAGGACAGGAGCGGCAAGGCGGTCTGCAAGAGCATGCTGCAAAAGGGGATGGGGCTGGAGCAGCGCCCGGATGTGCCGCTGTTCGCCATGGTCACCCGGATGACGGAACAGAAGGGCTTCGACCTTGTGGTCTGCGTGCTGGATGATATGATGTGCCGGGAGGATATGCAGTTCATGATCCTCGGCTCGGGGGACGAACGTTTTGAGAAGTTTATGGCCGCGGCCGAAAAACGCTATCCCGGCAAGCTGTGCTCCTATATCGGGTATAAAGAAGAGATATCCCATCTCGTCTACGCCGCAAGCGATTTCTTCCTCATGCCCTCGCGCTTTGAGCCCTGCGGCCTGAGCCAGATGATCGCCATGCGCTACGGCTCTGTGCCCATCGTGAGAGAGACAGGGGGCCTGCGCGACACGGTGATCCCCTATAACCGCTTCCCGGCCGAGGGCGACGGGCTCTCCTTCATCAACTTTGACGCCTGGGAAATGCGGGACGCCATGCGCCTTGCCATGGCGTGCTATAAAGATCAGGAAATCATGGACGGTCTAATCGACCGCGCCATGCGAAAAAAATTCGGCTTTGAAAATTCGGCCGGGGAATACGCGAGATTGTACTTATGGATGCTGTAAAAGACAAAACCTATACCGTCTATTTCGGCGGAAAATACTATGAGGACTGGTCAGAGGACTATACCCTCTCCGTCCACTATGAAAACCGCCGGCAGGTGAAGGCCAGGCGCGTGGACGGACGCTGGATCCCCGCCGGCGGTGATCCGCAGATCTGCGCTCTGCTGCTCTCACCCTTCTGCCCGCAGCTGATGCAGGATTACTTCCAGGCCTCGGCCTCGGTCTATGCCGCCATTCACGACTGCCTCGCCCGCGGCTCAAAGCTGGAACGCCTCCACGAAAACTTCCAGGCGACGGGGATGCCCCTTGCCGCGCCGGAGCTGATGCGCATTCTGATGGACGACTGCGGCCTGCGCCTTGAGCTTGCCTACCGCATCACCGCGGCCTGCTGCGACGATCTGAGCTGCACCGGCATTCAGCCACAGTATATCAAGGCCTATCAGCCCCGCACCGCCCATGTCGTCAGCATCCTTCGCCGCACGGTGGAGGCCGTGCCCGCGCTTATCCATGATACCCGCCTCCTTGAGTACCGCAGCCATTACGGGGCGGTGCGCGTGGGCTGGGATCTTCGCCTCGCTTTCCGCTGCCGAGGCGGTCGCATCACCCGCGCGGAGCTTGTGCTCTGGGGTGACGATTTCGAGCACAGCTGGTCCATGGAGCGGGACGGCGACGTCTATTATCTGAACATGCCCCTGCCGGAGCAGCCGAAGGCCCTCTGGTATGCCTTCTATGTGGAGACGGAGAGCAGCGCCCATTGGCTCTGCCCGGACGAGACGGGCTACCTCGGCCAGATCTGTCCCCGCAGAGAGAGCGGCTTCCGCCTGACGGTGTACGCGCCGGACTTCCAGACGCCTGCCTGGTTCCGCCGCAGCATCATGTATCAGATTTTCCCGGATCGTTTTGCCTTCTCAAATGACGGTACCGCCGAAAAGGGGATCGCCTATCATGTGAGCCTGGGACAGTCCCCCGAGCTGCACAAGAGCCTGGACGAACCCGTGCGCTATCTGCCGCGCAGCTTTGAGCAGTTTTACCACCCGGACGATTTTTACGGCGGCACCTTCAAGGGCATCGAGGCAAAGCTGCCCTATCTGAAGGATCTCGGCGTGAGCTGCATCTATCTCAACCCGATCGTGGAGGCGCGTTCAAACCACCGCTACGACACTTCGGATTATACAAAGCCCGATCCCATCCTCGGCACAACGGAGGATTTTGAGCGCCTGTGCGCGGCGGCGAAGGAGCAGGGCATCCGCATCCTGCTCGACGGCGTCTATTCCCACACCGGCTGCGACAGCATCTATTTCGACCGCTACGGCAATTATGGCGGCAACGGCGCCTGCAGCGGGCCGGACTCCCCCTATTTCTCCTGGTATGATTTTCACAATTTCCCGGACGAGTACCGGAGCTGGTGGGGCTTTGACGACCTGCCCGAGGTGAATGAGCACGATCCCCGCTGGCTGCGGTATGTCGTGACCGGCAGGGACAGCATCATGAAGCTGTGGCTCCGCCGGGGGGCCTCCGGCTGGCGTCTCGATGTGGCGGATGAGCTGCCGGACGATGTACTCTCGATCATGCGCAAGGCCGTCAAGGAGACAGATTCCGACGCCCCCATCATCGGCGAGGTCTGGGAGGACGCCGTTATCAAGGAGAGCTACGGCTCCAGACGCCAGTACGCGCTGGGCACGGCGCTCGATTCGGCGATGAACTATCCGCTGCGCTCCGCGGTCATGGCCTTCGCGCATTACGACATGAACGCCTACGAGCTGCGCGACTTTCTGATCGGACAGCAGATGAATTACCCCTGGCCCTTTTACTATTCACTGATGAATCTCCTGGGCTCCCACGATGTTCCGAGACTGAAAACCGTCCTGGCCTGCCCGTTCAACCTGCGCACGCTCAGCCGGGAGGATCAGTTGTCGGTCACGTTTTCGCAGGAAGCGCTGGAGCGTGCGGAAAAGCTGGAGAAGATGTGCGCGGCCCTGCAGTTCAGCCTTCCCGGCGTCCCCAGCATCTACTACGGGGATGAACAGGGGATGGAGGGCGTAGGCGATCCCTTCAACCGCGCCCCCTTCAAGGAGGGGAGCGAGGCCCTGCATGAATGCTATGCCCGGCTGGGCGCCGTCAGGAACAGCTCGGCGGCCCTCTCCACGGGCAGGGCGCTCTTCTTCGCCGACAACAGCGAGGTGCTCCTGGTTCTGCGGTACATCACCGACGGAAAGGACATCTTCGGCGACGAGAGCGAAAACAGCGTATGGCTATGCGTTATAAACCGCGCGGAGACAGCGAGGCCGTACAGCGTGGATTGCAGCGCCGCAGGGCTCGGCGTCTATTCCGGAATCGCACAGCCGGTTTCGGGAGAAATCATAAAGCTCGGATGATCCTTCCGCGAACAGAACGGTTTCAAACAGGGGAGGGGAAAACCTCCCCTGTTTGGTTAAATTTACTGAAATCATAAAAGATCGGTTGATCCAGACGATAAATACTTGAAATTATACAAGCTCTTGTATATAATCTTCGCCGGAAACAGAAGATATAGTATGCTGCACAGGAGAGAGAGAAATGAAGTGTCCGTTTTGCGGTTATACCGAGAGCAAGGTGATCGACTCCCGCCCCGCGGAGGAGAGCACGACGATCCGCCGTCGGCGCGAGTGCCTTGCCTGCCAGAGGCGTTTTACCACCTATGAGATTATCGAGCGCCTGCCCCTTGTCGTCGTTAAGCGCGACGGCAGCAGGCAATCCTTTGACAAGGTCAAGCTCATCAACGGCATGGTGCGCGCCTGTGAAAAGCGCCCCGTCTCCCTCGCCACGCTGGAGGAAATTGCCGATGATATCGAGCAGGAGCTTCAGAGCAATCTGGAGCGCGAGATCAGCACCGTCGAGATCGGCGAGATGGTCATGTCCCGCCTCAAGAATGTGGATGAAGTGGCCTATGTCCGTTTTGCCTCCGTCTATCGCAGCTTCAAGGACATCAACACCTTCATGGAAGAGCTGACCAAGCTCCTCACCGAAAAATAATCAGAAGATACTGCCGGGCCTGACATGTTCCATGTCGGCGATGCAGTCGAGATGATAATACAGCCGCTCAAAGGCCGCCGGGACGGCGCGGTATTCGCCGCCCTTGAGCGCCTGGAGCGTTTCATAAAACACATCGCTGGTCTCGTCCAGCTCCGGATGACGCAGGACGATCTGCGTATAGTCCCGCGCCGCGAGCCAGATACGCAGCGCCGCCTCCAGCTGCTCCACCGCGTATTTGGAATCCCCGGCGCGCACGGCCTGTTCGGAGATTTCAATATGCTCCCGGATCTCTCCGGTGAGACGGTCGGCCTTTCTGATGTTCCAGACCGATCCCGCGATCAGGACGCCCAGCAGCGCAAGCGCGCCGATTTCACGTTTCATGTCTGTCCCTCCTTTTCCGCAAGATAGCTCTGACCGCGCTGATTGACGGTCATAAGATAGACGTTTTTCGGGTCGTCCTGCCCTTTCTTCTTCAGCTCATCCCGGAGCCAGGAGGAATCCCGCCCCAGACTTTTCAGATTCTTCGTGAGCACGCGCCCCTCGCTGATTACGATCAGGGGATAGCCTCCATCCTCCGCATTCACGCCGAGCTGCTCCGCCGTCGGCGGCAGATGGGCGGGATAGGGGATGATGTTGAGCCGCCCATCGGTCTCGAGGATCGCGTACTCCACCTCGCTGAGATCGAACATGCCCTGCTTTCGGAGCTCCTGCATCAGTTCATCCGCGGTGAAGCGGTCTGCGTGCATCTGCTTCTGGTCGATGACGCCGTGGGAGACCAGAATGCTCGGGCCGCCAAAAAGCAGTGTACGCAGCCGGATGCTCTTCATGCTCGCCCCCGCGATCAGTACCTCAAAGCAAAAGAGCGTCAAAATCGGCACGAGGCCGTTCGCCATCGGGATGCCCACGTCCTGCAATGGATGCGCGGCCAGATCCGCGATGAGCGAGGCCACCACAAATTCCGACAGCTCCATCTCGCCCAGCTGCCGCTTGCCCATCAGGCGCATCGCCAGCAGCAGCGCGAAATAGATGATGCCGGTACGAATGATCACAATCGCCATAACAACACCTCGCTTTTATTCTGTCCTGAATAAAGGAAGGCCATGAAGACAATTATATGTAAAACTGAAACAGAATGGGTCGAAAAAGCCGCCGGAATCCTCCGCGAACAGATCGAAAACGGCAGACCTGACGGCGTTCTCGCACTCGCCTGCGGAGAGACGATGAGGCCGGTTTGGAATCAATTGGCCGAGGACTGCGCAAAAAACACGCTCAGCCTGCGAAACGTCCGCGTCCTTTGCGTGACGGAGCTCTGCGGCGTCGAAGAAGCCAAAAGCTGCCGCCATGCCCTGACAGAGGGACTGCTGGAAAGAACAGACATGAAACCCGAAAACTGTTGTTTTCCCGATCCGGACGCGCCGGAGGCTTACGACCGCCTGATCGAAGAGCTCGGCGGGATCGACCTTGCGGTGCTGGGCATCGGCGAAAACTGCCACATCGGCTATAACGAACCGGGGACGCTTTTTGAATCCCGGACGCATGTCCAGAAGCTCACCGACCGCACAAAGCGTCAGCTCTTCAAACGCGGCTTTACCGAAGCGGATGTGCCCGAGGAGGCCGTCACCATGGGGATCAAAACCCTGTGCGGCGCGCGGGAGATCCTGCTGCTCGCCCGGGGGGCGGACAAGGCCGCCGCGGTCTACCAGATGCTCTACGCCAAAACGACGAGCTATATCCCCGCTGCGTTTCTGCAAATCCCGCTGAACGTCACAGTGCTGTTGGACGAGGACGCGGCGCGGGAGTTGTAAAGCCTCCCCCTTCAGGGGAGCCATACTTCGTTGGCAAACGTTTACCGCGCGCAGGGAGATACGCGCTGCAAGCGTTTTAATTGGTACATAGGAGGAATTAAAATGGGTAAATATTTCGGAACCGACGGCTTCCGCGGTGAAGCGAACGTCAACTTGACCGTCGACCACGCCTTCCGCATCGGCCGCTATCTCGGCTGGTATTACAGCCAGGGGCACAAGGCCAAGGTCGTCATCGGCAAAGACACCCGCCGTTCAAGCTACATGTTTGAAAACGCCCTGTGTGCGGGTCTCACCGCCTCGGGCGCGGACGCATATCTGCTGCATGTTACCTCTACGCCGAGCGTGTCCTTCATCGCCCGCGCGGACGACTTTGACTGCGGCATCATGATTTCCGCAAGCCACAACCCTTACTATGACAACGGCATCAAACTTCTCAACGGCGACGGCGAGAAGATGGAGGAAACGGTGCTGGACGGCATCGAGGAATACCTCGACTCCGACCGCGAGCTTCCCTATGCTACGCGTGACGCCATCGGCTGCACGGTGGACTACGCCGCGGGCCGCAACCGCTATATCGGCTATCTGATCTCCCTGGCCACGCGTTCCTACAAGCGCTACCGCATCGGCCTTGACTGCGCCAACGGCAGCACCTGGCAGATGGCGAAAAGTGTGTTTGACGCTCTCGGAGCGGACACCTATGTCGTCGGCAACCACCCGGACGGGCTGAACATCAATGTCGACTGCGGCTCGACCCATCTTAATAACCTCAAGCGCTATGTCACCGAGAACAAGCTCGACCTGGGCTTCGCGTTCGACGGGGACGCCGACCGCTGCCTCGCTGTGGACGAAAAGGGCAACGAGGTCAACGGCGACCACATCATGTATCTCTGCGCCAAATACATGAAGGAGAACGGCACCTTCGGCAACTCCAAGGTCGTCACCACGGTCATGAGCAACATGGGCCTTTACAAGGCGCTGGACGAGCTCGGGATCGGCTATGAAAAGACCAAGGTCGGCGACAAGTACGTCGCGGAGAACATGCGCCAGAACGGCCACCTTCTGGGCGGCGAGCAGTCCGGCCACATCATCTTCGGCCGCCTCGCCAACACCGGCGACGGGCTTCTGACCGCCATCAAGGTCATGGAGGCTGTCACCGAGACCAAGCAGCCCCTGTCCGTCCTGGCCTCCGGTATGACCATGTACCCGCAGGTTCTCAAGAATGTCGTCGTCACCGACAAGGATGAGACCCTCAACTGCCCCGAGGTGCAGGCCGCCGTGAAGAAGGCGGAGGAGGAGCTGGGCGACAACGGCCGTGTCCTTCTGCGCAAGAGCGGGACGGAGCCCCTGCTGCGTGTCATGAGCGAGGCCACCACCAAGGAACTGTGCGAGGAAAAGGTGGACGCCATCATCGACGCGATGCGCGCCGCGGGCAAGCTGATCAAAGTTAAATAAGGAGGCTGCGTCATGGTAGAAATCAAGGATTTGTTCGATCTCGACAAGACGATCGCCAGGAAGCTCTTCGAGGGCAAAACCTACCCTTGGGAGGTTCTGGATGAGATCAAGGGCTTCATCCTCGAGCTCGGCCCCACCCTCGACCCCGAGGAATTCGACCAGCCCTATGAGGGCGTATGGGTGGCCAAGGACGCAAAGGTTTTCCCGTCTGCCTTCCTCGGTGCGCCCTGCATCATCGACCACGGCGCGGAGATCCGCCACTGCGCCTTCATCCGCGGCAGCGCCATCGTCGGCAAGAACGCCGTCGTCGGCAATTCCGTGGAGCTGAAAAACGTTGTCCTCTTTGACAATGTTCAGACCCCGCACTACAACTACGTGGGCGACAGCGTCCTCGGCTACAAGGCGCACATGGGCGCGGGTTCCATCACCTCCAACGTCAAGAGTGACAAGACCCTCGTCACCGTCAAAGTCCCCGGCGGCCCCATCGAGACGGGGCGTAAAAAGTTTGGCGCGATGCTCGGCGACTTCGTGGAGATCGGCTGCAACAGCGTCCTGAATCCCGGCACCGTCGTCGGCAGACACACGAACATCTATCCCACTTCCTGTGTCCGCGGCGTCATTCCCGCCAACTCCATCTACAAGGACAAGGTGGACATCGTACTCAAGAAGTAAACATAATATAATTAACGTAAGATAGGAAACGTAATTCAATAAACATATAATTGTTTACATAACATAACAAAGCCGCCCATCCGGGCGGCTTTGTTTATTTGAGACTGCGGTAATCTTCTGTCTCGCTGATGCTGTCGGGCGGGAAGAATTCCTCGACGGGGAAGTGGATGCGGCTGAAGAGGGTGCAGGGATCGTCCGTGATCGTACCGGGACACTCCTTCTCCGGCATGCAGTAGTCGTAGGCCGGGACGACGAGCTGGGTGTCGCGCTCGAGGCGGATGATGCTGAACTGCCCGACGGTGGCGAACCAGCGGCGCGCCGTATCGTTGAAGACCAGCTTCTCGGAAAAGACGTGGCGGATGCCCTCGGGGATGCTGCGGTGTTCCAGCTCGGTGGCGACGATGGTCTCCGCGTCGCAGATCTTGCAGTGCAGGCAGATGGGATCGACCGCGCTGACCACCGCCGTGGGGAGATCGTCGCCGCCCTCGCTGCTGCCGTCGGAGCTGTAGGTGCGCACGCTCCCGACGCTGCCGAAGAGCATCACGCGCTTGTCAAACACGCACAGGCCCGTGACGGTCTGCCCGGCGGGGAAGGTCTCGCCGCTGACGGCATAGAAATAGGTGCAGTCCACGGTGTAGTAGCCACGGTTGAAGCTCACGGGCTCGACGCTCACGTCCACGCTCAGAAGCTGCGCGTTCTTCGGGCGGATGCTCAGGGCATTTTCTATGTAGGTCTGGGAGCTCTCGGTCGGATAGACGCGCAGATCGTCCACGCAGTCCTTGTCGCGGCAGCTGTCGAAAATCTTCCGCGTATTGACGCACACAGCCTCGCGGATGGAAGCCGGACTCTGCGCGGGCCCGGCGGTAACTCTGTCGGCCATACAGATACCTCCTGTTTTTGGGATTCACTACAGTGTATGCGCCGGAGGAGAGGGCGTGTCAAAAAAATCTTGAAATACCGCCTTTCCCTGTGTATAATACAATAGTTATTTTCATTAGAGGGAGGCCTGCACGTGGATCATTGGGGTTTCATTCATGAGGAGCTGGATATCAAGATCCTGATCCTCTATATTCTGCGCCGCCTGCCGGGGTCAGTGGATCCGAATACGCTCAGCGACCTCTGCCGCGAGTGCGATACGGGCGTGACCTATTTCACCTACAGCGACTGCCTCGCGGATCTCATCGACAACGGCCTCATCGCCGAGAGCGAGGAGGGTCTGCGCATCACCGAGAAGGGCGCGAAGAATGTGGAGGTCGTAGAGACCAGCATCCCGTATTCTGTGCGCCGCAACGCCGACAAACTCCTGCAGCCGGAGCGCGACCGCCTGCGCCGCGAGGCTATGATCAAGACCTCGCACAAGCTGGAGAAGGACGGCTGCTATGTGGAGCTCGCCATGTCCGACGGGGAAGGGGAGATCATCCGCCTCCGTCTTCTCTGCAGCGGCGAGGAACAGGCGAAAACAATGGAAAAGAACTTCCGCAAAAACGCGGAGGCTTTTTATCAGCAGTTCATCGAAATGCTGAGCAAATAGATCAAAAGTGCCATTCTGAGCTTTACTGCCCTCAGGATGACAATACTTTACCGGAGGCGAGTTCATGCATACATACATCCCCGAGGGCTATAAGAGCCTGCTGTCCATCTATGACACCCAGAAGGCGATCAGCTTGTTGAAGCGTATCTTCGCGGACAATCTCGGCGCGAAGCTGGATCTCTACCGCGTATCCGCGCCGCTCTTTGTGGCCGACGATTCCGGCCTCAACGACAACCTGAACGGCTACGAGCGCCCGGTCTCCTTCGATATCCTGCACGCCGACGAACGGGCCGAGGTCGTGCAGTCCCTGGCGAAGTGGAAGCGCCTCGCCCTCAAACGCTATGCTTTCTGGCCCGGCAAGGGCATCTACACCGACATGAACGCCATCCGCCGCGACGAGGACGAGCTGGATAACCTTCACTCCGTCTACGTCGACCAGTGGGACTGGGAAAAGGTCATCCTGCCGGAAAACCGGAACCTTGACTATCTGAAATCCACCGTCATGGATATTGTCGCCGCCATTTGCGACACCCAGAGCACCATGCAAGCCATCTATCCCCAGCTCTCGAGCCTGCCGAAGCTCGAAAAGCGCGTGAGCTTTGTCACCACCCAGCAGCTTGAGGATATGTATCCCGCGCTTACCCCCAAGCAGCGGGAGAACGCCTATGTCAGGGAGCATAAGACCGTCTTCATCATCGGCATCGGCAAGGCGCTTAAATCCGGCAAGAAGCACGACGGCCGCGCCCCGGACTATGACGACTGGGAGCTCAACGGCGATATCATGTTCTGGGACGACCTGCTCGGCTGCGCGATGGAGATTTCCTCCATGGGCATCCGCGTCGATCCCGCGTCCATGGATCGCCAGCTCACTCTCGCCGGCTGCGACAACAGGAGGGAGCTGCCCTATCACAAGGCCCTGCTCGCAGGGGAGCTGCCTCTGACCATCGGCGGCGGCATCGGCCAGTCGCGGCTTTCCATGCTCCTGCTCGGCAAAGCACACATCGGCGAGGTGCAGGCGTCCATCTGGGACAGAGAGACGCAGGAGACCTGCGAAAAAGCCGGCGTCATGCTGCTGTAATGAAAAATCCACGGACTTTTGTTCCGTGGATTTTCCGTGTCCGTCTAATCGGACGGCTTGCGGGTCACCGGGGCGGCGCTCGGGCTGGCGGAGGCCTCCGTGCGGCTCAGACCGTGCATGAAGCCGTTGACCGCCGTGGAGTGTATGTCCCCGGCGATCACCTTCCCGTCCTGAATGTAGAGCGAGACGATGACCTTTCCCTGACCGCCGGGATAATTCTTTACATCGTAACAGAATTGCTTGCAGCTCTGGCCGAGGTGCTTGTTGAGATCATAGCCCTGCCGGAGCTGTATCTTGTTGTACTGCGCCATGATCCCCTCCAGCTTCTGCGGTACCAGCACAGTGCGGAAACTCTCGCTGTCCCGGTCGATCTCCCAGCCGAGGGATTTTAAATACGCTTCGCGCCCGTCCGCCGTATTGAGGTCAAGTGGCTGCTCCTTTGTTCCGAAGACACTGCGCGCCGTAAAGACCAGCAGCAGAACGATGCCGCAGATGAGCAGCAGCGTCAGCGTTTTTCTCCGTGTAAATCCTCCGCTTGTGTGTGCCATAGTCTTCTCCATTCCTCCGCGGCTTATTGATAAGCGGCCCGATACGCAGCTGCCTGCGGACCGACTCCCTTGTCTATGCTATTCCGCGCCCGGCGGCGCTATGAACGAAATTTATGGATAGGAGGCCGCGTGTATGGCCGTCAGACTTGATAAAGTGCTCTCCGAGCTCGGCGTCGCGTCCCGGCGCGAGCTGAAGCAGATCATCAAAGCGGGGCGCGTCAGCGTAAACGGTCAGACCGTCACCGGGCCCGAGAAACATGTCGATCCCGATACGGATGAGATCTGCCTCGATGGGGAGATTCTTCGCCTGAGACGTTTTCGTTATTTCATGATGGACAAGCCCGCCGGGGTCCTGAGCGTCACGGAGGACAGAAGACAGAAGACCGTGCTGGAACTCCTGCCGCCGGAGCTGAAACGGCTGGAGCTCTTTCCGGTCGGACGGCTTGACAAGGACACCGAAGGGCTGCTGATCCTCACCAACGACGGGGATTTTGCACACCGGGTCATCTCCCCAAAATCCGGCGTGGAAAAGCGTTACCGCGCCGAAGTGGAGGGGATTCCCGATGAAGACGACGCGCGCGCCTTCGCGGAGGGGCTGATCCTCGCGGACGGGACGCACTGCCTTCCGGCGAAGCTGGAAATTACAGGCGGCAGCGTCTGCTTCGTCACGGTGATGGAAGGAAAATACCACCAGGTCAAGCGTATGCTGGCGTCCCGCGGAAAGCCGGTACAGAGGCTCCGCAGACTCTCCGTGGGAGAGCTTGAGATCGGGGAAGACCTTGGCGCCGGCGGCTTTCGCGAACTGGAGGAAAACGATTTGTGCAAGGTGTTGAAGGGTTTCCATACTGTCAATTAGTCGAAAAAAACCATGAATTGTCAAAGGCTTTTTGAGCGTTAACGACACAAAGCAAAAAAAATTCACAAAAAAACCGCATTGTTTCTATTGATAATTACATAAAAAAGCGTTATTATGGTAGGCGACATCGGCATCGGACAGAGGATGCTGTCCGTTTTGTTTTGACATATTGCTCAAAGCGCTGTTTCGCAAAGCGCAGAAAAAAGAATCAGACCGCCGGAGAGGACGGTCAGAACCGTGCAAGTACGATCCGCCGCCCGCAGTCGAAGGAGAAGGCTGCGCAATACAGCGGCAGAATGGGAGAGAGAAAGCATGTCCAGCAGAATATTTCAGAATGTGATCATTCAGATGAAGGACGCCGTGGACAGAACCATCGGCGTTGTGGACGAGCAGGGATTTGTCGTGGCCAGCAGCGAGCTTGCCATGATCGGATCGAGACTGGACGATTTTCACCTGTATGAGTTCGACGGGAGCGAACGGCCCGTCACCACGGGGACGAGGACGTACTATGCCCTCTATTCGCCCGGGGCCAAGTTCGATTACGCCGCGTTTGTGGAAGGCACCGACGCGCTCAGCCGCACGATCTGCGCCATCTCCGCTGTTGCCTTTAACGAGGCCAAGAATAATTACGAGGAAAAGCACAACAAGGCCGCCTTTATCAAGAACATCATCTCCGACAATATTCTCCCGGGCGACGTGTATGTCCGCGCGAAGGAGCTCCATTTTGTCACGGACGAGCCGCGCGTCGTGCTGCTGGTTCGCCAGACGGAGAACCCCGACGTCACTGCGGTGGAGGCGATTCAGCGCCTTTTCCCGGATCGGCAGAAGGATTTTGTGCTGAACATCAATGAGACGGATATCGTGCTCGTCAAAGCCCTGCCCAACGCCAACTGCCCGGAGGAGGTACTGCGCGTTGCAAAGAGCATTGAGACGACCCTGCAGGAGGAGCTCGGCATCAAATCTGTCATCGGCGTGAGCACCAACGCCCGCCATCTGCGGGAGCTTGCCGATAAGTACAAGGAGGCGCAGGTTGCCATCGACGTCGGCCGCGTCTTTGAAAGCGACAAGACGATTATCAACTATGAGAGCCTCGGCCTCGGCCGCATCATCTATCAGCTCCCGACGACCCTGTGCGAGATGTTCCTGAATGAGGTTTTCAAAAAGAACCCCATCGAGACCCTGGACGAGGATACGCTGGAGACCATCAACCGCTTCTTTGAAAATAACCTCAACGTCTCCGAGACCTCCAGAAAGCTCTATGTCCACCGCAATACGCTGGTTTACCGCCTGGAAAAGATCAAGAAAATGACGGGGCTGGATCTGCGCGAATTTGACCACGCCATCGTTTTCAAGGTCGCCATGATGGTCAAGCAGTACCTTGATTCGCTTAACAACAAGTATTAAGCGCCTGTTCAGCGCCGCGTGCTAAACTGTATGGCACGGTACGGCCTTTACCCTATGTGGAGGATAAATAACCATGGTACTAATGCAGAACGTGCGTAAGGTTTATGAGAGCAGCAACACCGTTGCCCTCGACAATGTGAGCCTTACCATCGAGGACGGAGAATTCGTCTTTCTGGTCGGCCCCTCCGGCTCGGGCAAGACGACACTTATGAAGCTCATCACCGGCGAGGTGCGCCCGACCTCCGGCCGGGTCGTGGTCAACGATTTTGACATGTCGACGATCAAGCGCAGGAAGCTTCCCAAGATGCGCAGGACGCTCGGCGTCGTCTTTCAGGACTATCGCCTCATCGAGAACATGAACGTCTATGACAATGTGGCCTTTGCCATGCGCGTGGTAGGCGCGCCCAACCGGGAGATCCGCACGCGCGTGCCCTACATATTGGAGCTTGTCGGCCTCGGCGGCCGCGAAAAAAGAATGCCGGGAGAGCTCTCCGGCGGCGAGCAGCAGCGTGTCGGCATCGCGCGCGCGCTGGTCAACAGCCCGCGCATGATCGTCGCGGACGAGCCCACCGGAAACCTTGACCCCGTGCGCAGTCTGGAGCTGATGCTCCTGCTGGAAAAAATCAATGAGATGGGAACCACCGTCGTCGTCGTTACCCATGAGAAAGAGCTGGTCAACGCCTTCTCCAAACGCGTCATTACCATTGACAGCGGTGAGAAGACCGGCGACAGCTCGGAGGGGGGGTATTACGGCATATGAGACTGGGATATCTGATCCGAGAGGGCTTCCGCAGCATCACGACGCACGGCTTCATGTCCTTCGCCACGGTCGCCATCATTGTCGCCTGCCTGATCATCATGGGCAGCGTCTCCCTTCTCTCCCTCAATATCAACGCATTGATCAAGGATCTGGAAGACCAGAACGAGATCGTCGTTTTCGTGGATGAATCCCTCAGCGACGAGGCCATGGCCCGCGATCTGCAGCGGAATATCGAAGCCGTCGACAATGTCGCGTCCGCGCAGTTCGTCTCACGGGGTGAGGCGATGGACAGCTTCATGAGCAAGTATGACGCCTCCCTGATGGAGGGCATCGACGAGGATGTTTTCCGCCATCGCTTCATTGTTCATCTGACCGACATTGCCTACATGTCTCAGACCAAGACGGAGCTCGAGGCGATCCGGGGCGTGGCCAAGGTCAATGCGCATCTGGATTACGCGAAGAGCTTCGTGACCATTCGCAATGTGGTCAGCATCGTATCACTTGTGCTGATCGTTATGCTGGTTTTCGTCTCCTTCTTTATCATGTCCAACACCATCAAGCTTGCCACCTTCGGACGGCGGGAAGAGATCGCCATCATGAAGATGGTCGGTGCGACAAACGGATTTATCCGCCTGCCCTTTGTTATTGAGGGCCTGGTGCTCGGCATGCTGGGCGGCGGCATCGCCTTCCTGGCCGAGTGGGGACTGTATAACCTTGTCACCGGGCGCGTCATCGGCTCGATGACGGGCACGCTTCTCAATGTGGTGCCCTTCCGGGATGTGGCGCTTCCGGTTTTTATCGTCTTCATGGCGACCGGTATCCTCGTCGGCGTCTTCGGCGGCCTGAACGCGATCCGGAATTATCTGAAGGTTTGATAAGCCTTCGCAGGAGAGTTTATGAACAGGAAAAAAGCAATATCTGTCATTGCTGTGATTCTGGCTGTTTTGATGCTTTTATCCCTGGTGGTCGGCGTGATTCCGCTCACCGCGCACGCGGATGAGATGGATGAGCTGGAAGAGCTTCGCGCGAAAAAAGCGGAGCTCAGCGGGCAAGTGCAGGAGATCAAGGCGCGCATTGACGGCCTGAAGGAGCAGCAGGCGAACGTTCTCGAGCAGATGGTCGCCCTTATGGAACAGAACAGGCTCGCCGAGGAGCAGCTTGAGATCATCGACGAGGAGATCCGCGAATACGAGATCCTGATCCAGAACAAGGGGAAGGAAGTCGACGCCGCGAAAGATCGCGAAAACGTCCAGCTTGAAAAATACCGCACCCGCGTGCGCGCGATGGAAGAGAGCGGGGGCTACAACATCCTGGCCCTTGTTCTCCGATCCGACAACTTCTCGCAGCTCATTACCGCCATTGACGATATGGGCGAAATCATGGAGAGCGACAAACAGCTCCAGCATGAATATGAAGCCGCCCGTGAGGAGACCGAAGAGGTGAAGGCCCAGTATGAGGCGGAGAAGACCTTATACGAGGGCAAACAGCAGGAGCTTCGAGGCGAGCAGGCCGCGATCCATGCCGATATGGAGCGGGGGGAAGCGCTTCTCTATGAGCTGCAGGATGAAATCGACGCTGCGATCAAAGAGTGGGAGAGCGCGCAGGCGGCTGAAGAGGCTGCGGCGGCAACGATCTCCAATGTGATCGCCAGCTATAACGCGCGCAAGGCGAACGAGCGCGCCGCGGAGCAGGCGATCGCCGCCCAGGCGGTGGCGCAGGCCAAGCAGCAGGTCATGGAAATGGCGCAGGCAAATTATGAGGCCATCGCCGCCGGATATGAGCCGATCTATACCGAGGCGCAGATCCAGCAGATTGCCGAGGAAGCGCAGGTCGGCTATGTGGCCGGCAGTCAGTCGAGCGGTTATGTATGGCCGCTCCCGTGCAGTCAGCGCGTAACGAGCCGTTTCGGAACCCGCTCCGACCCCTTTACCGGAGAATCCCGCTATCACAGCGGCATTGATATCGACGGTTTCGGAAACGACGGCGCGCCTGTCATTGCGGCCGCCTCGGGCGAAGTCATCACCGCATCGTATGACAGCTCCTACGGCAACTATGTCATCATTGATCACGGCGGCACCTCTACGGTGTATGCGCACATGTCCGGTCTCGCCGTTTCCTACGGGCAAACCGTCAGCCAGGGTGAAACCATCGGCTATGTCGGCGCGACAGGCCGCGCAACCGGTACGCACCTGCACTTTGAGGTCTATGTCGGCGACGAAAGGGTCGATCCGGCACAGTATTTTTCCGGTATTTCATACTACAACTGCTGAATTTCGCCTGATATTTCCGGCAAGATGGGCCGCTTGCGCGGCCGCGGTTCAACTCCGACAAGCGTATGAACAGACAGAAAAAATCATTGCTTATACGGGTGCTCGGCGCTGTATTATGCGCAGTCCTGCTTGCGGCGCTGCTGCCTCCCGGCGCATTGGCTGAGGTTTCACAGGCCGAGATCGAAGCTCTCCGCGCGGAGCGGGATGAAATCGAGAAGCAGCGCGAGGCAAAGCAGGCCGAGATCGACGCGCTGAAAGAGGACGCCGTCGGCATTCTGGTTCAGAAGCGAGCCCTGGATGAACGCAACATGTATACCATGCAGCAGATTCAACTCAACGAAGAGGAGATCGCTCTCTACGACGAAATGATCGCCGATAAGGAGAAGGAGGTCCTCGACGCGCAGATGCTGGAAGAGCAGCAGCTTGACCGCTATCGGAAAAGAGTGCGGGCCATGGAGGAAAACGGCACGCTCAATTACCTGGCGCTGATTCTCAAATCCAACGATCTGGGAGAAATGCTCACCGCCATGGACGATGTGGGCGAAATCATGCTGCGCGATAAGGAGCTTGAGGACAATTACATCCGGGCCCGTGAGAATACCGAGGAAGTGAAGGCCGAATACGAGGCCTACCGCAAGGAAGTCAACGGAAAACAGGACGCGCTGCGTCAGGATCAGGAGAAGCTGAAGGCGGAGATCGACGAGGCGGATGAGCTGTTGCTGGGTCTGCATGAGGACTATATGAACCGGCAGGCTGAGATCGCCGAGATCCAGGCCCAGGAGGACGCGACGAATATGGCCATCTCCATTCTCGTTGCGAAGCTGGAGGCCGAACGCGCCGCAGCCGCGGCAGCGGCCGCGGCAGCGGCCGGAGGCGGCGGGGACGGCGGCAGTACGGGCGGCGGAGCGGCTGCCTACGCGAACGGTACTTTTATTTTCCCGGTCGCCACTTATTCGTACATCTCAAGCCGCTTTGGAGAGCGCATACACCCTATCACGGGTGAGCTCAAGAACCACAATGGTATGGACATTGCCGCAAATTCCGGCACCGCAGTCTACGCGGCGGACGGCGGGAGAGTCGTCCTGGCCGAGTGGTACGGCGGTTACGGCAACTGTATTATGATCGAGCACGGCAACGGATATAAAACGCTGTACGGGCATCTGTCCTATATCGGCGTGAAAAACGGTCAGTATGTCAACCAGGGCGATACGATCGGTCAGGTCGGCAGCACCGGAAACTCCACCGGGCCGCATCTGCACTTTGAGGTGTACAGCAACGGTTCGCGCATCGATCCGGAGCAGTTTTATTCGGGACTGAATATTTCGGCAGACGCAGGCGTCTGACCGGAGGAAGAAAAGATGCCGGGCAGTCGAAACAGACTGCCCGGCACTGAGTGATATTACCGCATATGCTTATTCTGCGGAGGTTTTCAATGAGGCTTGGAAGAAGAATCCTGAACGGAATTCTGCGCTTTATTGCGGCAGTTCTCAATATTCCGATCAGACTGAAATTTGTGATCCTCGCGCTGCTCCTGGTTGCCGGCGGCGTGTACTGGCAGACGCACCGCAGCATGCTGGAGGCTGTGGGCGGCAAATCCGATTATGACGAGGCCATGCGCTATATTGAGATCAAGGATGTGGTGGATGAGCGCTTTATTGATCCGGTAGACCGCAGTACCCTCGGCGACAACGCGGCAGCGGCCATTATTGCCGGCCTTGGCGATAAATGGAGCTACTACATGTCCCCCAACGAGTACAAGGCCTATCAGCTCAGCTCTACCAACGAATATTCCGGCATCGGTATGGCTATCCTCAAGACAGAGGACGGCGGCTTTGAGGTGATCTCCGTCAACATGGATTCCCCGGCAGCCTGGGCCGGACTCACCGCGGGCGACGTGATCGTCAGCGTTGACAACGTCGATCTCAGGGACAAGACGCTCGACGAGGCGCGCAAGCTGATCCGCTCCCGGCTCAATACCAAGTTTACTCTTGGCCTCAGCAAGGGAAGAAAAGAAATCGAGGTCGACTGCTCCCGCGTCTATGTCAGCTCCGTTCTGGCCCGCCTGGAGAAGACGCTCGCGGGCTACGTGCAGATCAAGAACTTCGAGGCCGGAACCGCACAGGACGCCATCGACGCGATCGAGGCCCTGCTCAACTCCGGCGCGACGGCGCTGTGCATCGACCTGCGCGGCAATCCCGGCGGCCTGGATACCGAGGTCGCGGCTTTCCTGGATTACATCCTGCCGAACGGGCGCCTTTTTATCCAGGCAAACAAGAACGGCAAACAGATCGTCACGGAATCGGACGGCATGTGCATCCAGATGCCCATGTGCGTGCTCATCAACGCTGAAACCTACGGCGAGGCCGAGGTCTGCGCCGCAGCGCTCCAGGAATTTCAGTGGGCGACCCTGATCGGCGAGCCGACCACCGGCAAGACCAGAACCCAGGAAACCATTGCCCTCTCCGATGGAAGCGCCATTCGCCTCTCCACCGGCACCTATCTCACCGGCAGCGGCGTGGATATCAGCGCCCGCGGCGGCGTCTCGCCGGAATACATCATGCACAACTCCGACCCCAGCGCCACCGGCACCACCGCCGGCACCACCGGCGAGAGCTCCGGCACCGGCGTCACGTCAAACGACGAACAGCTCATGTACGCGCTCAAGCTTTTGAGTTGACACAGAGACTAAAAATCAATATAATCTATCCTGCCCATCGGGCAAACAAATAAAAAAACAATTTCAAATATATGCCGCCGCGCGGCAGAAGGAGATCGTCAGAAATGGCTAACGCAAGCAGATTCAAAATGAGTCAGGAGCGCCTTGACGCGATCAAGGAGGAACTCTACTACCTTGAAACCGTCCGCGAGAAAGAAGTTTCCGAGCTGATCAAGGAGGCCAGAAGCTTCGGTGACCTGTCGGAGAACAGCGAATACGACGAGGCCAAGACCGAGCAGGGCAAGCTCTATTCCAAGATCGCCGAGCTCAAGGTCCTCATTGAGAACGCCGAAATCGTCGACAAGACAGAGCAGGACGCTCCCAAGGATACCGTTACCCTCGGCAGCATCGTCAAGGTACTGGATCTGGAGTTCGACGAGAAGGAGACCTACGAGATCGTCGGCTCCCAGGAGGCAAATCCCAAGGCCGGACGCATCTCCGACGATTCCCCGGTCGGCCGCGCGCTCCATTCCCACCGTGCCGGCGATACCGTCACTGTCGCTGCCCCGGCCGGCGAGATCAAGCTGCAGATCCTTTCTGTCGAGAATAAGTAACGGGAGCGTTATGGTATGAGCGAAGAGAGAAACAATCAGCAGGCGCCTGAGATGGAACTGTCCGAGATCCTGCAGGTCCGCCGTGATAAGCTTGCGGCTTTGCAGGAAGAGGGGCGCGATCCCTTCCATCAGACAAAGTTTGAGCGCACAGCCTGGTCGCAGGAGATCAAGGATCATTACGAGGATTTTGAAGAGAAGCAGGTTCGCGTCGCGGGCCGCATCCTCTCCAAGCGCGGCATGGGCAAGGCGATCTTCTGCCACATCAAGGATGACAGGGGACAGATCCAGCTCTATATCCGCTCCGACGCGGTGACGCCGACGGAGTTTGCTGATTTCCGCAAGTACGATATCGGCGACATTATCGGCGTGGGCGGCTATGTGTTCAAGACCAAAACGGGCGAGATCTCCGTACATGTCCAGTCGGTCGTGCTGCTCGCCAAATCCCTGCGCCCCCTGCCCGAGAAGTTCCACGGCATGACCAATACGGAACTCAAGTACCGCCAGCGCTATGTGGATCTGATCGTCAACGAGGACAGCCGCCGCAATTTTGAGATCCGTTCCCGCTTCATCTCCTACGTCCGCCGCTATCTGGACGGGCGCGGCTATATGGAAGTGGAGACCCCGGTTCTCAATACCATCTCCGGCGGCGCTACCGCAAGGCCCTTTGTCACGCACCACAATACCCTCGATATCGACATGTATCTGCGCATCGCCACTGAGCTGAACCTCAAGCGCTTGATCGTCGGCGGCATCGAGCGTGTCTACGAGATCGGCCGCATCTTCCGCAACGAGGGTATGGATACCCGCCACAACCCGGAGTTTACCTCGGTGGAGCTCTATGAGGCGTACGCCGATTTCAACGACATGATGGATCTGTTTGAGGAGCTGCTCTCCGGCGCAGCCATGGAGATCCTCGGTACCTACGACGTGCAGTGGCAGGGCCATGACGTGAGTCTTGCCCCCGGTTTCCGCCGCATGACCATGGCGGAGGCAGTGAAGGAATATCTCGGCGTCGACTTTATGGCGATCACGGACGACGCTGAAGCAGTCGCCGCGGCGAAGGCTGTCGGCGTCGATATGGATAAGGTGGAGCCCACTTGGGGACATGCGCTCTATGAGTGCTTTGATCAGAAGGTGGAGGAGAAGATGATTCAGCCCACCTTCATCACCATGCACCCGGTGGACGTTTCGCCGCTTGCCAAGCGCAGCCCGAAGGATCCGCGCCTGACGGAGCGCTTTGAGCTCTTCATTTGCTGCAGCGAGATGGGCAACGCCTTTTCCGAGCTCAACGACCCCATCGACCAGAAGCAGCGCTTCATCAAGCAAATGGAGCTGCGCGCCAAGGGCGACGATGAGGCGGGCATGATGGACGACGACTTCATCAACGCCCTCGAATACGGCATGCCCCCCACAGGCGGCCTCGGCATCGGCATCGACCGCTGCGTCATGCTCCTCACCGGCGCAAGCTCCATCCGCGACGTGATCCTGTTCCCGACGATGAAACCTCTGGACTGAGCAAAACGCGAAAAAGCCTGATTTCATGCGCCTTTCAGAGATTTCCAGGATGCCCGGAACGTACACCAACCATCACGCAACCATCAAACACCTCTAAAATGAGGCAGCGTGAAAAACAATTGCACATTTGCAACCATAAAAGACCTTGAGAGCCTGACTCTTGAGGTCTTTTATGATTTTCTGCGAAAGCTCCGCTTCCGCAGAAAACATTTGATCCAAGCGCCAAAACCCTGTGTGTCGAAGTATGTCATACGGCGCACAGGGTTTTCGAGAATGATCAGCGTATTCGCAAACTGTACGAATCCCCTTGTTCCGTCTATACGCTGAGCAGAGAGAAAAAGGGGATTCAGGATGGAAAACGCTTTTTCGAGGGTGCATCCGGAACTGATGGGGAATGGTTGGAAAGAAACGCACCACTCACTCCCGATGAGGTTTCCTATTTCAGAAAAACATCGTCCCCTTCTTTATCCCACCGTATACTCCCGAAATAAATCCGATTGAACAGATCTGGAAGGAACTCAGAAAATGTGGCTTCACAAACGAAGTCTTCGCCTCTCTGGAAAAAGTCATTGACCGTCTTTGCAACACCATCAATTCCCTCACCAATTCCGTTATCCGTCGCATTACTTGTAGAAATTGGATTTCTAACTGGTTTAATGATATAGGATCAGATATCTGCGGAGATCATGCAGGGCTTGACAGCGTCTAATATATTTGATAAAATATATTAGAGAAAAATATTGTGGAGGGAAAAGGATGGAGAACGATTATCAGGAAGCGATGAAGCTTACAAACCAGCTCTGCTTTCCGCTCTATGCCGCGGCGCGGCATGTGACAGGGCTCTATACACCCGTACTCAAGCCGCTGGGACTTACCTATACGCAGTACATCGTTTTTCTTGTTCTGTGGGAAAAGGATGGTCTCACTGTCGGCGAGATCGGTGAAAAGCTGCTGCTCGATAACGGTACGCTCTCTCCGCTGCTGAAAAAGATGGAGAAGGCGGGGTATGTGAAGCGGCAGCGCAGCCGCGAGGATGAACGCGTCGTCGTCATCACACTGACGGAAACGGGCCGCGCTTTGCGGGAAAAGGCGAAGGACGTTCCCGCGAAGGTCGCGGGCTGTATTGACCTGCCGCCGGAAAAGGCGCAGATGCTGTACGGTCTGCTGTATGAGTTGTTGGATAATCAAAAGAACAAGGAAGGAGCATGAACATGAAAACAGTGTACGATTTTACGGTGAAGGATCGGCTCGGCCAGGATGTCAGCCTGTCGGACTATCGGGGCAAGGTGCTGCTGATTGTGAACACGGCGACCGGCTGCGGCTTCACGCCGCACTACGAGCCGCTGGAGGCCATGTACAGGGACTTGAAGGATCAGGGCTTGGAGATTCTGGACTTCCCCTGCAACCAGTTTGCCAACCAGGCGCCCGGCGACGCGGAGGAGATCCACCAGTTCTGCACGCTGACGGAAAAGCCCTTTGAAGGTTTCGGAAAGGGACTGAAAAATGCCGCGCTGAACAAGTTCGCGGACATGAACAACAAGAAGTTCGGCGACAAGGCCTACATCAAGTGGAACTTCACAAAGTTCCTGATCGACCGTGAGGGCAGGGTGATCGCCCGCTTTGAGCCCACCGTGGACATGAAGGATGTCAGAAACGCGGTAGAGACCGCACTGCGGGCGTAATACGGAAAAATGAAAAACGAAATCACCGATCTTCAGAAATATCTTGCAGAGGGCGTGGAGACGATCGTGAGAGATGCCCTGAGAGCCATGCTGCGCGATCCGAAGGAGAGCCTCTTCATGGCCCGCTTTGCGGCAGCGTCCCGAAAAGCCTCGGAAAAGAGGACGGAAAACGAGCGCGCGGGGCTGCATGTCCCGTCCTATTTGATCGCCAGCATTACCTCCGCCTGCAACCTCCACTGCGCGGGCTGCTACTCCCGTGCCAACCACGCGACCGAGGACTGTGCGCCGCAGCGCCAGCTCACGGCGGAGCAGTGGGACAGCATCTTCACGCAAGCGGGGGAGCTGGGCGTCAGCTTCATCCTGCTGGCCGGAGGCGAGCCGCTGCTGCGCTATGATGTGATGGAAATGGCGGGAGAACACCCGAATATCCTCTTCCCGATCTTCACGAACGGTACTTTTCTTGGCGACCGATATTTCCGGCTTTTGGATCGCTGCAGAAATCTGATTCCTGTCATCAGTATCGAAGGCGACCGGGATCTTACGGACGCCCGGCGCGGAGAAGGCGTCTACGGCAAAGTCGTGGCCAATATGGAGCGTCTGCAGGATCGAGGGCTCCTGTTCGGCTGCTCGATCACCGTAACAACGGAGAATCTGAACGAAGTGCTGTCTGACAGCTTCATCAGCTCCTTGTCCCTTCGCGGCTGCAAGGCGGTCTTTTTCATTGAGTTCGTCCCCGTGACCGAGGAGGCAAAGCATCTTGCGCCCGGCGACGAAGAGCGCGAGCGTATCCGACTTGGGATCGACCGCCTGCGCTCAGAACATCCGGAAATGGTCTTCGTCTCCTTCCCGGGGGATGAAAAAAGCTCCGGCGGCTGTCTGGCCGCCGGAAGGGGCTTTTTTCATATCAATTCCCACGGAGGCGCGGAGCCCTGCCCCTTTTCTCCGTATTCCGATATCAACGTGATTGAAACTTCGCTGAAGGAAGCAATGAACTCCGGCCTCTTCAGGGCCTTGCGGGACAACGGTCATTTGCTGGAGGATCACATCGGCGGTTGTGTTCTTTATGAAAAAAGAGAGCTCGTAGAAAAGCTCCTGAACGAAAGCGTGCAGAAGGGGAGCTGAACGCGGTCATGGTGATGATGACATGGTTTGCTGCGCGGTGCGGAGCATAGCCCTATATTCCTCCGGTGTGTTGCAGTTGGACAGCAGCAGCGGGTCCGTATCGCCGGGTACGGTCTGGAAAGCTGCGCGGGTAAATAGCTGCCTGACCGAAGTGTGCTCGCCCTTCAGGACCTCTTCGCAGACAGGAGAGAGAGAGAACGGTCATAAATCCCGATCAGAGGCTCGATCTGCCCGTCATGCGTGAGCGCAGTAATCCCGCGCAAATGCTGCTGCATCAGGGAAATCAGAATCGAAAACGGCACCAGCGGCGCGTCCACACTCAGCACAAGGCAGGACGCCCTGGCGGCGGCCGACAGTCCGGCATGGATGCCGCTGAGCGGACCCCGATGGGGGATGAGATCCGGAACTGTCCGTCCGCCCTCAATCTGCCCCTTGTACCCCGCGATCAGAATATCCTCGATGCCGAGAAGGCGCAGACGGTGAAGCTGGTACTCGATCAGGCGCATCCCGCAGAAGGGGAGCTCAGCCTTACTGCTGCCCATGTGGGAGCTGAAGCCCCCTGCCAGAAGAATGGCGGAAAAACGGCGGCCGAGCTGAACAAAACGATTCAGAAAATCGGCGATACCGGAAACATCCTCGAGGGAGAAAACGGGGCATCCGGGGCTTTCAAAGTCCATATCCGTGACAAGAGCCAGACGCGCGGACGGGTGACACACAGGGTGCCCGGACACGGCGGCGCGCACGATCTCCAGCTTCGGACAGGGGGAAGCCTTAAACCCCTCAAGAAGAATCAGATCGGCCTCCGGAAACTGAGAGACGAGAAAACCCTCGTCGACGGCCGTTATCCGCACAAGCTGGAACTTTTCACCGTCGAAGACGGCGCTTCCCACCGCGCCGGCCTCCAGATGGCGGAAGCTGTCCGTTCCGGGGCGATCCGGCTCAAAGCGATGCCCGTCATGCTTGACGGTGGCGACGCGCAACCCTCTCTTGTTCAGCTCCGGGATCAGCCTGACGATCAGGCTCGTTTTCCCGGAATTCTTGACGCCGGAGACAGCAACGGCGAGAGGACGTTTATCCACCCTTGTCAAAAACGTATGGAACGGCACCCTCAAAAAACCTGAAAAAAATATCCCCCCCGGGGGCTTCCGCTGCGCTTCGTCTGCCCTTATAATACAAATACCTTCTTTCATTTCCAAAAAGACAGGGGGCGTGGGCCGTGAGAAAATATGTGATACAGCGTTTTTTACAGCTGATCCCGGTTTTGATCGGGATCACGTTTCTGTCCTTTGCCATGATGCGCATCGCGGGCAGCGACGCCATCACGGAGCTCTACGGCAGCAAGGGCGCGGTCTCGCAGGAGATCATCGACGCAAAGCGCGCGGAGCTCGGCCTCGATCAGCCCTTTGTCACACAGTACGTCTCCTGGCTCGGCGGGATGCTGCGCGGCGACATGGGCACGAGCTACGTCTCCGGCAAGGACGTGTTCAAGACCTTCACCTCCAAGCTCCCGGCGACGTTGCTGCTGACGGCGCTCTCGATCCTCGCGACGGTTGTGATCTCCATTCCGCTGGGTGTGCTCGCCGCCGTGAACCATGATAAATTCATAGACTATATACTCCGATTTCTGAGCTTCATCGGCAATTCTCTGCCGAACTTTTTTGTGGCCCTTCTGTTAATGCAGCTGCTTGCGATTAAACTCAAATGGCTGCCGGTCATCGCAAACGGCACGACGCTCAAAAGCGCGATCATGCCGACGCTGACGCTGGCGATCGCCATGTCCGCCAAATATATGCGGCAGGTGCGCGCCACCGTTCTGGAAGAACTCAATAAAGACTATGTGACCGGCGCGCAGGCGAGAGGGGTGCGAAATCGCGTGATCCTGTGGAAAAGCGTGCTGAAATCCTCCATGCTCACGATCATCACGCTGCTGGCCCTCTCCATCGGCAGCCTTCTCGGCGGCACGGCCATTATTGAAAGTATCTTTATGTGGGACGGCGTGGGAAAGCTCGCCGTGGACTCCATCACCATGCGCGACTATCCGCTGATTCAGGCCTACGTGGTCTGGATGGCGATCATCTATGTGCTGGTCAATCTCTTTACCGATCTTCTGTACCATGCGCTCGATCCGCGCATCCGTCTGGGGGTGAGCAAGGAATGAGCGAACCGACAGTCAGAATCCAAAAGATCAAAAAGGATACGGTCAAAACCCGCCTCATCCTCTTCGGGACCCTCGCCGTGATCCTGCTTCTGTGCTCCGTCTTCTGCGAGCACCTGACGCCCTACGACCCCTACCTGCAGGATCTCTCCAACGCGAAGGCCGCGCCCTCGGCCGCGCACCCCTTCGGCACCGACCGCTACGGACGGGACATGCTCTCGCGCGTCATCGTCGGCAGCAAGACGAGCATCTATTCGACCCTCCTGCTGGTGGCGATCATCACCGCGCTCGGCACCTGCATCGGCGTCTTCTGCGGCTGGCACGGCAAGTGGATCGACACGGTGCTTATGCGCATTTCGGATATGTTCCTCGCCTTTCCCGGCCTTGTCTTCGCGCTGACCGTGGCGGGCGTTCTGGGCGGCGGATTGCAGAACGCGATCATCGCCCTCGCCGCGATCTCCTGGCCGAAGTACGCCCGCATCGCCAGAAGCCAGACTCTCTCACAGAAGGAGACGCCGTACCTGAAAGCAGCCCGGCTCTCTGGGAGCGGGACCTGGAAGATCATCTTCAAGCACATCCTGCCGAACATCATTGGCCCGATCCTTGTCACCTCGATGCTCGACATCGGCACGATGATGATGGAGCTCGCGGGCCTGTCGTTCCTGGGCCTCGGCGCGAAGCCTCCTACGGCGGAGTGGGGCAACATGATGAGCGATACGCGAAGCCTCCTTGCCACCCATCCCTGGGTCACGCTGGCTCCCGGCTTTGCGATCTTTGTCTCCGTCATGATCTTCAACCTCCTGGGCGACACGATCCGTGACTACGCGGATCCAAAGAGCAGAGGGAGGTAAAGAGATGGCTGAAATTCTTAGATATGATCACGTCGACATCACCTACAACGGCTTCAGGGCGATCAAGGACGTGAGCTTCACGGTAGACGAGGGTGAGATCCTCGGCATCGTGGGGGAGTCCGGCTCCGGCAAGTCCACGCTCATCAAGGCGGCCATGGGGCTTCTCGGCGACTTCGGCATGGTGACAAGGGGCGACATCTGGTACAAGGGCATGGATCTCCCCGATCTGCCTGCAAACGAGCTCAGAAAGCTCAACGGGCCGGAGCTCGGCATGATCTTTCAGTCCGCGGGCAGTTCCTTCTGCCCGATCCGCACCGTCGGCGCGCAGCTCTGGGAATGCGCGAGAGAGCATGAAGCGATTGAAAAAGAACACTTCCGTGCCAGAGCGCTTGACTTGCTGCGAAAGATCGGCTTTGAAAACGGGCAGCGCATTTTGGACAGCTATCCCTTTGAGCTCTCCGGCGGGATGCAGCAGCGCGTCGGCATCGCGGCGGCGATGCTCCTGAATCCGAGCGTCCTGCTTGCGGACGAGCCGACCTCGGCCCTGGACGTGTCCGTACAGAAGCAGGTGGTAGAGGAGATGCTGCTGGTGCGAAAAACCTTCGGCACTGCCATCGTGCTGGTCACGCACAACATCGGCGTCATCGGGGCCATGGCGGACAGGGTGCTCGTCATGCGAAACGGTGAGACGGTCGAATACGGCGAGACGGAGCAGGTTTTGAACCATCCGAGAGAAGCCTATACCCGCACGCTGATGGCCGCCGTGCCCAGATTGAGGAAGTGACGCATGGAACCGATATTAAGAGTAAACGATCTCACAAAGGTCTTCACACGCACCGGGCAGCCGGATTTCACCGCCGTCAATCATATCTCCTTTGAGCTGTATCCCGGCGAGTGCCTCGGCCTCATCGGCGAGAGCGGCAGCGGGAAAAGTACCACGGTCAACATGATCACCCGCCTGCTGGACGCATCCGGGGGCAGTATCGTCCTCGATGGGGAGGATATTACCAACGTGAGCGGCGGCGAGCTGCGCAAAGTTTACCGGAAGATGCAGATGGTCTTCCAGACGCCGACGGATTCTTTTGATCCCAGATGCACCCTCGGCGACGGGATCGGCGAAAGCCTCCGCAACAGCGGCATGTCGAGGGCGGAGACGAAGAGGGAGGTCGCAAAGCTCCTGACCGACTGCGGCCTGACGCCGGAATTTGCCGGGCGCTATCCCCATCAGGTGAGCAGCGGCCAGTGTCAGCGCGCTGCGATCGCGAGGGCGCTTGCCATCAAACCGAAGCTTTTGATCTGTGACGAGGCGACCTCCGCGCTGGACGTGACCATCCAGCAGGAGATTCTGGCGCTGCTCAACGATCTGCGCAGCAGGCACGGCGAGGGCCTCTCCATCCTGTTCATCTGCCATGACATCGCCCTGGTACAGCAGTTCTGCGACCGGGTGCTGGTCATGTACAAGGGCGACATCGTGGAGCAGGGGAGACCCGACGACGTGATCCGCAATCCAAAGGATGCTTACACCAAAAGACTGATCGAGAGTTTTTTATAGGAGAAAACACCATGGAACGTATCAAACATCGCGTGGCGCACTACTGGTCCCACCGGGCCGAGGGCTTCGAGCAGCAGCGGCTGCGGGAGTATGAGAGTGAGAAGAAGAACCGCTGGCTCGCGGAGTTTCAGAAGTACCTGCCGAAGGGGAGAACCCTGCGCGTCCTTGACATCGGCACCGGCACGGGCTTTTTCGCCTGCCTGCTCGCGGCCGAAGGACATGAGGCGACTGGCATCGACCTGACGCCGGAGATGATCGACCACGCAAAGCACATGTCCTCGGTTCTGGGGCTTCACGCCAATTTTCAGATCATGGACGCGGAGGAGACAGATTTTCCGGATGAGAGCTTCGACGTGCTTGTAACCCGAAATCTCACTTGGACGCTGCCGCATATCGCCAGAGCTTATCGGGAGTGGTACAGACTTCTGAAACCGGGCGGCGTGCTCATCAATTTCGATGCGGATTACGCAGCCGCGCTCGAGGACGAGGAGGAGCACGAGCTGCCGGAAAACCACGCCCACAAGCTGGTGCCGGCGTATATGCAGGCGGAAAACGAAGCCATTACCATGGAGGTCGGCGCCTACCAGCAGCCGCGCCCGCAGTGGGACGTGCAGCTTCTGGTCGAAGCGGGCTTTGAGCGCGTTCTGGTGGACGTGGGCGTCTACAAGCGCATTTACCGCGAGATCGACGAGTTTTTCAACCCCACGCCGATCTTCACCATCGCGGCCTATAAATAACCCCCCCTCCTATGCCTTCCCCTCGAAGGCAATGCTGTCAAGTTGGTGCCTGCCGTAGGGGACGATGCCCTCATCGGCCCGCCGACCTTGCGCGGTATCCGGGATTTCGGGTCGATCTGGGGATCGACCCCTACGGAACGCGGCGGCATGATCATCAAATACAAAGCCGAATCTTCGGCTCTGTAGATAAAAAAACGACTTCCCTGTGAGCCGTCGGAAAGCAACAGGGAAGCCGCCGTAACTGACAGGCGGCGGGGAATCCGCCTCTGCCGTCTCCAGTATACCCCATAAAGCGGAAAAAGCAAGAATGAAAACTGGAGGAAATCAATCATGAAAAGAACCCTGTCCCTCGCGCTGCTCCTGTGCCTGATGCTGAGTCTCTTCGCGCCCTCGGCCTTTGCTGCGGATAAAAAGACCATGGTCATCGGCGACACCACCTTCAACGCGGAAAACTGGGAAGAGACCATCGACCCGCATCGCACCTACAACGGCTGGCCCTGCATCCGCTACGGCGTCGGCGAGACCCTGGTGCACTACACCGACACCATGGAGCTCGAGCCCTGGCTCGCCACCGCCTGGGAAAACGACGGCAATCTGACCTGGACCATTACGCTGCGCGAGGGCGTGAAGTTCTCCTCCGGCCGCGACATGGACGCCGAGGCCGTCAAGCAGTGCTTTGACCATCTGCTGGAGGTGCATGACCGCGCGCCCTCGGACACCAAGATCACGGACATCCGGGCGGACGGTATGACGCTGACCATCACCACCTCCGAGCCCGTGCCCGCCCTGATGAACTATCTCGGCGACCCCTACGGCTGCATTATCGATGTGGATGCGAGCGATTTTGAGACCGGCATCGCCGTCGGCACCGGCCCCTACCGCGCCGTCGACATGGTGACGGACGATCACCTGACCCTTGTCCCCAACGAGTACTACTGGAACGGCACCCCCAAGCTCGACGAGATCACGATCCGTACCCTCTCCAACGGCGACACCCTCTCCTTTGCACTCCAAGCGGGCGACATCGACGCCGCCTACGGCATGGCCTACGAGGCTTACCCGAACTTTGAAAACCCCGCCTACCAGTTCTCCGGCATCCAGACCTCCCGCGCCTTCTTCGGCTCTGTGAACATGACGAGCCCCATCATGCAGGACCCCGCCGTGCGCAAGGCGATCGCCATGGGCATTGACAAGGCGGGCTTCGTCGCGGTCCTGCTCGACGGCCACGGCGTCGTCGGCAACGGCGCCTTCCCCGACGGCTTCTCCACCTTCGGCGGCGAGCACATCACGACCGAGACCTACGATCCCGAGGGCGCGAAGGCTGTCCTTGAGGCCGCGGGCTGGATCGATACCGACGGCGACGGCATCCGCGAGAAGGACGGCGAGAAGCTCGTCATCCGCTGGCTGACCTACCCCAGCCGTCAGGAGCTGCCGCTTCTGGCCGAGTCCGTGCAGGCGTCCCTCAAGCAGATCGGCATGGACGTGGACATCAACTGCACCGCGAACCGTCGGCAGTTCCTGGCCGATATGACTTCGTTTGACATCTACGCCTCGGCGCTTGTAACCGCACCCTCCGGCGACCCGCAGTATTTCTTCACGACCTCCTGCCTGCCCGGCATGAGCTACAACTTCGGCGCGTATGAGAACGAGCACGTCAATGATCTGATGGAGCAGCTTGCCGTTGAGTTCGACACCGCCAGGCGCGCCGAGCTCGCCATCGAGCTCCAGCAGGCCATTCTGGATGACAACGCCTATTTCTTCTGCTCCTTCCTGCAGATGAACATGATCTCCAAGGCCAACGTCCGTAACTGGACCGCCCACGCCTGCGACTACTACGAGGTCACCGTCGATCTCGACATTGAAAAATAATTTGAATTTGTATCCCCCCCGGGGGCTTCCGCAGCACGTTTTCCCGTGCTATACTTAAACCAGATCAGATGCTTGAGCGGCTGCCGGGGGTTTCTCGCCCCATGCGTCTCAACACCTCTCTGACGCAGAATACAGCCGCAGATCTCTCTTGCTATGGCCCTCCGTGCCGGTCACACGGAGGGCCAATCTATTTTAAAACTCTAAAATCGACGATGTGCAGAGAACGCTGTCCAACTGCCGTCATACGCTGTTTCCGGTATAAATCAAGGCGGAATTGGGAAACGCCCTGATCTGTCGAAAGAAATTGATAAACGCGGGAGAAAAAAGGCTCTATTCTCTATTGCAGAAAAATCCAATATATGCTATTCTATTAGAAACATATGAAGCAGTAGTTGCTCTATACTACGCCTTTTTGTTAGAGCAAACAAGAAAAGTATCTGCAAATATGTAAAAACGGAGGTTCAATATATGGGGGAAAACGGTAATTACGGATGAAATACGCGCCAAACCAGGTTCTATCAAGGCAACACCACACAGTAAGATCAAGAAGTTATCCCAATTATTTTATGGAGGTGCATCAAATGTCCAACGCACTGTGCAAAACCTTAGCTGTCTTCCTGTGCCTTACAATGTGCCTGAGCTTATTCCCGGCTGCGGGCTTTGCTGAGGATTATCTGGAAGAGGAGCTTTTGCTCGAAAGCGATTACACGGACGAACCGGCCATTTCCGACATGGAAGAGGTGGTTATCGAAGAGAAAGCCGTCGAAGAGGAAATCCTTGAGGAAGACTTCGTATTCGATGACGTAACAAACGCGGAGCTTCGTGAGCCTGAAGAGATCGTCGCGCCCGTGGAGCCGATCGAGCAGGAAAGCCTGCCCGAGGCCAACGCCGGGGAGAACGGGACTGTGGTCGAAGAGCTTGACGAGGCGGCAGTCTTTGCAGATCCTGAACCGTCTGCGTCCGAAGTGTATACGGCCCTGGTCGCCGCATGCGCCGCGAACTATGAGGGCGAGTATAACCTCGAGGGGTCCGGCGAAATCGAGATCACGGATAATCTCAGCATCCCGGTTAATATGCATGTCAGGGGCTACGGCTTTAAGATCATCGTTCCCAGCGGCGTGACGCTTACCGTATACGGCGAGTTCAACGTCAGAGAACTGCTCGTTCAGCAAGGCGGCGAGGTCGTCGTTGACAGCATCTATCAGCCGGAAAACTTCAGCGCCCACATGGATATTCCTCATGCCATCACGGTTCTGGGCGAACTGCGGGTGATTAACCATTCCATCATTGACACCGGCATCGACGTCTGGAAGTCCCTGGATCTCACCAAGGTCACCTGCAGCAACTATGGCCAGTTCTTTACTCATTACGAGGCGACAACTGAGCTGGAACTGCAGAACAGCTATGCCGACATTCTAAACAACAATCTCAATACCCGCAGTGATATGGAGCCGTTTGTTGAGATTCGTTTCCCGTTTGAGGCGGGGCAAAATACCGTTACCAGCGTCCCCGCCCATACGAGGCTGAGAGCTCGTCAGGGCGCATATATCCCGCAGGGCGTGACCTTCACGGTCAGTGAGAGAGCTATCTTGGCTGTTATCGGTGATAACCTTGTTGTTGACGGCGCTCTCGTCAACAACGGCAGAATCAATCTTCATGATTCCAGCTTGATTTTTGGCCTGACAGGCGAATACTCTCAGGGTGAACATGCCATCGTATACAATGGGGAGAACATTACCATTGATACGTCTGCGTCCGAGGCGTATACGGCTTTGCGCGACGCGTGCGCCGCAAACTATGAGGGCGAGTATGACCTCACGGGACTTGGCAGAATTGTAATCGCGCAAAGTCTCAGCATCCCGGTTAATATGCATGTCAGGGGCTACGGCTGCGGGATCGTCATTCCCGACGGCGTGACCCTTACCGTATACGGTGAGTTCAACGTCAGCGGCCTTCTCATTCAGGAAGGCGGCAAGGTCGTTGTGAACGGCGAACAGCAGCCGACGAACAGCGGCGCCCATATGGATATCCCTTATGCCATCATGCTTGAGGGCGAGCTGGAGCTGATCAACCGGGGCAGTATTGACACCGGCATGAACGTCTGGAAGGACCTGGATAAGAGCAAGATCACTTACAATCAGGGCGGATTCTGCACCCATTACGAGGTGACAACCGTAGAGGAGCTGCAGGCCGCCTATAACGATATTGTCGACAACCATCTCAACACCTATGAAAACATGGAGCCGTTTGTGGAGGTTCGCTTCCCGTTTGAGGCGCAGATTCCCGGCGTCCCCACCCACACGAGAGTCAGAACCCATGACGGCGCGCATATCCCGCAGGGCGTGACCTTCACGGTTCTGGAGGGCGGCATTTTTGCCATTTTCAATGAAAACCTTGTGGTCGATGGCGCTCTCGTCAACAACGGCAGAATCAACCTCAATGGTCCCATCGCGGTTCTGGGCGAGACAGGCAGCTACGACGAGGGTGAAAATGGCGGCATGTACCGCAACGGTGGGCGCTTTACCTTCAAGACGAATGCAGAGCTGCTGACAGAGCTGGAGCAGTCGATTGAGAACGACGAGTATTATGAGCTGACCAATTACGGGGATTTTGTACTCACCAACGGCGCGACGTTTGAACACAAGTTCTTCCTCAGAAACTACGGCACGAATTTCATTCTTCCCGCCGGCCAGACGCTGCGGGTCAAATCGGGCGTGAGTGTGGATATGAACTGCCTGATAGTGGAGGAAGGCGCGCAGGTGGTCATCGAGGACGGCGCTTCCCTGAGTGTCTACGACTTCCTTGAGGGAGACGGCAGGGTTACCTTTGGCAATGATGTCTGGGCGAACCTGCCGGCCGGCTACACCCCCTCCCTTGATTATGGCGTCAGGTGTCACATCAACGTGGATTACGAAGCGAATAATCTCCAGGAATTGTACGCGTATAAAGAAGAGGCAGAAGCCCTTGAAGATCCTTTCTACGGCTGGATGAGTATATGGTTCAACTGGAGAATCACCGATGAGATCACCTTTGACAGGGTGGAGCTGCGTCTGGATGGCAAGAACAGCAACAACAATTACAGCATCACCGTCGCCGATGGCGGTAAGCTGACGCTCAACAGCGGCATTTGGGTCAGATGCACGGATCTCACGGTGGACGGCGGCACGCTGATAAACAACAGTTGGATCGAGCTGTGCAACGACGGCAATGGCGAGACCGGCGTTCTGGGCGTCAATAACGGCGGCGTCTATGATGGCTCAGGCGAAATCATTGTCCGCGATATCTTCGAGGGTGATCCGGATGACCATATCGATGGCATCTACGGCCTCATCCGAAGCGACTATTATGAAGGCGCGTATCTCTACAACAATGCTGCGACTGTGCCGAGCGATCAGCGCCTGGCGCCGGTGCTGGAGGCCATTAAAAACGGCGCGAGTACATGCAATATCAATAATTACGGCACGATCATGATTACAGAGGATCTCACCATTCCCGGGAACCTCAGCGTTTCAGCCAGGAATGACGGCATTTTCATTACCGACGGCGCGACCCTGACGGTTTACGGCGAGCTGCTTGCGGACGCCGTGGTCATTGAAGACGGCGGTAAGCTTGTTGTTGACGCCAGCGTCGGGCGTGGTCACGTTGATGCGCCGAAAAACTTTATGATTCAGGGCACCGGCAGCGTTACGCTGAATGATGAACGCTCGATGATCGACTGCTCCTATGACAGCTGGCTTGAGCTGGATCTGAGCAAGGTCACCTTCAATGGCGGCGCGATAGGCGTGCATTTCGATACCGATAATGAACAGGATGTCGTGAAGGCCTATCAGAGAATCCAAGCGGATGGGTTAAACGAGTATACCATGATGGAACCGTTTATCGAGATGTTCTTCCCGTTCGAGTGCGATATGGTCACGGAGACTCTCCCGCATACCAGACTGAGAGCCCACAACGGAGTCCATATCCCTGCGGGAAAGACCTTTACGGTAAGCTCCAACAGCGTGTTCGCATTCTTTGACGCGAATCTTAATATCGATGGCACGCTGCTCAATAACGGCCTGGTCAATCTCAACGGCCCTTATGCTTTTCTGGGTGCGACCGGCACATATACTCCCGGTGAAGGCGCGAGAATCATGCGCAACGGACAGCCTTACACCTTCCGTACACGTGCTGATCTCCTGGCTGAACTGGAGCAGGCCGTTGCCAACGGCGATAATTACTTCAATCTGGCCGGTATGGGTGATTTTGAGCTTACGAACGGCCTCACGATTCCGAGTGGGCAGAGATTCCGGCTCGAATGCTGGGGTACGAACCTGACCCTCCCGGCGGGTAAAACCGTGAGGGTTGAAGCCGGCGCGCGTTTTGAGCTGCATACCCTCATCGTGGAGGAAGGCGCCAGCGTGATCGTCGAGGACGGCGGCTACCTGAACGTCTACGATTTCTTTGAGCTTACCGGTACGCTTACCGCAGGCAACAACGTCAGGCTGCATATTCCGGCCGAAACGGACAGAACGAAAATCACACTCGGCGATTACTGCAACATCAACGTTCACTTCCGTCCCGAGAACGAGCAGCAGCTCCGCGACATGCTGGCGTTTGCGGAAGGGATGGAGGAACCGTACCATCCCGATATCCAGCCGCAGTTCCCGTGGGAACTCCACAGTGAGATCACCTTCAACAGAGTTCACCTCACCATCAACCGCAACAGAGGCGGTCTTGTGATCGGCAGCGGCGGCGTTCTGACGCTCAACGGCGGCCTGTACTGCGACGGCGCGCTCATCACGATCGAGGGCGACGGCAGGCTGATCAACAACTCGCTGCTTGAGCTTGACGAGAATGGCGGCGTGCGAGGCCGTCTGCAGGTTAACGACGGCGGCGTCTACACCGGCTCCGGCGTTATGGTGGTTCTGAATGTGGATTCATCCGAAGAAGCCGTTAGCTACATCACAGGTTTGAATCTCTCAAGCTTCAGCATCAACTATATCGAGGATGACCACGTTGTTGTCTTTGTCGACAGCGGCGCAGTTCTGACTGGTCTGCGCAACGCCATCGCAAACCATGAGAGCTACTATAATATGAATAACCTGGGGCCTGTTTCGCTCGGCGAAAATGAAACGCTTATGATCCCCGAGGGGATGCACGTTTCCGCGTGGGGCACCACCCTTGTCGTTCCCGCGGGCGCGACGCTGAACGTCATCGGCGATTACAGCGGCACAGGCTTGGAGCTCTATGGTCAGCTCCTGATGGGCAAGGGCGAAGTAGACTGGGAAAGAGAAAACAGCAATGTCAATATCCGCGATCATTTGGTGTTTGGCGAAAACGCCGAGGCGTCGGTCGGTCTGCAGGCCAATCTCGGCCTGCCCGGCTACGCCCTGACGGATGCGGTCATTAAAAACCAGATCAACAGGGTTCATTATACCAGTTGGGTTCATCTCAACTGGAATGCCTACGATGCGGATGATATCAACGACGCCATAACGAGGACCCCGACCCTCCCCGACGGCTTCAACGGCCATGCGGATATCCGTTTCCCGTGGGTTATCAATGGTACAGTGGAGATTCCGTCAGGTCTCAACCTCTTCGTGGACGGCGCGTATGACAACGGCTCCATCACGATTTCGGAGGGCGCGACGCTTATCAGCAATGATTTTATCAACCTCAACGCGGCGCCGATGACGGTATACGGTACGCTGACCAACAACAACTGTGTCGAGGTCAATTACGACAGCGGCGACCGCTATGCCGGCTACGGCACGATCAACTTCGCTCAGAACAGCGTCTACACCGGAAACGGTGATCTGCGCGTTCCGAATGACGACAATGCCGGCCAACTGATCACCGGTCTGAATCTCAGCCTGTTTGAAGCAAGCGACGATTATGGTTATACGAGCTACCGCAAAACCGGAGAAATCTGGGAGGCATTCGCAACCGCCTGCAGCCAGAGCTACGACAATTACTCCGGCTATAATCTGTCAAATCTGAATAGCTTTACATTGCAGGACGACATCACGATACCGCAGAACATGGATGTCGATTTCTGGAACACGAATCTCATCATTCCGGCCGGTAAAACGCTTACCGTCAACGGCGGACTGCATGGTCATCAGCTTACTGTCAACGGACAGCTTGTGCTTTTCGACTGCGATTGCTACATTGATACCGTGACAGTCGGCGACAACGGTCACGTGACCCTGCACGACTGGGCCAATCTGCATACCGAGTGGTACAATTCCCCCAGTCTCTTCTTCAACAACAATAAGGTCACTTTTGAAATTCAGAACCCGGAAAACCACACAGAAATCCGCTTTCTTGCAGACGCGTCTGATGACACCGAGTTCAGCATCCTGATGAATAATTTCAACGCGTTGGAGGATCACTACTACGGCAAGATTCGTATCGAATATGACAAGGTGCTCACTTCCAATCTCAACACGGAGGCACACGGCGTACAGCTTGAGGTACGCGAAAGCCTCACGGTAAATCCCGGCGTTATCCTGCGGACGGACTACCTTGACCTCATCGGCGGAAATATGAATGTCAACGGTACGCTGTTCAGCAATCAGGAAATCCATCTGCAGCCGGACAATGATCGTGGGGTTCCGACCGGCACGATCACCTTTGCCAAAGACGCAAGCTATGTCAGCGAGAATGGTTGGTTCTTCGTGTCCGATACAGACAATCCCGACAGCCATATTCAGGGTCTGAATATGGATCGCTTCGATATCACACGCTATAGTAACCGCGATGTCGGCTACCATGTCAAAGACTCCGAGGAACCCATCGAGTATGCCGCCGATCTTGTGATCAGCAGCGAAACCCTGCGCCGCGGCGATCAGGTTACCGTCAGCGTTTCCCTTGACAAGGGCATCGGCGCGAAAATGGCACAGTTTAAGGTTCGGTATGACAGCAGCGTGCTCAGACTTGTCAGCTGCGCGGCCGGCGATCTGATGACCGGCAAAAGACAACCGACGATCAACGATAATAATCCGGGCGCTGTGACTTTCGTCTGGGCTGATACTGCCCATGCGCTGAATGATGCGGGAACACTTCTCAATCTGACCTTTGAGGAAGCGGCAGTTGGCTATAACGGCAGCACTGAAATTTTCTTCGCGAGTGACTACAACAACTTTTTCAAGGTAGAGCGCAATGAAGCGAATATTCTGATGAATTTTGTGCCCGGCTCGGTCAATATTATGGACATCACGCTTGGCGATGTCGATAACGACGGTTTCATCAATGTTGTGGATGTTTTCGCGGTTCTCGAACATGCTGTTAAGATCAATTTGCTTGAAGGCGCGGCCTTTACCGCTGCCGACGTAACCCGTGACGGAAGTGTCAACGCCATCGACGCCAATATAATCAGCCGCTATGTAGCTGAGTTAATCAATGAATTCTAATCAGTACAGAAGGGAAGAACAGGCGGTGATAATATGAAAAAGCACAACATGCTTTGCAGACTCCTGTGTACGCTTCTGGTGTTGGCCGTACTGACCGCTGCGGCCGGCGTCCCGGCATATGCGGACGGCGCTGTGCTCACGATCGGTACGGACGTTATGGCGGCTCCGGGCGAAACGGTGGATATCCCGATCATCGTTTCCGGCATGAGCGATCTTGCGGTTATCCAGTTTGCACTGACTTATGATCCTGAGATACTGGAGTACCTTGATTATACGGTAGGCGATCTCATCAGCGGGCAGAACGAATTGCTTGACAACCCTACCACAGGTGAGTATTATTTTGTGTGGATTAATGATACCGTCTTGCAGGCAGACGCCGGTACGGTGACCACGCTTCACTTTAGGGTGAAGGATACGGGCGCTGTAAGCCTCGACGTGGATGAGGGGGAAGAATTTGTCTTTGCCTCCATCGTCGGCGGCTCCACGTATAACTATTATAATCCGACAATTGAGTACGGCAGAGTCGTGGTTCCCGACTTTACCCTCCCGTCGGCTCTGACCAGGATTGACTCCCAGGCCTTTACCGGTACGGAGGCTTCGGCCGTGTACATCCCGGAAAATGTCACGTCGATTTCCACCGACGCCTTCGACAACTCAGTTCTGCTTGTTTACAAGGAAGACAGCGCTGCCGCAGCCGCAGCGCAGGGACTTAACAACCCATGCGTTGTGATCCCGTAAAAAAGAAAAGCATAAAGGGCTCCTTTCGGAGCCCTTTATGCTTATCAGGAAAGGAAGCATGATACGATGAAAAGAAAACTGTTCGCTCTCCTGATCGTTCTGGCATTGTTCCTGTCGCTGCCGGTCGGCGCTTTGGCGGCCGGGGCATCCCTCGTCAGCACGATTATGGAAGAGTCGGAAGATGTTTACGATATTGCGATTGAGGCTCTCGGTGTTGAGAACGCCTCCATGATGCAATTCTCGATGTACTATGATGCATCTGCACTGAGCGTTCTCGATGTGCAGTCGGGCAAGCTGTTCGAGGGGAATCGAGCGCCGGTCATCAACGGCCGGATTCCCGGCAAGATTAATCTGGTCTGGGCTTCTTTGACCCCCCTCAGCGAGAGCGGAATCGCCTTGGTGCTGCGTGTTCAAAAAAATAATTTGGGCGATACGCGCTTGTCATTTGACCCTGCGGAGATCATCATTGCCGACGCAGACCGCACGTATTATGATGTCAGCTGTGCAGACTGCATACTTGAAGGGACGGAGACTCCGAGCGCGGAGCCTGCGGCGGAGAAAACGCAGAATGATCTGCCTGACGCTGACCAGGGAGAGAGTATTTCTATCGTGCAGCAAAGCGCGGCTGTTGAGGCACTGCCCGCGGAACCTGTCCAGTCTGCTCTGCCCGCGGAACCTGTCCAGTCTGCTCTGTCCGCGGAACCTGTCCAGTCTGCTCTGTCCGCGGAACCTGTTCAGCCTGCTCAGCCCATGGAATCCGCACAGCCCGCGTCTTCTGTTCCGTCCATGCAGCCCGCGGAAGCTCCTCGGTCTGACGATATAAACGAAAAGGTAGTGTCGAAGGGTACGTCAAAAGGCTTGACCATGAACGAATCCCAAGCGACGGTCAGCGCAGGCGAAACCAAAACAATGACAATTGTGGAAGATGAGCCGGAGCTGATCTGGTCGAGCAGCAATGAGCAGGTAGCCACGGTGGATGACGCCGGCGTGGTCACAACCTTCCGCGCGGGCACTGCGGTCATTACTGCATCCACCTTGGAAGGGGACGCCTATGCAAGCTCCGTTGTCACAGTGGAAGGCGAGCAAACGCCTCTTGCCGTCTCCACGCCGAAGCCCGCGCAGTCGGTTGCACCCTCCGCTGCGCCGACGCAAGCACCGAAGCCCGCGCAGTCGGCTGCACCCTCCGCTGCGCCGACACAAGCACCGAAGCCCTCGGAGACACCTGCCGTAAGTCCCGCCCCGACGGAAAAAAGTGCGAAATCCACCCCCACACCGACGGCACAGCCCTCTCCGAGCGCTTCGCCGGCAGCGACAGCGGCACCGGCTGAGGCAGAAAAAGACTCCGGCCCGGTTGTCATCGTGCTGGCGGTGCTTGCCGTTGCAGCCGTGATCGTGGCCGTTCTGAAAAAGAAAAAAATAAACAAAAACCGATAAAGATCTGAGTCATTCCAGTCATAGTACTAATTGCGTAAAGAAGTGCAATATGATGCATGTTTCACAGTTTTAGCCTGTTTTCGGGTATCTTTGAGCAAAAGTCCACGATCCTTCAATGAGGCAGACCGGGAACAGAATCGGCCTGTACTGACAGCCGTCCTGAAATAAACATTGAACAAGCCGGAAAGGAATGAGATCCATGAAAAGATGCTTCACACTGATTCTTGCGCTTCTGGTATTCTTATCCATGGCGACGCCCGCTATGGCGGAAAAGACGATAAGCACGGCGTATATCTATTATGACAGCGACGGATTGCCGAAGTACTGGCTGGATTTCACAGGCAGCGTTGCGGACAATCTTGTCCTGCACTGCTATTTTAATACGGACACATGGTATGAATCGTATTATATCCTTGACTTCGTCTCAGCGGTGCCGAATTCCCATCAGGACACATACCGCATCGAGAATGTGTATGACTCAAGTGGCGCCGACGTCTCAAGCTGGTTCAAGACAATCTCCCTTTCGATCGGTGAAAGCTCCGTCAGCCTGTATATCGAGCGTAACCCGGCTACCTTGGCGGGAGGCCCGGGGAGCACGATCCTCGACGGCCTGTACGAAATGACGCCGGCCGAGGCGGGCGTGGTATACGAATACATGGAGGAGGGGCAGCTCAGAAGCTGGCTCGTACTGAACGCCCAAAACGCGCAGCTGTGCTTCGCTGACGCGAGAATCTGGTATCTGGAGACGGAAGGCGGAACGGACTATACGGTATCTGTGAAGAGGATCGTTTCACAGTCCGGGGAAGAAGTGGCGTTCAAAAAGCTTACGCTTACATATGATCGGGGCGAAATGCTTCTCAATGCGGACGGGATTGACGGCCTCTCCGGCGCTTGCCGCTATTCACCCCGCGCCTTCCTTCAGAGAAGCGGCTGCAGCGCGAAAGAGATCGGGCGGATGGCGCAGATGTACTATTTCCGGCACCACAAGTTCTATCCTCCTGAGGCAGACGTCGCGGAAAATGGGGATGGGAGCTTTTCCGTGCATCTATATGAGCTCGTGAACAACGGTGACGGCACCTATCATACGGCGACCTCAGCCTGGTACACGGTTGATGCGTCAGGGGTCGGAAAAGACGATGTTTTCGAAACTGAAATTGATCTTAAAATGTAGTCGTGTGGATTGAAAATCCATATCCGGAGATCTTGAGGCAAAACGGAATACGCCTCAGACAGATCGGCGAAAAGGTTCTGGACGGCGTCATGATGCCGATGGCCGCGTCCGACGGCCCGCACTACGGCAACAACATCGCCTTGAAGGACGGCCTGTATGACACCATCGTTTTTTGCCCCAGCATGAAAATGGAGACAAACAGCGGCTGAAAGAAAACGCAAATAGAAACAAGGTGACTGCAATGCAAAAAACGTGTAGGTCTGTTGTCCCGTTTCGGAGTAATCTTTCTGGTTCTTATCATCGTAACCCTTACTATCAGCGGCGTCGCGACCTATGAGAATCAGAGCAGAATCTTTCAGGAAGAGGAAGAAAAGAACCTCCGCGCGATCGCGGATTATCTGGCTGTCGTGCTGCGGGAGGAGGGGGATGAGTTCCCGATGTATCAGAAGTATCTGCTCTCGCATCCGAATGAGCCGGATATTCCCGTGGGATTCACCCTGGAGGACGCCGTGGAGGCGAAGCAAAACTTCGAGAGGCTGTTCGCGGAGGCGTATCCCGGAAAGGTTCTGGGAGAAGACCTACAGCCGGAGGACATGCCCGAAGAGCTGAGAAAGGCCTATGCGCAACACTATCTCCTGCTGTTCGAAAAGGCGGCGGAGGTATTCAACATTGCCTATACCTACTATATCATCCCCTCGGGCGAGTATCTGGTTATGACCTATATTCTGGACGGCGTCAGGGAGCGCAGGGAGGACGGATGCGTATATCTCTGCATCGACGTCTTCGAGCCGCTGGAGCAGCACGAGAAAATGTGGGAGGCGTGGAATACCGGCGAGATGCCGCATGGCTTTGACAGCTACGACAACGAATTTGGCAGAACCTACGCATGGTATGTGCCGCTGTATCTGGCCGGGGAGAAGCTGGGCGTCATCGGTACGGAGGTCGAGATCACGGATTATAACCGGGCGATCGCCGCGAATACGCTGAGACAGCTTGCGGCCATCGCCGTGATTATGATCCTGACAGCCACTGTTACGCTGTGGATCATAAACCGGCGCTATATCTCCAAGGTTCGAAAGCTCTCCCGTACCGTCAGCGCCTTCGCGCAGAATAAGGATGCGTCCATCGCTTCTGAGCTTGAACAGAAGGGAACGGATGAGCTGAGTTCTTTGATGGGTCAGACCTCAGACATGATGCGGGAGATGGACAACTACATGAAGAGCCTGGTGGAGACAACGGAGGAGCTCTCCCACACCAGAGCTCAGGTGGATATTGAGGCGAAGATCGCAAGAAAAGACGCTCTGACAGGAATACGCAACCGAAACGCCTATGAGGAGGAACTCCGGCGGCTGGAAAGACAGTTGAAGGAAGGCAATACGAAGTTCGGCTTTGCCGTGATTGATGTGCATTTTTTGAAGAGCATCAACGACAGCTATGGCCATGAGTGCGGAAACCTCGCCATCAAAGAATGCTGCGGCCTGATCTGCCGGGTATTTTCTCATTCGCCGGTGTTCCGCATCGGCGGGGATGAGTTCGTCGTGATCCTGGAAGATGAGGATTATGAGCAGGTTGAGAAACTGGCGGCAGAATTCAGCCGGCTGCAGAAAAGAGAAAAGAAAGAACCATGGAAGCGGGTATCGGCGGCCATCGGCTATGCGCTGTACGATGAAACGAAGGATGAATCCGTGGAGAATGTTTTCAGCCGGGCGGATAAAGCGATGTATGCGAGAAAGCGCGAGATGAAGGCGCTTTGAGGATGAGGAGGATGAATGTCATGCATAAGATGAACGCCAGCACAGCGGCGACACATCAGCGGGCCGCAAACCTGCATGCGGAATCTATCCGCGGCGTCAACACTTATGACACGGCAAATCCCGGGTATGGGAGCCCTGATGTGGTGGAAGCCGACGTGAGATAGGATCATATACATCAGAGTATATGTAACGCGGAGATGGCCGGCGGCATGTCCGATGGCGCTCATCTCGGTGTGGGCGGACACAGGAAGATGGGCGAGGCGAAAGCGCAGATAATAAAAGCTTCTGTCCTGGAGCTTTCAGGAAGGAGATGTAAGCAGTGAATGGATTTATCATAAGCGATATTCTGACCGCGATGCAGCGCAAAGAACTGACGGTATATTACCAGCCGAAGGTGGATGCAACGACGAATTGCCTTAAATCTGCCGAGGCGCTGGTGCGCTGGATAAGAAAAGATGGCAGTGTTGTACTGCCGGGTCAATTCCTCCCGGCTATGGAGCAGACCGGCGCTGTTACGATGCTTGACTGGTATGTGGTGGAAAAGGTCTGCGCTTTTTTGGAACGGCTGCAAAAAGAGGGCGTAAAGGTGCGGCCCGTTTCCGTCAACTTCTCCCGTTGGCATCTGCATGAGGAGGATATGCCAAAGCGTCTGGCAGATATTGTTGACGCGCATCACCTGGATCATAGCCTTATTGTCGTTGAGATCACGGAATCGGCAATGATTCACGAAGAGAACCTGATGCGAAAGATGGTAGCCGCACTGCATGAGAAGGGATTTGAGTTTTCCATTGATGACTTCGGCAGCGGACTGTCCTCTTTGAGCATGGTAGCCGATACACTCCCGGACGAAATCAAGATTGACCGCTCCTTGCTTAAGAAAAACTGTGAGGACGAGCGGGAACGGATTATTCTGGAAAGTATTTTCCTGTTTGCCACAAGGCTGAACATCCGTACCGTAGCGGAGGGCGTGGAGACGAAAGAGCAGCTCGGTTTCCTGCGCACATGCAACTGTAATCTGATCCAGGGGTTTTACTTTGCAAGGCCCATGCCGGAGGATGCGTTCAGAGAATGTCTGGTTAATCGGTGCCAGCACAATGAAGAAGATATTCTTGAAATCCAGTCTGAAGCGGCGGCAGTCCAGCTTCTGCTGCAAGCGGTCTGTATGCGCTATCCTCTCATCATTTACGGCAATCTGACGAGAAACAGCTTTTACATGATGACCTATGAGAATTTCACTTCGCGGGGCTGCCCGTCCACCGGCACTGTGGATGACCTGATCACGCATGGAACGATGTCGATGCACCCGGAAGACCGGGAGAGATGGAACGCCATGTTTTGCCGGGAGAATCAGCTCCGGCTCTTCCGTGAGGGAAAAAAGGAATTGCACATGATCACCAGGCAGATCGGGGATGACGGCGTCTATCGCAGGGTGGAAACCAGCAACTACTTTGTAAAAAGTCCGGCCTCGGATGACGTGCTGGTCATCAGCCTGTGCAACAACTTTGCGGATGGAGAAGAGTAATAATACGAATCCATAATGAGAAGGGCGTGGACGAGGACTTCGGCAAGATGGACAAGCGCCTGACCCCGATCAAGGACGGCCCGTTCTACTTATTGATTTTCACACGGCGTTTTGGTAAACTGTAAGCGCTGACAGACAGGATCGGCCGGAACATGAACGGATGCCTGACAGACGGCAGATGCGCGACGGACTTATATCACATACTGACAGGAGGAAAAAAATGGCTAAGGAATTTGCGAGAAGGGATTTTCTGAAGGCGGCTGTGGCCGGCGCGGCGGGACTTGCCGCGACGAGCGTGCTGGGCGGCGCGTCCGCCTTCGCCGAGGAGGCCGCGGCAGGCAAAGAATTTGCGGGCAAAAAGAAATTTGCCGGCGTCGGCAGCGTCCGCGAGGTCACGGACGATATCTATTACGTCGGCGTCAGCGACAGGCGCATCCAGCTCTTTGAAAACGTGTACCCCATCCCCCGCGGCGTAGCCTACAACTCCTACGTCCTGCTGGATGAGAAGACGGTTCTGATCGACACGGTCGACCGCTCCGTCACCGGGCAGTTCTTTGAGAATGTGACCGCCGTGCTCGACGGGCGCGATCTCGACTATCTCGTAGTCAATCACATGGAACCGGACCACAGCTCCGCCATTTCCGAGGTGCTGGTGCGCTACCCGAACGCCAGGGTCGTGTGTACCAAGGCGGCCGCCGTGATCCTCAACCAGTTCTTCAACTGCGACATCTCCGACCGCTCCATCCTGGTCGACGAGGGCGACACGCTCAGCTTCGGCAGGCACACCTTTACCTTTGTCCTCGCTCCGATGGTCCACTGGCCCGAGGTCATGGTGAGCTTTGACAACGTGTCCGGCGCGCTTTTCTCCGCGGACGCCTTCGGCAGCTTCGGCGCGCTCAACGGCAATCTCTTCGCTGACGAGGTGGATTTTGAGAAGGACTGGCTGCCGGACGCCCGCCGTTACTTCTGCAACATCGTGGGCAAATACGGCCCCCAGGTCCAGGCCGTTCTCGCCAAGGCGGCGACCGTGCCGATCAAGATGCTCTGCCCGACCCACGGCCCGGTCTGGCGTGAAAACCTCGGCTGGATCCTGGACAAGTACGACCACTGGAGCAGCTACACGCCCGAGGAGAAGGCCGTCATGGTGGTCTACGGCTCCGTCTACGGCGGCACCGAGAGCGCGGCGAACGCCGTCGCGGCGATGATCTCAAAGCGCGGCGTTGCGGACGTCGCCGTCTACGACGTGTCAAAGACCCATGTGAGCGAGCTGATCGCCGAGGCTTTCCGGTGCAGTCATATCGTGCTGGCCTCCATCACCTACAACATGGGCATCTTCACCCCGATGAAAAACTTCCTGCTGGACCTCGAGGCGCACAATCTGCAAAACCGCAGCTTTGCCCTGATCGAGAACGGAAGCTGGTCCCCCGTCTCCGGCAGGCTGATGAAGGAGATCGTCGACCGTCTCCCGGGCTGCTCCGTCCTGGGCGATACCGTGACCGTTCTCTCCAGCCCGGATAATGGCGACAGCGAGGCACTGGCGAAGCTGGCCGACGCGGTGGCCGACGCGGTGCTGAACGGCGGCGAGGCATCCGCTGAGACTGAGGCCCCGGCGGGCAAGAAGTGGGTCTGCAAGATCTGCGGCTACGTCTACGAGGGCGACGAGGTTCCCGAGGATTACAAGTGTCCCATCTGCGGCGCGGGCAAGGCCGCCTTTGAGGAGGCCTGACGCCCATACAGCAGCGGGGCTGCAAAGAAAAAGACCCGAAACCATCATGCTGTGGCACGGATGGTTTCGGGTCAGTTTTTTTACGACCGCCGGGGCGGTCAAATAAAAAGCGGTATAAAGTCGAACTGTTTCCGCCGCAATTCCGCACACAGAAGGGGAGAACCGGAATCCGGCCGGCAAGATGAAAAAACCTGCGTGAACGCTTACTGATCGCTTGCAGACTGAAGAACTTTACTGACCTCTTCCGTGAACTTCTCGGGATAATCGGTAACCAGCATATGTGTGCATTCTGGGAATCGGACAGATTTGTACGTTGTCCTGACGTGTTCTCTGTACCACTCCGCAAGCTCCGGCGAGAACAGAGAACCCGGGTCTGCATAGAAATAGGAAAGCGGCACGGTGATCTGTCCGACGATTGGCCGGTTGTCCTGCAGCTTCATGGATACCGCCAGACTCTTCAATACCGATTCGTCGCAGTTGTCCAGCTTTTCTTTCAGCGGCTTTTTCAGAAGAAATCCCGGGATCTTCTTGAGCTTCGGAACCGCTGCGACTGCGAATTCCTTGTAGAGGGAATAAAAGTCTTTCCCGGTGTCCCGCTCCATGTCTTCTTTTGTATAGTTTCCCTGATAGAGTCCCAGCTTCCATTCCTCGTCATTGAGCTGCTTCGGCGTCATATCGCAGAGGATGATCTGCTTGAGCGCTCCGCAGCCATAGAGGCGGACATAGTTGAACACCACGCCGGCGCCCATGGACCAGCCGAGAAGCGTGATATTGGAGAGCGAAAGACCGGTTATGATCTCGTTGAGATCACTCGCGAGCGTTTCCATGGTGGGCGCGCCCTTGTTCGCCGCCTTGCTCCCGCCATGTCCGCGATGATCGTAGATAATACATCTGGCCTGCTCCCGCAGCGTTTCCACCGGCTTCAGATAGATATCGTGAGAGCTTGTCCAGCCGTGCATCATGATGATGGTGTCCGGGCCGCGGCCCTTGTCCTCGTAATAAAGCCTTTCCCCGTCCTTCAGGGTAAAATAGCTCATGCCAGTTTCCTCCTTTTTTATCAATTCAGATCCGGCGCCAGGCGCATGATTTCATCCTCAAGAACCTTGCCGCGGATCGGTTTTTCGAGATAGCCGTCAAAGCCCTCCTGCATGTACAGTCTCTCCATGTCCTTCCCCACGTTTGCCGTGAGGCAGACGATTCTGCTGTCGCGGTTCAGACCGTTCTCCTGTTTCCTGATCCGGTGCATACATTCGATCCCGTCCATCTCCGGCATCTGATGATCCATGAGGATCAGATCATAGCGCTTTTCCGCAGTGCGCTGCAGCGCCTCCGCGCCGCTCATGGCGGTGTCAAGGCTGACCCCGGTATCCTTGAGGAGCTTTGCCAGCACCTTGAGGTTCATGGGCGTGTCGTCAACGGCGAGGATGTTCAGCTTCGGGGCGGCGAACGCGTTCTCGCGGCAGGCGGTTTCGTCTCTTGGCGTCCGGCGCAGATTTACCTCTCCTACCGGCGTGGGATCCACGACTTGCTGGGGGATTTCGATGTGGAAATTCGAGCCCTTGCCGTATTCGCTGGTCACCGTCACGCTGCCGCCCATCAGGTCAAGAAGCTGCTTGACGATGGACAGGCCGAGCCCCGTCCCCTCAATGGCGTGCGTGCTCTGCTCGTCCACGCGCTGGAAGGCAGAGAAGAGCTGCGGGATATCCTCTTCGCGGATGCCGATGCCGGTATCCGTCACGTCGTACACCGCGTAAAAGACGCCCTGCTCGTCATACCTTCCGGAGATGGCAAGCGTGACCGAGCCCTCCCGCGTGTATTTCACCGCATTTGAGACCACGTTCAGCAGCACCTGCTTGATGCGCACCTCGTCCCCGTGCAGCGACGCCGGCATGGCGGGATCGACGCGGATCACGAACTCCAGCCCCTTCTCCTGGGCCCGCAGCCAGACCATACTCACGATGTCGGACAGCATGGCCGTCGTGCGGTAATCCGCGCAGACGATCTCCATACCGCCCGTCTCTAACCTGGACATGTCCAGAATCTCATTGATGGTATGGAGCAGGAGCTTGCTCGCGACCTCGATGTTCTGTGCGTTTTCACGGACTTCTTCGCTTATGTTCTCCCGCAGGGTACTCTCGTTGAAGCCGATGATCGCGTTGACGGGCGTACGGATCTCATGGCTCATGCTGGAGAAGAAGCGCTTCTGGGCGCGGTTCAGATCCTCGATCTGTTTCTTCTGCCGCTGGACGATGCGGTTTTCCTCCGCGTATACCTCAGCGACGAAGGCGAAGAGCGTGCAGATAAGCAAGGTCACCAGCAGCACCGCGAGGAAGGACTCCGCATGCTCCATGGCGACGGTACGCTTGGTCAGAAGCTCCGGATGCAGATACGCGGCGAGCCAGCAGCAGCCGTCGACCAGGACACACAGAGCAAGCGAGGCGATGCGCTCCCAATTCTGCGTGACAAGGAACACATAGATCAGCGCAAACGCGGCAACCGGCGGGCCGCCGCCGTATATGCCGCCGGAGGAGAAGAAGGTCAGCGGATAGATGGAAAAGTAGAGCAGACCCGAAATCGTCGCACCGAGGCGCATCCGGCCGGATTTAAACGTGAGAGAGACGGTCATCGCGAATAAAAACGTCCCGAAGAGCATCACGGCGACGCCCACCGGGCTGGTGTTCAGGATCGCCGTATAGAGCGTGACGATGATGAATTCCGTGAGCGCGATCGTCGACAGAAGCTGAAACAGACGCCGGCGCAGATGAATGTTCGGGTCAAGGGCATGCTGAAAAAAATCCCGCATGGCGATACCCTCACAGCGCCGCGCGGAGCCTGTTGAGCAGCGCCGCGTATTCCGCTAAAAAGGCCGCGTGCGCGCATTCAACTGCCGCCGCGTCCTCCGCTTTTCCCGCAAGCTCCAGCTCCCGTGCGCGCTCCGACAGCGCCTTCGCCCCGATCATCCGCGAGGTGCTCTTGACCGAGTGGGCGCAAATCGCATAGCTTTTCCAGTCGTGCGTCTCAAAGAATGTCCGCAGATCCGCGAGTCTTCCTTCACCCTCCGACAGGAACTCTCCGAGCATCTCCTCGTAAAACTCCGGGTCGTCCGCACAGTAGGCCAGACCCTCGTCCGTGTCGACGCCGTATTCCCGCAGGGCTTCCAAATTCGCCATGCTCAAACCTCCCTCATGGTATAATCGCTGTCCTCGTCAATCATGCCCAGCATGATATCCGCAAAGCGGGGATCAAACTGGCTGCCGCTGCAGCGCGCGATCTCTGCGCGCACGCGCTCCTGCGGCATCAGCGCGCGATAGCTCCGGTTGCTGGTCATGGCGTCGTAGGTGTCCGCCACGGCGATGATGCGCGCGACCTCCGGGATCTCGTTCCCCTTCAAACCGTCCGGGTAGCCGCGTCCGTCCCAGCGCTCATGATGCCAGCGGGCGCCGACCTTCAGCTCCGGCAGATCGTCGATTTTTCCCAGAATCTCCGCCCCGACGGCGGGATGCGTTTTGATGGCCGCAAACTCCTCGTCCGTCAGGCGGCCGGCCTTGTTGATGATCGCATCGGAGATGCCGATTTTCCCCACATCGTGAAGCAGCCCCATCATATAGATATCGTCAAGCTCCATTTCCGACCAGCCCGCCCGCCGCGCGATTTCCCGGGAATAAGCCGCCACGCGGGAGGAGTGGCCGTGGGTGTACTTGTCCTTGGCGTCGACGGAGGCCGCGAGAGCCTGAACGATCTGCATATAGGCGCGGGACAGACGCTCCGTTTTGACGCGGATCTCCTGCGCCATGTCGTGGTGCAGGCGGTTGAGCTCAATGGTATTGTTTACGCGCTTGAGCAGCACATCTGCGGCGAAGGGCTTGCGGATAAAATCCGCCGCGCCCGCGTGGAGACCGGCCGTCTCCGTCCTGACGTCCTCATCGCCCGTCAGAAAGATGACGGGGACATTCCGGCGGAACGGGTCTGCCTGAATGAGCTTGAGCAGGTCAAAGCCGTTACCGTCGGGCAAATGGACATCCAGTAGGAAGAGATCGGGAACTTCTTCCCCTTCAAGCCAAGCGCGGAACGCCTCGCCGGACTGACAGTACCGGCCCTCAATCCCGGCTTTATCTCGAATACGCGCCTGAGCAGTCTCAGACTCATGGTGTCGTCGTCGACGACAAGGATGCGCTCGTTCATATCCTCTCTCCTTCGGCCCGCGGTCGGATGACCTTCCTGTTCAACTGCGTTGATTATACAACGGGAAAATACCGAGAGCAAGCTTATTCTTGCGGAATAAAGGAGCTGTGCGCAAATTACGAACGCATAAAAAAGACCGCCCGATGGGCGGCCTTTTGCTGTGGCAAAGGAACAGTGTTTTGATACAATGCACCACCTTTGATGGGTAGTGCATTTTAAGTTGAATTTAAGGAAAATGCAATTAAACCCGCATCTTCTCCACTTCGACAGCAATCTCTTGAACTAAATCCGCCTCCGTGAGCCAGCCCTTCGATAATATC
>CADAPH010000001.1 GCA_902789745.1 Oscillospiraceae bacterium | reverse complement strand
TGGATGCGGCTCTGCTGGCCGGCGCCGACGCCGATGGCCTGTCCGTCCTTGACGTAGCAGACGGAGTTGGACTGGGTGTACTTGAGCGTGATGAGCGCGACGATCATGTCGATCTTCGCCTGCGGCGGAAGCTCTTTGTTTTTCGTCACGATGTTTTGCAGGAGGCTTTCGTCGATTTTGAAATTGTTGTGTCCCTGCTCGAAGGTGACGCCGAAAACGTCCTTGCACTCCTGCGCGGCGGGGACATAATCGGGGTCGATCCGCACCACGTTGTAATTGCCCTTCTTCTTGGTTTTCAGGATTTCCAGCGCTTCATCGGTATAGCCGGGGGCGATCACGCCGTCGGAGACCTCATCCTTGAGACAGGCGGCGGTGGCTGCATCACAGACCTCGCTCAGCGCGGCCCAGTCGCCGTAGGAGCAGAGGCGGTCGGCACCCCGCGCGCGGATATAGGCGCATGCAATGGGAGAGAGCTCCGCGTCCTCCCGGACGAAATAGATCCTTCTGTCCGTCTCGCTCAGCGGCAGGCCGACAGCCGCACCCGCTGGAGAGACATGCTTGAACGACGCCGCGGCGGGAAGCCCGGTGGCCTCCTTCAGCTCCCTGACCAGCTGCCAGGAATTGAGGGCGTCGAGGAAATTGATATAGCCGGGGCGGCCGTTGAGAACCGCGACAGGCAGCTCCGAGCCGTCCTTCATATAGATCTTCGCGGGCTTCTGGTTGGGATTGCAGCCGTATTTCAGCTCAAATTCTTTCATGGCTTTACTCCTTTTCACCGTGCTTGTTGACGATGCGCGTATCTGTGGCTCCGGTCTTCAAATCGGTATAGCAGACGTAGAGGGAGATCTTGTTGTCGGGGTTCAGATTCTCCCAGATCGTGGATGTGCAGGCATCGATATCATCGGGCAGGGCGACGCGCTCCGGCTCTCCCCGGAAGCTGGGGATCGGGTTTCCGTCACAGACATAGGTGTGCAGGAAATGGCCGACGCCCGGCAGCGGCGCGTACTCGAAGGTCTGGCGCAGACAGCTTGAGCCCTCGGGATCGGCGGATTTGAGAATGGAGAGCTTGTACGCCCCCGTTTTCAGATCCACAACGCCCGAAATGCGGGGCGTCCAGTTGGGGTCGTCCGGCTCAAAGCAGCGTGTGCGCAGGGCGCTTTCAAAGTCGGAGCCCTTTTGCAGGTACTCGCGGATCGTGTCGGTCTGATCCCCGTTTGTCACAATGAGCATATCCCTGTATCTGCGCACCGGATGATAGATGATGAGGCTGGGATCCTTCAGAAGCGCGGGATCATGGGCCTCGGTGCGGATGCCGTCGGGCTCGGGGAGAAAGACCCGGTTGCGGCTGTTCACGCTGCGGCCCATGATGAAATAGGCGGCGACGGACTTGCTGCCGTCCGGCGTCATGCCGAGGACGATTCCGCGGCCGGGATAGGTGTTCTTGGAGAGCTTTTCGCCAAGGGAGCCGATCTCATAGACGTTCATATGCGTTAACCTCCTGTAAATAAAACCGGACGCACTTAGCTCCGGGGAGTAAGTGCGCCCAGACGGTCGGCTGATTCAGAATGCCCGCTCCTCCGTGGTGCTCCACGATGATCCGTCAGTTGCGGGATTCGCTTTGTTAACACTGCGATTCTATCACGCGGTTTGGGCCGCGTCAATAGTCACAGGCAAAAACGCGGATTGTTTCACTTGATCGTGGGCGATGTGTCCTTCTGGATGACGTCGTGCGCGCCGCCCTCGACGATCGTGGTGGCGGAGACCAACTGCAGCACCGCCTTCTCCTGAAACTCCGGGATGCTCATCGCGCCGCAGTTGCACATGGTATGGCGCACCTTGCTGAGCGTCACGGCGACATTGTCCTTCAGGGAACCGGCGTAGGGCACATAGGAGTCGACGCCCTCGACAAAGCTCAGCTTCTTGTCGCCGCCCATGTCGTAGCGCTGCCAGTTGCGGGCGCGGGCGGAACCCTCACCCCAGTATTCCTTGTAGTAGGTGCCGCCGATATTGACCTTGTCGGTAGGGCTCTCGTCGAAGCGGGCAAAGTACCGGCCCAGCATCACGAAGTCCGCGCCCATCGCGAGGGCCAGCGCAATGTGGTGGTCGTAGACAATGCCGCCGTCGGAGCAGACAGGGACATAGACACCGGTCTCGGCAAAATAGCGGTCACGCTCGGCGCAGACGTCGATGAGGGCGGTCGCCTGGCCGCGGCCGATGCCCTTGGTCTCGCGCGTGATGCAGATGGAGCCGCCGCCGATGCCGACCTTGACAAAGTCCGCCCCGCACTCGGCCAGGAAGCGGAAGCCCGCCGCGTCGACCACGTTGCCCGCGCCGACCTTGACGGTATCGCCGTAATGCTCCCGGATCCAGGCGAGGGTGAAGCGTTGCCAGTCGGTGTGCCCCTCGGAGGAGTCGATGCACAGCACGTCCGCGCCGGCCTCCAGAAGGGCAGGCACGCGCTCTTCGTAGTCTCTGGTGTTGATGCCCGCGCCGACGATATAGCGCTTGTGGGAATCGAGCAGTTCGTTCGGGTTCTGCTTGTGGCTCTCGTAGTCCTTGCGGAAGACAAAGTAGCACAGGCGGCCGTTTTCGTCGATGATGGGCAGGGAGTTGAGCTTGTGCTCCCAGATAATGTCGTTGGCCTCCTTGAGCGTGATGCCCTCGTCGGCCCAGACCAGCTTGTCAAAGGGGGTCATGAAGGTGGAGACCTTGTCCGTTGGCTCCATGCGGCTGACGCGGTAATCGCGGCTGGTCACCACGCCGACAAGCTTGCCCTCGGCGGTGCCGTCCTCGGTGACGGCGATGGTGGAGTGGCCAGTGCGCTCCTTAAGCTCCAGCACGTCGCGCAGGGTATGGTCGGGGCTGAGGTTGGAGTCGCTGCGTACAAAGCCCGCCTTGTAGGTCTTGGCGCGTCTGATCATGGCGGCCTCGTCCGCCACGCTCTGGGAGCCGTAGATAAAGCTCACGCCGCCCTCGGTTGCCAGCGCGACGGCCAGACGGTCGCCGGAGACGGACTGCATGATGGCTGAGACCATGGGGATGTTCATGCTGATGGCGGGCTCCTCCTGCCCCTTGCGGAATTTCACCAGGGGCGTTTTGAGCGACACCTTCTCGGAGCGGCAGGTGATGGGCGTATAGCCGGGGATCAGCAGATACTCGTTAAAAGTATGGGATGGCTCGTTGATAAAGGTGGCCATAGATTTCTCCTTTTTGTTGTTTTAATGGATTCTGCTTATTTCCCGTAATTTTCAAACATTGCGTCGGTGGCGGCGCGGATGCCGGCGGTCACGTCGGCGACCTTATCCTTATCCCAGGCTTCCGGCTCGGCGCGCAGGAAGCTGGTCTTGTCAACACGGTTGTCGAACACGCCGATCGGCACGTCCCAGTGTTTTCCGTGCGCCTCAAAGCTCACGCAGTTCGGCTTGGAGTTTGCGCGCAGATACTCCATATCGTCGCAGCCGTAATCGCCCAGCATGACGGCCATGGGGACGCCGTGGTGCAGGTTGGAGCCGGGATCGTTGGGGTCGGCGCGGTCGCTGTTCTTGCGGCGGGATTCCTCGGGCGTGACCCAGATATAGAGGATCGCGGCGTTTTCAAGGATTTCCGGAGAGAACAGCGGCAGCGAATACTGATAGCCGAAGGTGCCGGTCAGGGGCATGGAAGCCCCGTCCGGGCCGCCGCGGGCGCACTCGATGACCACGGTCTTGTCCTCAAAGCTCTCGGGATAGGCGGCCTGCTTTTCGTCCAGCATGGCGCGGGCCTCCGCCTCCAGCTTTTCGGCGACCTTCGCCCTGATCTCCGTGCCCAGAAGGCCGAGGCGCGGCGCGATGCCCGCGGTCTGGCCGGCGCGGTCGATGCGGTCGAAGAGATACTGCGCGGCGGAGTCAGGGCAGACGCGGACACGGTTCATGAGATCGTGATAATCCTCGTTGAGCAGGGCGCAGAGCGTGCCCCAGTCGCGCCCGTCGACAAAGGGCTCCTCGCCGGGGTAAAAGATACGTGCCTCACCCATGGCCTCAAGCTCGTTGTCGATACGGCGCATCATGTGGACGTAGGGGAAATCGTCAAGCTGGAGATTTGCCCCGATATGGAATTCATCGCGCAGGCGTTCCGGCTCCACATGGGCCATGAAATTTCTGACCTCGGACTTGCCGGAGGCGGGCAGCGCCTGTAACAGGACGACCTTGAATACCTTGTTGCTCATTTTTTTAGTATCTCCTTTTTCTAATACGATTGTAAAAGTGACAGGTGGAGATATGGTGTCGCTCCGCGACAATTTCAATTTGTCCCCGAAGGGGACACCTTAACTCCACTCTCCACTCTCCAAACTCCACACTTGATTCAATACAGTACGGTCAGCCATTTGGTTTTATCGACAGTGATCTGAGGGTGGCGGTCAATGTAGGAAAGAATCAGTTCGGCGATTTCCTCGGGCTGCTCGCGAACCGTCTCACATTCGGTATAAAACTCGTAGCCCCCCGCGCCGGAGGCACGGTAGCTGTTCATGCACATGGTAAGGCTCAGATCGGGCGGCAGCTCCTTATCCTTCCAGCGGATGGAAACCACCCTGTCGCCGACCGGACGGCGCAGATCGATCGCTGCCTCCACGCCCGAGATATAATCAAAATTAAAATGCTGGACGATCGGGCTCAGAAAGCTCTCGCTCACGCGTGGGGTCCCGCTCTCATCCAGGGTAAAATACGCCGCACTGCGCTCCAGGGCTTTTTTCAAAACCGCGCGGTCAACGCGGATGGTTTTCAGTGTGTTCGGGAACACATAGCTTGCCACCACGTCACGCACAGTGACATCCACAGAGAAACCGCGCAGGCTGTTGGCAAGGCTTGTACAGGAGAGATCGGCGCCCGAGGCCTCCAGCTGCACCTGATTGAAAAAGTCCGCGATCAGGCTGCCGTTCAGTGCCCGCGCAAGCGGCTCGTCCGGGAGCAGGGCTATGTCGATATGGCCGAGGGGGGTGTCGATAAACGCCGTGACCCGTGCCTCCAGCGGTTCCAGAATTTGGGAGAAGCTTTCCGGCGTCACATCCCCCGCGGGACAGAGGCAGGACTCAGCCGTGACCGCCCCCCTCTCGTCCACCGTCACGTCCATGCGGATATACTGCCGCGCTTTGTCCGGCGGCTGGCAGGTAAAGGTTCCCTTGACGCATTTGTTTTCCACCGCCATGTGCTGGTGCCCGGTGAGCAGAATGTTGTAATCCAGCTCCTGACAGATGCGCCAGCCCTCGTTCTCATCGGTTTTCGAGAGAAGCGCGCCGGTATCCGCATCGCGCTCGAAGCCGCCGTGATAGATGCAGACCGTGAGATCGACATTCTGTTTTTTCAGCTCAACCAAAGCGTCGCGTGCGGCCTCAAAAGCGTCCGTAAAGCGGAGCCCGATAATATTCTCCGGTTTTTCCCAAAAGGGGACAAACTGGCTGGTCACGCCGGTGATGCCGACGCGAAGGCCGTTATCAAGCGTCCGGATCGCGTATTTCTCATTATAGCGCAGCCCCTCCACATTGGCACAGAGGCACTTTGCGTCCAGCGCCTCCAGATAGCGCTCCAGCTCCGCAGCGCCGTAGTTGAAGTCGTGGTTGCCGAGGGTGATAAACTGATAGCCCGCGAGGTTCATGAGCTTTGCCGGGATGAGGCTCTTCTCCTCCGTGCGGCTGTAGAGCCAGTAGGTGAAGGGGCTGCCCTGCAGGGTATCGCCCCCGTCGAGGATCAGGGTGTTTCCGTCGTCCTTGAAGTTTGCGGCAATGTTGGCAAGCCCCGCCTCTGCGCGGCAGTTTCGCGCGTAGTCCACGGGCGAGAAGTAACCGTGCATATCGGATGTGAAGAAAATCGTCAGTTTTCGATCCATTCGCACCTCGTTCAGTGTGGAGAGTGGAGAGTGGAAAGCGGAGTTCAGGAGTCCGCGTCGCGGACAAATTGAAATCGTCACGAAGTGACACAATAACTCCACACTCCACTCTTCACACTCCACACTCTTTCTTATTCCCCTCTTGCCAGCTTGCTTCTGACCTGCGTGGAGAGGTACTCGATGATCAGCACCAGGATCATCAGGCCCCAGACGAAGGAGCCGACCATCGCCCAGCGGCGGGAGTTGAGGCACTGCACCAGCGAGGCGCCGATGCCGCCCGCGCCGACAATGCCGAGGGTAGTGGCGTCCTTGAGGTTGATGTCAAAGCGGTAGATGGTAGTGGAGATAAAGCTCGCGGTGAGCTGCGGGATGACGCCGTAGCGGATCTTCTGGAACGGCGTACAGCCCATGGCGTCCAGGCTCTCGAGGATGCGGGTATCCAGATCCTCGATGGCGGTGATATACATTTTGGAGATCATGCCGATGGAGCAGACCGACTGGGTGATGACGCCGCAGGCAGCGCCGGGGCCGGTCACGCGGATCCACATCAGCGCCCAGACAAGGCTGGGGATCGTGCGGATGAGCAGGATCACCACGCGGAAGAAATACGCGATGGGCTTGGGCAGGATATTGGTGGACGCCAGAAAGGCAAAGGGAATGGCGAGGATCGCGCCGAAGATCGTGCCGAGCACCGCGATCCCCATCGTCTGCAGCAGCAGATACGGTACATCCGTCTCCCCGGTGCCGAACATGAGCTTGAGGTCGGGATGGGTGATGCCGTTGATAACGCCCTGGGCCACCGAGCGGCCGGTGACGGTCAGCCCCTCAAACTCGATGGTGGAGCCGGACCAGCCGACAAGCGCGGCGATAATCAGAACGATCAGCGTATACAGCCACCACATGCGCGGCCTGCGCATGTACATTTCGGCGACACTCAGATGCTCATCAAACGCTCTCTCCGCGTCTTTCAGTTTTACAGCCATGTCTTCCCTCCTCTCAGCTCAGTCTGCCGCGCAGGTATTCGCTGGTGAACTCGATGATGACGACCACCACGAACAGCGTCAGCAGCACCATGCCGAGGCCCTCATAGTCGCGCCAGCCGATGCGCTCGTTGATCGTAATGCCGAGGCCGCCCGCGCCGACATAGCCGAGGATGGCGGAGGCGCGCACATTCATCTCAAAGCAGTACAGGCTGTGGGAGAGATAGACCGGCAGGATCTGGGGCACACAGGCCGACCAGAAGGCCTGGAACTTGTTCGCGCCCATGGCCTCCATGGCCTCAAACGGGCCCATGTCGATGGTTTCGATGCTCTCATAGAGCATCTTGGCCACGATGCCGAAGGTGAAGATGGAGATGGCGAGCGTGCCGGCAAAGGTGCCGAGGCCGAAGATCAGCGCGCAGACCAGGGCGATCACCAGCGTGGGCAGCGTGCGGATCAGGGCCAGGATAAAGCGCAGAACCGAGACGATCACGCGGTTTTTATCAATATTCGTCGAGGCCAGCACCGCTACCGGCAGAGCCAGCAGACAGCCGATGACCGTGCCGAGGATGGACATTTTGATGGTATCCACCAGCGGGCGGATGACCTTGCCGAAAAAGCTCCTCTTCGGGTGAAAGATCTTGACCAGCAGATCAAGGAGCTTGTCGAATTTCTTGATGATGATGCTCAGATCAAACCCCGTCATGCGCAGGGAGAGGACGATCGCCAGCAGCACCAGTGCGATGATGAGGGGCGCGCGGCTGCGGCGGCGGATCGTCGAATGTCCGTTCGGCAGGGTGATGACCTGGGGTTTAAAGATTTTGTCAAACCATGTCAGCTTGACCTGACTTACGTTCTCGTTATCCATCGGCTCACTCCCCATCGCCCAGTCTGGGCGCCTTCTTCCCGTTGTAAACAAAGTCGATCTGTTCCTGGGTGATGGTGGCAGCGGGGCCGTCAAACACGATCTCGCCCGCGCGCACGCCGATGACGCGGTCGCAGTACTGGAGGGCCAGGTCGATATGGTGGATGTTCAGCAGAATGGAGATGTTGTACTCCTTGTTGATGCGGACAAAGTCCTGCATGACCTGGCGGGCGGTGATGGGGTCAAGAGAGGCCACCGGCTCGTCCGCGAGGATGATCTTCGGGTTCTGGTTCAGTGTGCGGGCCAGGGCGACGCGCTGCTGCTGACCGCCGGAGAGCTGATCGCAGCGGGTGTACGCCTTGTAGAGGATGCCGACCTTGTCCAGGCTCTCCAGGGCGCGGAGCTTCTGCTCCTTGGAAAAGATGCCGAAGAGCACCCGGAAGAAGCTCATATCGGGCACGTCGGCTGTCAGCACGTTTTTGATGGCGGTGGAGCGGCTGACCAGGTTGAAGCTCTGAAAGATCATGCCGACCTTGCGGCGGTAACGCCGAAGCTCCGCGCCCTTGAGGGAATTGACGTCCACGCCGTCGACGGTCAGCTTGCCCTGCGTCACGTCATGCATGCGGTTGATGCAGCGGAGGATCGTGGACTTGCCCGCGCCGGACAAGCCGATGATGGCGACGAACTCGCCCTGTTCGATCTTCAGATTGATGTCCTTCAGGGCGGTAAAACCGTTGGGATAGGTCTTGTAGACGTGTTCAAATTCGATCATGCGGAGGCTCTCCTTTTTTCTCTTTTAATCGATTGCGAAGCTTCGTTTCACAATCGAGGAACTCGCGCTTATCGCATGCGGCGATGCGTGATACGCCGTATTTGGTCGGCGCGAGGCCTCGCACAGCTCGGCTCAGGGTGTTGTTGAGGCGGCAAAGCTGCCACAACAACAATTTGAATACTTCCCGAGGCATGTGTTTCAGTCTTTCGCAATCGGCTGTCTGTCTTTTTCTGTCGGAACCGTTCAGCGGTATTGCAGGAATACCGTTCAACGCTTGCGGCAGGAATGCTTATCGGCAATTTGTAAAAACAGAGCCCTGTATGCGGGGATACAGGGCCCTGTGCGGGACAAAGACTTACTCGGCCAGGAGCTTCTGGGCGAGGCGGGCGCCGTCATAGTCGGCGTCGACAGCCTTGGCATAGCCGGTGTGGCTGTAGACGTCGAAGATGGCCTTGCCCTCTTCGGTATTGATGATGTTGATGAAGCAGTTCTGGAGCGCCTCGACGATCTCGGGCGTGTAGTAGGGGCTGGCCTTGGAGATGGCCACGGTGTCGTTGTAGATACCCTCGGTCACGCCGATGACGTTCAGCTCGTTCCAGATGGACTCGCTGCGGCCCATGCCCTGCTTGCCGGTGGAATCCTGCTGATCAACAGGCAGAATCCAGGAAGCCTCGTAGTCGTTGCGGCCGTCGGCGTAGCAGACGATGATGTCGACAGACTCAGCGGCGGCGTAGGAGAAGGCCGTGCCGTAGCCGGAGTCGAGGGGGATGACGTTGGACAGATCGGAGATCTTCTTGCCGTCGTAGTTTTCCATCAGCCACATGGTGGGATAGATATAACCGGCGGAGGAAGAGGTCTTCTGCACGGCCCACTTGGCGCCGTCAAGATCCTCCCAGGTGAGCTTTTCGCCGTTATTGACCTTCTCGGCCAGCTTCTTGCCGTACTCGGAGGGAGCGGCGTAGATCAGGGCGCGGTAGAAGGTGACCTGGGGGCCGTTCTTCTGGGTGGCGTTGGCTTCGCCGTTCCAGTCGGCGGGATTGGTGCTGTCGTTGGACAGGCCGTTGCGGGTGGCGGTCAGGATGACGTCGGTATCGTCGGAGTACAGGGCGTAGGTGCCGCCGGGCAGCCAGCCGATATCGATGGAACCGGCGGACATGGCCTCGCCGGTGGCGTCATAGCTGGTGCCGACGGTGATGTCGACCTCGTCGATATCATAGCCGAGGTTCGCCATTTCCTTCTTGACAAGCTCGGGCAGGTTGGCGGTGCCGGCGATGATGACGTCAGCGTCCTTGGAGGGGACGAACTCGAGCGTCAGCTTGTCAAAGTGGGGACGGGCAGGCTCGGCAGGCGCTTCGGTCGCGGCGGGAGCTTCGGTTGCGGGAGCTTCGGTGGGCGCCGCAGCGGGCTTGGAGCTGCACGCGCACAGTGCAAAGACCATGACGAGCACGAGGAGCATGGAAACGATCTTCTTCATACAAAGAATTCCTCCTGATTGTATTATCTTCACGGCTTTTCGGCCAGTGAACACAAGGGATAGTATATGCTTGAAACGCGTGTTATTGTATCATAACTGTCATTCCTTGGCAAGTCGGCGAAAAGCGGAAAAATCCATGAAAAAATCGCGTCAGAGCAGGAAGTTTTTTAGCTTTCCGACCGAAATATACCCGTCGAGGACGGCGGCGACGTCACTTCCGTCCCCCGCCAGCTCCCGCTCGATGAATTTGACCGTCTGGCTGTACATCTGCCGTCCCGCCTCATCGGCGCGCGCAGAATAAAAGCCTTTGTACAACTGCGTCTGCGCGATCCTGCGATCCCGGAGGACGCCGCGCAGCCCGCGGGGATCGCCGCCGGGAAAGTTCACGTTCCAGATCTCCCCCGCCCCCTGGCCGCATTTGAGCAGTTCTTCGATCACGGCCGGCATATACGCCTCCGCAATGTCGTAACCCTCCCCGAAGGGAGCGGAAAAAGCGATGGCCGGGACGCCGTTCAGAACCGCCTCACAGCACGCGCCGATCGTACCGGAATAGGCAATGTCATAGCCGCAGTTCCAGCCGTCGTTGACCCCGGAGAAGACATAATCCGGCCTGCCGGGCAACAGCTCCAATCCGAGCTTGACGCAGTCGGCGGGGGTGCCGTCCAGGCTCCACGCGCCCGCGACGGGCAGCGGGAAATCCACCGCCTTCAACTCCATTTCCTCCAGGATCGTAAGATGCTGGCTCATGCCGCTGCACTGGCGCGCCGGGGCGACGACCCAAACCTCGCCGAATTTGAGCGCGGCGCGCGCCAGCGCCTCGATCCCGGGAGCGTTGATCCCGTCGTCGTTTACTATCAGGATGCGCATTCTATACTCCTTACCGCCGGCAATTCCGGACAAACTGTTTTATCTGGCTCATTCCGCCCAGGTTCCACCGCGGAAAACCGGGACGGTGCTGCCATCGGCGCGGACGCCGTCAATGGAGAGATCGTCGCTGCCGATCATGAAATCGACATGGATCACGGAGTCATTGACGCCTCTGGCCTGCGCCTCGGCGACAGTGAGATTGTCTCCGTCCGGCAGTACCTCTTTGAAGCCCGCGCCGAGGGCGACGTGACAGCAGGCATTCTCGTCAAAAAGCGTCTCGAAAAACAGGAAACCGCAGCGGTTGACCGGGCTCTCCTTCGGCACCAGCGCCGTCTCTCCCAGCATGTCGGAGCAATCGTCCATCTTCAGCATCTGCTCCAGAAGCTCCTGTCCCTTTCCCGCTTTGCAGGAGACGGCCCTGCCGTTTTTAAAATGAATAGAGAAGTTTTCGATCAACTGACTGTTCCACGACAGGGGCTTTGTGGCGACAAGCGTCCCCTCGCAGCTCCCCGCCAGCGGAGAGGTGAAGATCTCCTCCGTGGGCAGATTGGGGATGTAGCTGACGCCGTTATGGGAATTGACGTCAGCCGCGCCCTCCCATCGGGCGCCGGGGATCAGCTCCGTCGTGAAGTCGGTTCCGTTGGCGCTTTGGTAGTGCAGATAACGAAAGCCCTGTGCGTTGAGCCAGTCGGCCTTCTTTTCAAGAAATGCCGTATGCGCTTCCCAGGCTTTCGCCGGGTCGGAAACGCCGTCGATGCGCACGGTCTCGAGGATCGCGTCCCAGAGCTTTTCCAAAGCCCGCTCCGGGGTATCGTCAGGGAAGCACTTCCGCGCCCATTTTTCCGACGGGATCGCAGCGATCGTCCATTGGTGCTTTCCCTCAATGGCGTCCCGGTAAGGCTTTAAAACGCCGGCGCGGCTCCGGTGCACAGCGGAGAGCTTTTCGGGGGAAATGCCCGCCATGGCGTCCGGGTCTTCCGATTCAATGAAGATGCGGCACGGGAGCTCTTCGCTCATCAGTCTGGCCTTGCTCTCCTCCCACTCCGCGACCTCGGACAGCACGTCCTGCGCAGCGTACTGAAAATGCAGACGGGAAATGCTGTCGCACTGCCATTCGAGGTTCACTTTCTTTGCCCCCGCCAGGTAACACTCCTCCGCGATCATCGCGGCAAAAGCGGACTGCTCCGCCGCAATATAGAGCAGCACCGTCTGACCGGGCTGCACATTCGCGCCGAAGCGCACGATGAGACGGGCATACTCCCGCAAAACGTCCTGTGTAACTTTCAAAGCAAACAGATTCCTTTCCTTGCGCCGTCCGCTTGTGCGGACTGTCACGCCTCATTTACGATTTTTCCGGTGATGTGTTCGGGGATCAGGGCAAACATCAGCGTTCTTTCCCCGGATCGGGCAATTTCCTCGCGGATGTAGGTTTCATCGTCCGTGAATTTCCGGCTCAGTTCGGCGGAGAGGCGGTTGATTGTCTCCTGATCCTCCACAAACTCAATACGTCCGAAGACGATAACGGATTTGATATTCAGCGCCCACTCCCCTTCTCTGCGGAAGCCCTGGTCGTACACGCAGAAGGACGCCTTGCCGCACCGCCTCATGGCGTCGATCTTATGGCCTTTCCGCCCGCCGTGGAAATAGAGCTTTCCGTCACAGTAATAGTGATTGAGCGGCATCCCGTACGGATAACCGTCATCTCCCAGAACGGACAGGACGCCGCGCAGTTCCTTTTTCAGGATCTCGTCGCACTCCTCCTGTGAAAGCTGCTGCTTCTTTCTCAGCATTTCTCTGAACATGTTGTATTCTCCTTTTATTAAAACGCCAGAGAATCAAGCCTTTCGGCAAGCTCGGCAATTTTTCCCAGACAGCAGTCCACCCATTTCCGGTCCTCCCCGGTCGGCGCTCCCGTTTTACGAATCCTGTGAACCATCCGTATATAGGCCAGAAACGCCGCTTTTTCCGTCACTGCCCGGAGTCTGTCCTCATCCTCCGTATCCAGATAGTATTTCAGGAAAAAGACGAAGAATTGTCCGGCCGTCTCGCAGGAGAAGCCCATAAAGTTAACAAGGACCGCCGGATCAAATTCTCCCAGGGTCACATAGAAATAACAGAGAGCGCTGATCTCCGCCATGGGATGACCGGCGGAAAGCCGATCCATATCAATGAGCAGGGGTTCTCCCCGCTGCAGAAACACATTCCCCGTATGGAAATCGCCGTGGATCATCGTATTTGTGACGGGAAGTGTGTCTATCAGCCTCATGCACTTCCCGGCAAGCGCTTCATCCTCGTATTCGACCCCGCTTCTGACATAAGAGCGCAGTCTTTCCACCGCGTCCGGGAAGACGTCCTCATCTTTGACCTCAATGCTGTGGATCGTGCGGGCAAGCTCCGCCATGATTTTCGCGTAGATTTCCACACGTCCGGGATTGTTGGCGATACGCTTTGAGATCGTGTCCGCGTCCACCAGCTCATATATAGCCCCGTATTGTTTCCCGACAGATACGATTCCAAACGATATCGCGGTCGGAATCCCCATGATAAACGCCTTCCGGCTCTGTGCAATCTCGCGCTCCACATCTCGATAGGTGTTGTTGCGGTTGAACACCTTGATAACGAGTTCATCGTTATAGCGGTAAACTTCTCCCTTGGCCCCCCGTCCCAGGAGCTGGCATCCCTCCACCGAGACCTCTTTATATTTCCTGTATCTCGCCTTTTCGGAGTCAAAGGTTCCCGGCCAGATGAAATTGATATGCTTGACGAGCTCCTTGAATGCGCCGGTCTTGTTGAGCTGAAGCTCCACCAGCTCCGCAACGCTCCGATAATACCAGTGCTGCATCTCGGGATCGCTCTGATGCAAAACCTCCCATACGGCATCCCCCTGCTCGGAATACACCCCCGTGATGGAGCGTATGTTTGAAAGCGTATCGGCCAGCCACAGCATCTGAACCCCGATATCCTGACTGTTCTTCAGGGCAAGCAGAGACTCCTCTTTGCGCCGTTTCCAGGATGCGCTCGCTTCCTCTCCCGCGTACGCGCTCTCCGAGTCAGAATCTACCAGCATCGCTACTCGCTTTCCAAAGCGCTTCTCGATCTCCCCAAGCGAAGCGTCGGTTCCCTCCACGACATCATGCAGGATACCGGCCGTGATGATCTCCTCGTCTTCTGTCATCGTGGACAGGATCTGTGCTACCTCGATCGGGTGCAGGATATAGGGATTACCGCTGAACTTGCGGATTTTTCCCTGATGCAGAATGGTTGCATAAATGATGGCTTCTTCCAGTTGATTCATCATGGCTTGTATACACTTTCCCTTCTTGACGCTTCCTTTCGGGCTGATTATCCTTTTGCCTGTGTCTATTCATTCTGATCGCACCGCGATAGCCTCGGTATTAAAAAGTCTGATGACAGCCCGTACTGCCGTCATCAACAGCCGCATCTGCTGCTGGCCGCTTTGTTTTCGCGGAGGAAAACCCTATGTTTATGTCGTCTATGAAATACAATATATCATAAATCTCACGTTTTTCAAGAAATCCTTGCAGTGTATTGTAAAACAGAGTAAAGCCGGCTCCATACGGCCGGTGATATCCGTCCGGGTTCACCGATGTATGCCGACGCAATCCTTCTGTTTTTTCCGCGCTGGATTTCCGAAAAAAAGAAAAGCCCGGAAGCCTTGAAAATCAAAGCCTCCGGGTGGAGCTGGTAATGTGACTCGAACACACGACCTGCTGATTACGAATCAGCTGCTCTACCGACTGAGCTATACCAGCGTCTTACTGACAGCGCCATGTATCTTACCATAGTTTGATATCAATGTCAAGTTTTTCGTTGTCGTTTTCAATATATTCCTTATCCATTCGACGTTCAGCCGAGGCGATCCGCAATTTCGTTCATGTGACCGAGGATCGTATCCCTGTCGACAAAGTACATGTCAACCGCATCCCCATCCATAAAGAGCATTTCAAAACCGCCCTCCACTTCCTTTACCGTGACGTCAAAGGGCAGCTTGTTCCCCTGCACTTGATCCACAATCACGAGATGACCGTCCTCCATTACAATCTCTCCAAACTCGTACAGAAGAAGCGACGCGCCGTCCGCGCTCAGGATCATCAACGCGCCGCTTCGAAGATCGCTGCGGCTGTAAAACGCGAAATAATATTTCTCTCCGGAAGCGCCCTGCCCTTCCGCTCCCTCATAAAAAAGCGTTTTCCATTCCTCCCGCGCCTGATTTGATATTCTTGCCCCGGAGCCGGTCTTTGTCTGCGCGGCACCGCCGGTACGCGGAAGCGCGCAGGCGCTTAGGAGGCACATCAGCATGCACATAAAAAGTATCAGGATCTGTTTTCTCATGTTCCTCTCTCCGTTGCCTGACTTTTATTTTGACCCTATTCGGCCTAATCCCGTATGACAACGCAATTCATCTTCCTGCTGTAAGCGGTACAGGCGTCAATGGCGATGATGCCAGGGGCCATATAGGGGCTGAAGTCCGCGTCCTCGCCGAATTCCGAGCCCTTGTTTTCAAAACGGCAATGCCCGTAGGAGCAGTGAAAATGCCCGCACACGACGGTCTTGTTTTCCGCCCTGACCGTCCGTACCGCGTCCATGGGATTGATCCAGCGCGCTTCCCGCCAGGCCGTCTGTCCGGCGTCGCGCCAGTTCGCGTCATAGATCAGGCCGCCGTACCAGCTCTCACAGGGGATCCAGGCATGGGTAAAAATATAATTCTTTGTCTCATAATAATCCAGCATGGATGGGATGATCTCGGTATAAAACGGCGTCTCCCTTCCCGCTTTGGCAAGCTCCATATTGGCGTGCCAGCTGTAGCCCGCGTGAAGACCCGTAAGCTGCTCCAGCGTGCCGTAGGTGCCGTTTTGCAGATGATGCCGCAGCGGGCGTCCGCGATCCTTGGTAACAAGATCCTGAAACAGGTCCTCATGGTTTCCCTTGATCAGGATCACGCGGTCATCCCGAATCAGATCGAGGATGCAGTCCTGCAGAGCAAGCGCCTCCTGTCCCCGGTCAAAGAGATCGCCGAGGATCAGGATTTTCTTGTCTTCCGGATCATCGTAATAGCCCGCGTCACGGAGGGTATTCCGGAACAGCTTGCAGAAGGCATGAATATCGGACAGCACGTAATAATTCATAAAGCAAATTTGAAGCCGCCGCAAACGATCTTTGCAGCGGCCTCTCCGTTCTCGTATTATATTAGTAGGTGACTCTGGAAACTTCTATCGTCGGTACGATTTCGACGCTGCGGATACCGGCGGCAGCGTCAAGAACACTGTCCCAGCGCGGGGGCGTCGGTTCCACAGGATCGGGCGGAAGCTCAACCTTGCCGTTGGAGCGCTCCACAACGGGGTTATCCGGATTGTAATTCGGATTCTCCGGGAGAACGCCGTACCCGATGATGGCATAATCGTCCTTCGTCAAAGTGAAATGCTCCACATAATTATAACGATTGCCTTCGATCGTGTAAATCCACCCGCGCTCCGGATCGACCGCGCGGACAATACCCACATGCTCGGCGTCTTCATCCATATCGAAATCGAAGAAGATCAGGTCGCCGGGCTTCGGCGTATAGCCTGTGTCCCAATGTTTGTACAGCCCACGCTCCGCCAATTCCCGCACCATCTTCAGACAGTGGCAGTTATAGGGAATCACGGAATCGGGGATTTCCGCATAATACAGGCAGAATGAGACAAACATGGCGCACCAGTCGCCGTAAGGGAGACCGAACCATGCGCCGTAGCGGGTATAGCCCTTGGGATTCCAGGGATCCTCATCGTCAAAGTTCAGCACGCTCTCCGTATAGCCGAGCTGGCTTTCCGCCACCATAAGCAGATCCTGCGCCCAATTGCCGCTGAGCTCCATATCGGCGAACATCCGCCACCAGTCTGTTTCATCCTCGAGATCGGCGGTCGGATCGCTCACATCCGCAAAGTTCAGCTCTCTCTCCATCTGCAGAAGCGAGACGATCCCGTCCCCGGGATTCATTTCCGGCTCCGGCTCTTCTTCCTCCGCGGCGGGCTCTTCGATCACTTCCGGTTCGTGCGCTTCTTCCACGACCTCAACCACATCCTGCGGCAGCTCCGTGCTGTCTTCCATGCCGCAGATCAGAACCCGCTCTTCCTCATAGCAGTCCTCGCAGTGGCTGTGGGCGCCGTCGCCCTCCTCCAGACCGCAGACCAGCTCCGTCGTCCACTCATAGCATTCGTCGCCGTGGATATGATCGCCGGTATTGTCGCCGCACAGAAGCGCGCCGCGAATCCGGCCCCAGCATTCGTCCGTATGGACATGCCCGGGATTCTCCTCAAGTCCGCAGGTCAGATGACGCCCGATACTGTAGCAGCTTTCCGAATGTACATGCTCAAGCACCAGCTCTTCCTCCGCATTTGCAAAGCCTGCGTGCGGCCCCGGAAGGCCGCAGAAAAGCATCGCCGCCGCGCAGAACGACGCCGTCAGACGAGAACCCTTTATTCTGTTTTTTCTGTTTTGGTTTTTCATGCTCATTGCAATAATCCCGGAGCTGAAGCATTTGCTTCTTTTTTGCTCGGTCAAAGACAGACTGCAGAATTATGTCTACTCGGGATACATTATAATAAATCGGCAAGAGCCATGCAATCACAGATCGGTTACAAAATAGAGAAAAAGTAAAAACAGCGGATGTTTCCCATCCGCTGTTCAGACTGTAGACAAAGTCCGTTTTTCGTCATTGCGAACCAGTGACCGATGTCACTGGTGTGGCAATCCGTCTTCCCTTCGTGGTGCAAACCCGTTGAAAAAAGACAATTCTTGGGCTGGCCGCTGGGAGATGCGGATTCCCACGCCAGTGTGCGCACTGGCTCGGAATGACGGGGGAGGGTTTGTCTACACATTGAACAGCGGATGTTTCCCATCCGCTGTTTTCTCACTCTTCTCAGGTAGAAGGTTTCAAGGGTTCTGTTTGAAAAGAGAATTACTCCAGGCCGAGAACCTTGTAATCCTGCGCTTCGACGGCAGCTTTCATCGTCTCGAAATCGGCGGTGCCGGTGACGACGGCAGTGCCGGACTGGTGACTGACAACAGCACTCTCAACACCGTCCAGCGCCTCCAGCGCTTTTTTGACACGGGCCTCACAATGCGGGCACATCATGCCCTCGATCTTCAGGGTAGCAGTCATTTTGTTTTCCTCCTTCTCGTTATAATTGTTTTTATCTTCCCGGCTGATACGGTTTCGCCGGGGCTTGTCATGGGACGCATCATGCGGGTTGAACAGATTCAGTCTCAGTGCGTTTGTGACGACGCAGAAGCTGGAGAGGCTCATCGCGGCGGCGCCCAGCATGGGATTGAGCGTCAGGCCGAGGCGAACAAAAGCGCCGGCGGCAACGGGGATGCACACGGCATTATAGAAAAAGGCCCAGAACAGATTCTCATGGATATTGCGGAGCGTAGCCCGGCTGAGGCGGATGGCGGCGGCAACGTCCAGAAGGCTCCCGTGCATGAGCACCACGTCGGCCGCGTCCACCGCGATGTCGGCCCCCGCGCCGATGGCGATGCCGATATCTGCACGGGTTAGGGCCGGGGCGTCGTTGATGCCGTCGCCCACCATGGCGACCTTGCCAAACTCACGGAGATCCCGGATCACCTTCTCTTTTCCGTCGGGCAGTACGCCGGCGATCACCCTGTCCACGCCGGCCTCACGACCGATGGCGTTTGCAGTGCGCTCATTGTCGCCCGTGAGCATCATGACGGTGACACCAAGGTTTTTAAGCTCCCGAACGGCCTGAGCGCTGTCGGGCTTGATCACGTCCGCCACGGCAATGATGCCCAGAAGCGCCCCGTCATAAGCAAAGAACAGCGGCGTTTTTCCCTGCTCCGCCAGCCCCTCGCTCTTTTCAAGAAGGGCGGAGGAGATTTTCACGCGCCGCTTCATATAGCTTCCGCTGCCGCCGAGCAGTTCCTTTTCGTTCAGCACAGCTCTGAGGCCGTTGCCCGGAAGTGCCTCAAAATCTTTGACTTCTTCCGGTTTGATCCCCTTCTCTTCGGCATACTCCATGACGGCGGCGGCGAGGGGGTGCTCGCTCTTCGCCTCCAGCGACGCCGCAGCGCGCAGAAGCACCGCTTCGTCCGTTCCTTCGGCAGGGACAAGCTCCGTGACCTTGGGTCTGCCGGACGTGATCGTCCCTGTCTTATCCAGCACGACCGTATCCACGCGCCCGGTCTCCTCCAGAGCGGCGGCGGTTTTGAACAGGATGCCCTGCTTTGCGCCGACGCCGTTTCCGACCATAATGGCGACGGGCGTGGCAAGTCCCAGCGCGCAGGGGCAGCTGATGACCAGGACGGAGATACCCCGCGCGAGGGCGAAGCCGAACTCTCTTCCCGCCAGCAGCCAGATCAGTGTTGTGATAACGGCAATGCTGATGACCACCGGGACAAAGACGCCCGAGACCTTGTCCGCGATCTTGGCAATTGGCGCCTTGGTGGCCGCGGCGTCGGAGACCATGCGAATGATCTGGCTGAGCGTGGTATCCTCCCCGACGCGGGTCGCCTCACAGCGGATATAGCCCGCCTGATTGATCGTCGCGGCGGAGACCACGTCGCCCGGCGCCTTGTCCACCGGGATGCTTTCCCCGGTGAGGGCGGATTCATCCACGGCGCTGCTGCCCTCCAGCACGATACCGTCTACCGGGATATTCTCTCCCGGGCGCACCACAAAGACGTCGCCCTTCTTCGCCGTCTCGATGGGGACGGTTTTCTCCTGACCGTCGACAAGAATCGTCGCGGTCTTCGGGGCCATCTTCATCAGGCCCTTCAGCGCGTCCGTCGTTTTTCCCTTGGATCTCGCCTCCAGCATCTTGCCGACCGTGATCAGCGTGAGGATCATGGCCGCGGATTCAAAATAGAATTCATGCATCCAGGCCATGGCGGCCTCGGAACCGCCTTCAATCTGCGCCCAGGTCATGCGGAAAAGCGCATAGGTGCTGTAAACAAAGGAAGCGCCCGAGCCCAGGGCCACCAGCGTGTCCATATTCGGCGCACGGTGCAGGAGACCTTTTAAGCCATTGATAAAAAACTTCTGGTTGATGACCATGACTGCGATCGCGAGCAGCATCTCAGCAAGCCCCATCGCCACATGGTTTCCGTCGAGGAACGCGGGCAGCGGCCAGCCCCACATGGAGTGGCCCATGGAGATATACATCAGCGCCAGCAGGAAGCCGAGCGAGGCGAGCAGCCGCCTTTTCAGCACCGGCGTCTCCCGATCGGCAAGGGCGTCTTCGTCTGCGGAGGGCGCGCTATTTTCCGCCCCCTTCGGGCTTGCGCCGTAGCCCGCGGCCTCCACCGCGGCGATAATGCTCTGCTCGTCTGCGTTGCCCTCTACGCCCATGGAGTTTGTCAGCAGGCTCACCGAGCAGGCTTCCACGCCCGGCACGGCGCTTACCGCCTTCTCCACACGGGCGGAACAGGCGGCGCAGCTCATACCGGTCACATTGTACTGTTTCATTTTTGCCTCCACCCTATTTCATCAGCTTCTGCAGCGTATCCAGCAGCTCATCCACGATCTCATCATTGCCCGCGCGCACGTCGTTTACCACGCAGGAACGGATATGGCTGGACAAAAGCTCCCGGCTGAAGGCGTTGAGCGCCGCATTGGCTGCGGCCGCCTGTGCCAGAATATCCGGACAATAGGCATCCCGCTCCAGCATTCCGCGGATTCCGCGAATCTGTCCCTCGATCCGGTTCAGCCGGTTGACAAGCTTTCTGCGCTCCTCCTCTGTGCGTTCCTTCTTTGCGTGACATCCGCAGCACGGCTCTTCCAGTTTCTTTTCATCCATTTCAATCACCTCGTTACATCCGCCAGTATATACCCCCACGGGGTATATGTCAAGTGAAAAAACAGCGCGAACCGCGCCGCGCTAGTGTGTTGACAAACCTTCGTACATGTCATCTCGAGCGTAGGCGAAGCCGGAGTCGAGAGATCTAAAGCCTTGGAAAATCTCACTATATAGATCTCTCCACTCGCTTCGCTCGGTCGAGATGACGCGGAGAGAGTACTTTATCTACAGTGTAAAAACAGCGCGGAGTTCGCCGCGCTGTTTTTACACTTCATTATAAATCAGGGATAGTAAATCTCAAACGGATGCTCGATCAGCACCTTTTCCCCGCTGGAATAGGAATTGTTTTCCGCAATAGCGCTGACCACATAGTCATAATGTCCGGGTTCCAGCACGGCAAAGTGCAGCTCCGCATTGACGGTACCGGCAAGGCTGAAGGAATCCGTATACGGATAATACTTGCAGTTTTGCACGACGACACCGTCCGCGTCGACAATTCTTCCCCAGACCATGGCGATCACGCCCTTGTCGGTATAAATATTCCCGTAGAGATCCGCCACGCCGTACTGTCCCATACTTTGCGGGAGGGTTTCGCCCTCAATAAACAGATGCGGGATATTCGGATCCTCGACAAACGGCGTGGGCGTCGGAACAGGCGTAGGCTCAGGGGTCGGCACCGGCGTCGGAGCAGGCGTAGGAGCGGAAAACATCGTCGGAACAGGCGCAGGCATCTGCGCCTCGGGCTGTTCCGCTGAAGGCTGTGCCGGCGCAAAGGGATCTGCCGTCGCTGCCGGCGTTTCCGTTGAAGGCGTCGGCAAAGGGGGCAGCTCAATGCTTTTGATCCGGGAGCATGCACCCAACACACACGCCATACATATTACTATAAGAACTATAAGCTGTTTTTTTATTGATATACTATTCATGCTGTGATCTCCAAAACACCAGGTATAGTCTGTCTATAAGCTGACAATTTGATATTATACTTGTTTTATCGAAAAAAAGCAACCGGAAAAACGGGCCCTCCGCGGAAGGCCCGTTTTCTCTGCTTCATCAAACACATTATACAATGGGAATCATGACCTTCTGTCCGGCGCGCAGATCCGTGAGGTCAACCCCTGCGTTGAACGCCCACAGAATTCCGGCATAACGATAGTAATCGATGCCATAGTCAGTAAAGATACTGAGCGCGGTTTCACCCGGGCGCACGACATGTGCCAGCACCGTAACAAACGAATCCGTCGTCACATTGTTTCCGGTTGTGGGCAGATAATAGGTCGCCCCGACCGTGAGCCAGTTCAGGCTGTCGACGCCGTTGAGGGCGCAGATCAGGTAATAAACGGACTCATAGTTCAATCCCCATCGCTGGTAGATATTGGCAATGCTGTCTCCCGGCCGGATCACATAGGGCACCACATAGAACGCGATCTCGTCCTGGCCAAAGCTATCGTAAACCACCTTGGAAATAATCTCCAGAGGCGGGGGCATCAGGATCATATCGCCCACGCTCAGATTGCTCATCTGAAACTCATTTTCAAAACCGTTGAGACTCATGATCTCATTTTTCTGCGTATTGTAGTCGATGCCGAAACTCTGGCACAGACCATAGATCGTATCGCCCGGCTCCAGCGTCACGACAAGATACTCCCCCGCTGCCAGAGCGCCGGGCACCATGGCAAAGAGAAACACCAGGCAGAGGATAAAGGATAAAGATCGTTTCAGCATGGCACACAGCCCCCCTCTTTTTTTATATAATAACATGAAAACACAATTATGTAAAGCAATTTATGAATTTTATGTAAATTCCCCAAATTCTACTCTTTTTCTCTTTTTGGCGATGTCTTACACGCATCACAATATATGGTATTTGCTCCGCTGTTTATCAATTTTATACACAATATTTTGTGTTTTTTCGGTATTTGTTTTCCCTTTTGAATGTCGAATTTTAGTTTCAAACGTGTCACTTTTTGCCATTCTTTTTTCATATTATCAGCAATACCCGGATTTTTGGGTATCGCGCCGCATGTTTTCTCCCGAACCTTCGGTATGTCTTCTCAGCTCTACAATATGTTGTGCAGTCTGTGTTTAGTACCGATAGATGTGCCGCAGTCCGTTTTTTTCTTTCGGCTGTACGCTGTCGGAAAGCAGTTAACATAATTTATTATCCGCCTTTGTAGGGATCAAGTTTTATGTAACCTTTCGCCCTTCATTCTTTTTCTGTCAATTGGTAAAATGCTATAATTATTTTAACAAATCTTCGTACAAAACGCCCAGATTTGTCGGATCAAACAAAAAAGATTGATTTCGGACAGTTGAAATGTTAAAATCAATCAAGCAGGCGGGCAGTCCCGCCGACAAACAAATCTTTTAAGAAACGAGGTAAACAGCATGAAAAAGCTCCTGGCAATCATCCTGGTGCTGACGCTTGTCGCCGCACTTTGCCCCGCGGCCTTTGCTGCCGACGACGGCATCATCCTTTTCAACGGCAAAATTGAGATCGCAAACGCTCTGAGCCATGCGGCCGAAGTCTATGAGGCCGCAACGGGCAAGCACGTCGAAGTTAACTCCCTCGGCGGCGGCGTCGATCTTCAGTCCGAGTTGAAGCAGCGCTACCAGGCCGGCAACATGCCCGACATCTTCACCTGCGAGGGCACGCCTGACTTCTCCAACTGGACCGGCATGATGGTCGATATGGCCGATCAGCCCTGGGCCGCCGATACCGAGGCCGAGTTCATCGACTCCACCGGTGCCACCGTCGGCTTCCCCTACACCACCGAGGCCATTGGTCTTGCCTACAACAAGTCCATCCTTGACAAGGCCGGCATTGACCCCGCCTCCATCACAGGGCCCGAGTCCATGAAGGCCGCCTTCGAGAAGCTCGACTCCATGAAGGACGAGCTCGGCATCAAGGCCGTCATCGGCTATTGCGCCAATTCCAAGGAGCTCTACTGGTCCACCGGCAACCACTTGTTCTGCAACTACCTCGACGCTGGCCTCGCCCGTGACGACTCCACCTACTTTGATCTCATGATGAACGAGGGCAAGCTGGACGAGCAGCGCTTCGCCGACTTCGCCGCGATGGTCGATCTCTTCAACAAGTACTCCGATCCCGCCCTTCTCGTCTCCGGCAACTATGACCTCCAGGTCTCCGGCTTCGCCGCTGGCAACTACGCCTTTGTGACCCAGGGCTCCTGGATCGGCGCTTCCCTGACCGACCAGTACAAGGAGCTCTACGCCGCAGCCGGCAACTTCGAGTGCGGCATGATCCCCTACGCTTTCGAGGAAGGCATCGACACCATCTTGACCAATCCTCCTTCACACTGGGCCGTCTACAAAGAGGGCAAGGTTGACGAGGCTCTGGCCTTCCTGCAGTGGCTCGCCGGCCCCGACGGCCAGCAGATCATGGTTCAGGAAGCCGGTCTGAACAGCCCCTTCAAGAGCTGCACCGTCGTTGCGAACGACCCGTTCGCTCCCACCATCGCCGACTTCACCGCCAGAGGAAAGACCTCTTCCTGGCACTTCCTCGACCAGCCCGCGAACATGGCTGAGGACTTTACCGGCGGCATCTTCCAGGACTTCGCGATGGGCGCCATTGATATCAACGGCTTCATCGAGGATATGACCGTCACCATTCCTGATGCAGTCAACCAGTAATTCCCGCGTACCCGCATCATAACAGGGCGGCGGCTCAGTCGCCGTCCTGCTCCATTTTGGGAGTAAAGACAGTGAAAAGGGAGTGTTCAGCGATATGAACGAAAACACCTCTGGAAAGAAAACCCTCTCAATGGCGCTCCTGATTGTCGGCTTTGTGCTGATGCTCGCCGCGCTGTATTTTGACATCACCAAGAACTACGCCGGCCTCGGTGCGATGCGCGGCATGTTTCTGGTTCTGGGTGCCCTGATGGTTCTGGCCGGGATCTACTTCATCCCCACCGTCCTGCACCACCGCGCCATCATCAACTTTATTTTCCTCTTCCCCCTTATCTTCACATTCATCGTTACCGTCATCATCCCCATGTTCGTCGGTATTTTCTACTCCTTCACGGACTGGAACGGCGTTTTCTACACGAAGATGGTCGGCATTGAAAACTACCAGGCCATGTTTAAGGATCCGGCCTTCATGTGGTCGCTGCTGCTCACCGTGCTGTTCGTGATCGTGAACATGATCATGGTGAACCTCGTGGCCTTCCTGCTGGCGCTGCTGTGCACCACCAAGCTCAAGGGCGTCGGCTTCTTCCGCGCGTCCTACTTCCTCCCGAACCTGATCGGCGGCATCGTCCTTGGCTACATCTGGCAGTTCATTTTCTCCAATGTGCTCACCAAAATCCTCAACTCTCCGCATTCTGCCCTCGCCACAACCAAGACGGCCTTCATCGCCATCATCGTCGTGTATGTCTGGCAGTACGCGGGCTACATCATGCTGATCTACATCAACGGTCTCGCCACCGTGCCCAAGGATGTGCTGGAGGCTGCGCAGATCGACGGCGCGAGCGACATCGCGACCCTCTTCAAGATCAAGATCCCCATGATCGCCGCCACCTTTACCATCTGCACCTTCCTGACCCTGACCTCCGCGTTCAAGCAGTTCGACGTGAACCTTGCCTTGACCAACGGTGGCGGCACTGTGAGAGGCTTCATGGGCAAGCGCCTATCAAACGGTACGCAGATGATCGCGCTGAATATTTACAACACCGCTTTCGCACGCGACCAGTACGGCTATGCCCAGGCCAAGGCGATCCTGTTCTTCATCATTCTGGCCTGCGTGTCGCTGCTGCAGGTTCGTATCTCCAATAAGAGGGAGGTCGAAATGTAATGAAAATGAAGACGTCCAGGGCGGTCATCCTGACGATCATCGCCGTTCTTCTTGCAATCTACATTCTGTTCCCCTTCGCGCTGGTGGTCCTGAACTCCTTCAAGACCCAGGCCGCCATCGTGCAGAACCCAATCTCCGCCGCGGGGGCGAGCTTCAAGCAGTTTGCCTCCAACCTGAGCGCGGTCGTGAACAACAAGAACTTCTCCTTCTGGCACGCTTTCGGCTCCTCCGCCGTTGTCACCATCATCTCTCTGGTTCTGCTGGCGGTGTTCGGCGGCATGGCCGCGTGGGTCATCTGCCGCAACAAGACCAAGTGGTCCACCGCGATTTACATGACCTTCATCTCCTCCATGATCATCCCCTTCCAGGTGGTTATGCTTCCGCTGATCGCCACCTTCCGTGAGGTCGGCAAGTATGTGGGTCTGGGCATGAACGGCACGCTGCCCGGCCTGATCTTCGCCTACTGCGGCTTCGGCGGCGCCATGACGGTGTTCATCCTCACCGGCTTCATCAAGGGCATCCCCTACGAGCTGGAGGAGGCCGCCGCCATCGACGGCTGCTCTCCCGAAGGCACCTTCTTCCGCATCATCTTCCCCCTGCTCAAGCCCACGATCGTGACCGTCACGATCCTCAACGGCATGTGGATCTGGAATGACTACCTTCTCCCCTCCATCCTGCTGGGCCAGAACAACCCGAACAAGACCCTGCCGGTCGCGGTGCAGGCCTTCGTCGGCTCCTTCGTGAAGTCTTGGGATATGATCCTGACGGCGGCGCTGCTCGCCATGATCCCGATGATCGTGATCTTCCTGCTCGCGCAGAAGCACATTATGGACGGCATGGTTCAGGGCGCTATCAAGTAAAGAGTCTTTCAAGCATCGAAAAGGGGCGCCGTTTCCCGGCGCCCTTCTTTATTCCCTGGAGGTCAGCTTTATGAGATTTTTCGATCCCGACGGGCCGCTGATGACGGCTCTCAGCAAATTTGCGGATATTGTACTGTGCAATCTGATGTCCGTCCTGTTCTGCCTTCCGATCTTCACGATCGGCGCGTCGCTTACCGCACTGTATACCTGTATGCTGCAGCTTGTCTATGAGGAGGGCAAGGATAACGGGCTGATCTTCCGGGATTTCTGGCTGGCCTTCAGACGCAACTTTAAGCAGGCCACCGCGCTGTGGCTGATCTGCCTCTTCATGATCCTGTTTCTCGGCGCGTATTACTGGGTCGTGCAGTTTATGGGAGGCAGCTATGGGAAGATTTACCAGGTGACCTTCTACATGCTCGCCCTGGTGTTCCTGTTCGGCTTTCTCTACGTGTTTCCGCTCCAGGCGCGCTACGTTAACACAGTGTCCAATACGCTGCGCAACGCCTGGCTTCTCAGCGTCGCCGCCCTGCCCTGGACGGTGCTGAACATCCTGCTGGTCGTTGCGGCAGTCTATATCAGCTTTTTCATGAACCCCGGGGCGGCGGATCTGTTTATCTATCTCTGGGCGTCGTGCGGCTTTGCCTTGATCGCGTATCTGCAGAGCTTTTTGTTTCGCCGGGCTTTTCAAAAGCTCGATCCTGCGGTCATGCAGCGCAAATCCCTGCGTGCCGAGGATTCTGTTTTTATCGACGAGGAGCACCGGGACACTGACCCCATGATCCAGGAGAGCGTCTATTCCAACCCCGACTGGAACCGGCGCGAGGATATCGTCGGCCCCGACAAGCCGCAGAAGAAAAACAGAAGACGCTAATCGTAAAGGCAGCGCGTTCGCGCTGCCTTTACGATTATGTTTCGCTGTCCTGCTTCAGAACGCCCTGGATCTTGACCAGCTCCTGCGCCGGGGGCGTGAGCTGTTCGATCGTGGGGATCTGTCCGTCCACATTTTCCACCAGCCAATCCATCATCAGGATCTGGTGCGGTGTAAGAATCTCCCCTTCCTTAATCCTCAGCTCACCCGCCTGATCGAAGATGGGGCCGTCAAAGGGGCGGAAGCTGCCGTCCGCGATGCTCTGCCGCAAAAGCCTGACAAGTCTTGCGGTTTCTGCCGGCACTTTGTCCCCGATGCGAAAATCGACCACGCCCGCGGACAGGCCCCACCAGTAGTTGATCGTCTGTCCCGCATCGCTGGTGCTGTTGAGCGTATCCCAGGAGCCGTCCAGAACCGACTCGATGATCTTCTTGTAAAATGTGCCCCAGTCCCAGAACGAGCCGCCCACATTGATCTGCCGATCTCCCTGCCAGAGAAAGAGGCCGGTTTTATTCCGGCGCTCATCCCGGATCAGGCTGTCCTGACCGGAGACGGCGGTTACGCCGTAACCGGCGAACACGCGGTCAACATCGGCCCCCTGTATCGTCGACCATTCCAGCAGCACACGCGCGCGGGGATTGACCATGCGCACCCCCAGTGCAAAGGCATTGATGGAGGCGGGCATGCTGTAGATCGGGTAATCGCAGACATAGCCGATCTTGCGCTGTTCGCTGAGCGCCCCCGCAATGACGCCGGTCAAAAATTTTGCCTCGTACATTCTGGCATAATAGCAGCGCAGAATCGGGTGGCTCACATTCAGGGAGCAGTTCAGAAATTTGATGTTCGGATAGGCCGCCGCCGCGGACAACGTTGAAGCCAGCAGACGCGGCGTGGTGCTGAAGACCATGTCGACGCCCTTATCCGCAAGCTCCTTCATCACGACGTCGAAATCCTGTTCGAGCATATTGAAACGGCTCTCCGTTTCCAGGGCCTCGCCCAGCGCCTCCTGCGCGGCAATGCGCCCCTGTTCATGGGCGTCCGTCCAGTAGGAGCTTTCCGGGGCCTTGTCGTGGAGAAACGCCACACGCACCTGCTTCGCGCCCGGATGCACAATGCGGCTGATGATATTGCGGGGCTGCGCTTCCGCGGGATCGGTCAGCAGAACCGGCTCGCTCTCCTTCTCAACACTGTGCAGCTCCGGTTCGATGGCGGCAAGGTCGGCCTTCATCTCCGTGGGCGTATGACTTGTGAGCCCCGCCTCGCCAAAGATCTCCAGATAACGCAGCAGCGCCTCATCCTGGGTGAGCGCAATCGAATGCGCGGAGGAAGCGTAAGCTTTCCGAAAGCGCGCTACGCCGGAAAAGAAGCCGCGCCGCCTGTCTTCATCCCAGGGGGTCAGATCATCCCCGCACAGCAGCCTGAGCAGCGCCGGATAAGCGCCGAGGCGGCTGAAACGGATGTAATTGATGTGCGTGACCTTATAAAAATCGAGAAATTCGTAGTATACCGCAATTTCCGGATCATCGCTCTTCGGCGGGAGCAGCCGCTTGACCTCGGCCCGGATGGTTGTCGCGCCGAAAAAGCGAAGAACGGAAACGCGCTTGTGTCCCTCCACCACGTAAAAACGGTTGAGATATTCCACCGCGGTGATGGAATCGCGAATGCCCTCCTGCAGGTGGGACGCGGCAAGCGCCGACCATTTGGCGGCGAATTCGCTTCCCTCCTCCAAAAGCGGATAAAAAGAATGGGAAAAGGCCTCGCGCCGGGCAGTGGTTCGGGTGCCGACGATCTGGTCGATATCAATGCGCGTGCTGCCGAGATCCACCTCGTTCAGCCCGCTCATGTGCGGGAGAAGCTCCTCCAGCGAGGGAAGATAGGGATCCTCATGCCGTGCCGTGCGCGCCTTCATTTCCTTGAGGCCCAATCTCCGGGCCTGCAGATAAGAGATGTCTGCCATAAATGATTTCCTTCCCGTTTCTTGTTTGGGTGATTATAGCACAGGGTTCACCGGTGGGCAATAGCACAAATTTCACATTTCTGTAAACATGCCGCCGCGAACGTCCGGTGCTTTCCTTCGAGGCCATCCGTTCCGATCAGGCCATTCGCAAACAGGTCAAAAATTTATCCATCTGTCAAAAAAATATGCTTGTGTTTCCGCCGTGAAAGTGCTATCTTATTCCATAGAAATACTGTGCACGGCACACTATAAAAAAGAGGGAGGATACACTATGGCTTCCATCAGCTTCAGAAACGTCACCAAGATCTATGACGGCGCAGACAAACCCGTCGTCCCCAATCTCAACCTTGAGATCGCGGACAAGGAATTCATCATTCTGGTCGGCCCCTCCGGCTGCGGCAAATCTACCACCCTGCGTATGATCGCCGGCCTTGAGTCCATCTCCAGCGGCGAGCTTTACATCGGCGACCGCCTGGTCAACCAGGTTCCGCCCAAAGACCGCGATATCGCGATGGTCTTCCAGAACTACGCCCTCTACCCCCACATGACCGTTTACAAGAACATCGCCTTCGGTCTGACCCTGCGCAACGTCCCCAAGGACGAGATCGACAAGCGCGTCCACGAGGCCGCCAAGATCCTCGACCTGGAGCATCTGCTTGAGCGCAAGCCCAAGGCCCTGTCCGGCGGCCAGCGTCAGCGTGTCGCCCTCGGCCGCGCCATGGTCCGCAACCCGGCCGTCTTCCTTCTGGACGAGCCTCTGTCCAACCTGGACGCCAAGCTCCGTACCTCGATGCGCAGCGAGATCGCCCGCCTCCACCGCCGCCTGGACACCACCTTCGTCTACGTCACCCACGACCAGACCGAAGCCATGACCATGGGCGACCGCATCGTCGTCATGAAGGACGGCCTGATCCAGCAGTTCGACACCCCGAAGGTGCTCTACGATACGCCGTGCAATCTCTTCGTCGCCGGCTTCATCGGCTCTCCCCAGATGAACTTCCTGGACGTCAAGATTGTTGCCGAAGGCGGCAAGCTCTTCGCCGTCCTTAACAACGACAAGCTGGAGATCCCCGCCTTCAAGCATGAGGCGCTCAAGCCCTATGTCGGCAAAACCGTCATCCTCGGCGTTCGTCCCGAGAACTTCCTCACCTTCGACAAGCTCACGCCTGCCAACGGCATCTCCGCGAAGGTCGACTTCTGCGAGCTCCTCGGCGCCGAGACCAACCTGTATGTCTTTGTCGGCGAGCAGAAGGTCATTGTCCGTATGGCTTCCTCTGTTGAGAATCCCAAGGAAGAGTTCGTCAAGATCCCCGTTGACATGGACAGAGCTCACTTCTTTGACAAGGAGACCGAGCTTGCGATCTGCCATTGATGCAGGTATTTGATAACCACAACGTTCAAGCCCTTCCACTGGAAGCTCCGGGAGATTTTCTCTCGGGGCTTCTGGCTGTTTCGGAGGCTTGCGTGCTCATTGTGAATTCCGGTGTGCTGGAGTATCCTCCGCACTGCGGCTGCTGGCGCGTTCTCGCTCCGCTGGAGGGCAGCCTGCGGCTTGCCGCCGGTGAGCTCAGTCTGCCGCTTGCCGCGGGACAGGCTGCCGCCGTCAGCAGCGAGGAGGAGCTCACGCTGCTCGCCGGGGCAGACAGCCGGGTATGCCTGATCACGCTCTGCGGCAGCGCGGCCGATCAGGTTTTTCAATCCTGCAAAGCGCAGGGCGGACTCTTTTTTGAACGCGGCGGCGCCGTTGTGGGGCGTATGATGCGCGTCCTCCTATCGCGGCACAGAACCGTCCCTGCCCGGGAAGCATCGGAGCTTGCCTACAGCATGCTCATGGGGCTCTACGGTACTTCCACCGCCGGCCCGGCCGGAAAAAATACGATGCCGCCGGTGGTGGAGGCTGCACTCGGCATCATCCGGCGGGACTACGCCTTTCTTGACGGAATCGCGGAGCTGGCAGAGCGGCTCGAGGTGAGTCAGGAGTATCTGACGCGCTGCTTCTGCAAGTACATCGGCGTGACCCCCGGGAAGTATCTCAATCAGGTAAGAATCGAGAACGCGAAGCTTCTTCTCCGGCAGGGCGGCCATTCGATTCAGTTTGTTTCCGACGCCTGCGGTTTTGCCAATGCCAATTATTTTGCCAGGGTTTTTCGGACAAACGTTGGAATAAATCCGCGCGATTACACACGGTCACAGCAGGCTCCCGCTTTTTCAGACGACGTTGGGAACAGTCTGTACGTTCTGTAACTAATTTGTTAATTCTGTAATTATATTGTAAATTCTTTGCTTTTGCTTGCTTTTTTTCCCATCATCACATATAATGATACTAAAGATTGTGGTTTTTGCTTTTATGTAAACCCAAAATGTACGATTTGCTTCTCTATTTGGAAAGGTGGGAAAAACCATGAAGCGTGTGTTTTGTCTGCTTCTCGCCTTGGTGATGATGGTTTCCCTGGGCTTGCAGGCTTTTGCGAATGACGTTTTATACTGCAGGATCTGCGGAAAACAGATTCCGGTTGACAGCAAGGTCTGTCCGTACTGCGGCGAAAAGGTAATTCTTATCGAAGATGCTTCTGAGGAACAGCCAAGCCCGGCGGAATCAAAAACCGTCCCTCTGGAGCTCAAGCCGCTTCCTACCGTTGTCGCTTCCGCTCCGGCAGCTTCTGACGCCGCCGCACAGCCGGACGCGCTCTCATCTGCCGAGACATTTGCCGCTCCGTCTCCGCAGAATTCCTCAACCGCAAATACAGACACGAAATCATCCCCATCGTCAGTCGCTTCCCCGGTTACCTCTGCCGCTTCCGCGGGTCCGTTCAACAGCGCGGCTCCGTTCAACAGCGCGGCTCCCCTGACAAGCTCAGCCGGCAAGGTGCGGATCACGAAAAACCCGACGAGCGAATCTGTCCCCTATGGCGGTTCGTGCATGTTCATCGCCCACGCCGCCAATGCAGTCTCCGTCACCTGGTACATCGCCAATTCCGACAACAGTCTTGTCACAACAGCGGCTGAGGCTACCTCCGTCGTGACCGGTCTCTATATCTCCGGCGCTTATTCCGATACTCTGTCTTTGAGCGGCATTCCCTCCTGGATGAACGGCTGCAAGGTGCAGGCCTGCTTCAGCGGCGAGGGCGGCCCCGTATATTCGGAACCGGCATGGATCTGGACCTATCAGCCCGTCCAGAATCAGTGTGCTTCCGGCTGGACCTGGTGGGACTGGTTCTGCTATTATTGCTGCGACGATCCCTGCTATTGGGATTATCCCTGGTTCTGGTATGACTACTGGTGTAAATATCCGCACTGTGCGCCTATCTGGTTCGATCCCGGCATTCCCAACGATCCGGGCTGGTCTCATATTCCCGGTGGTTCCGGTATTCCCGGCGGTTCCGGTATTCCCGGTGGTTCCGGTATTCCCGGCGGTTCCGGTATCCCCGGCGGTTCCGGTATCCCCGGCGGTTCCGGTTTTCCCGGCGGTTCCGGTTTTCCCGGTGAGTCCGGTTTTCCCGGTGAGTCCGGTCATCCGCTGATCCCTGATACACCTCTTGATGAAGTTTTCGGGAACGATGTCCAAAGCAATCAGGATCTTTCTGAACCCAATATTATGGAACCGCTCACCATACTGGCGAGCCTCACGGAGCAGGAGGAGCAGGGACAGCAGGATTATCATGAGTCCACGTCTGCTTCTGTCCCGGAACCTCCTGTCAGCCAAATCCCCGGGTTCAATGGCGACGGTGATTCGGAAACGACAAGCGTTGACAATTTTCCCGCCGACTTGGACATGACGTCCACGTCGGATTCCGCTTCCGTTCCGGAGCCTCCCGTCGATTCATTATTTTGAAATCGGAATCGCTTCCGCTTGAATAATCCAAATTGAATCCCCGGCCTTTCGGCCGGGGATCTTTTTTATCTCAGTGCAACCGGTTTCCCATGGGACAAGATCGTGATCGGTTCTCCGGAGAGGAGCTTGTATTCCGCGCCCTCGGCGTGAACGCTGACCTGTACGGTGCTGCCGCGGTAGCCCACGCAGAAGGAGTAGCCCTTCCACTGGGGCGGGCATACGGGTGCAAAGCTCAGCTTCCCATTCTTGCAGCGCATACCGCCGAAGCCGCGAACAAGGCCCGTCCAGGTGCCCGCCATATTCGCCATGTGCAGGCCGTCTTTGGTATTGTGGTGCATATCGTCCAGATCCAGCCGTGCCGAGGACATGAAGTAGTCGTACCCGACGCCCACCTCCCCAATCTCGTTTGCGAGGATAGAAAAGACCGCCATGGAGAGGCTGGAATCGTGGGTGGTGACGCCGTCGTAAAAGGCAAAGTTTTTCTTTTTCTCTTCCATCGTCCAGCGATCGCCGTACTGGGTCATGGCGAGGATCAGGTCAGCCTGCTTGCAGACCATATGCCGGTAGATCGTCAGGCCGTGGTAGTGGATCAGCAGCGGATGCTTGTCCGCCGGGATGGTGCTCAGCGGCCAGGGCTTGCGGTTGAGAAAATCGTCGTCCTGCGGGTAGATGCCGTCCTGCGGGGCAGGATAATACATGCGATCCGCCGCCACGAGCCACAGCTCCGCCTCGGCGGGATGAAAAGCAAGCGCTTGGCAGAGCCGGTCATAGTCCTGCGGCCGCTTATCGGCAAGCAGTGCCATCGCCTCGGCCGCGCTGCGGAAGTTCTCTTCCGCCACGCAGTTGGTGTAGACGTTGTTGTTGACCATGACGTTGTACTCGTCCGGCCCGGTCACGCAGTTGAGGACAAAACGGCCGTTCTTCACCGCGCTGAAAAAGCCGAGGTCATAGTAAAGCCGCGCCGTCTCCACCAGGATCTCCGCGCCGAATTTGGCGAGGAAGTCCAGATCCTGGGCGGCGTCATAATACTCGCAGACGGCGTGGGCGATATCGCCGTTGATGTGATACTGGGCGGTGCCCGCCGGGAAGTAGGCGCTGCATTCCTCGCCGTCGATGGTGCGCCAGGCGTAGAGCGCGCCCTTTTCATGTCCCAGCTCCCGCGCGCGCTCCCTTGCCTTCGGCAGGATGGCGTAGCGGTATTCCAGGAGCTTGCGGGCAAGCGCGGGATCGGTGTGGATAAACACCGGGAGGATGTACGCCTCGGTATCCCAGAAGGTATGGCCCTCGTAGCCCTCGCCCGTCAGGCCCTTGGCGGCGATGTTGCGCCTGCCGTCACGGCCCGCGGACTGAAAGATATGGAAGAGGTTGAAGCGCAGTCCCTGCAAAAGCGCATCGTCCCCCTCGATGCCCAGGCCCGCGCCGTTCCAGAAGGCGTCGAGACTCGCGCGCTGCTCTTGGAGAAGCGTGTCGAAATCCGGGGCTGCTTTGCACCCGTCAAGCGTCTTCTCCCAGAGGGCCGGCTCTTCGTCATAGCGGGCGGCCATGTAGCAGATGCTCTTATCCAGGCGGAAGCTCTCCCCTGCCCGGAGCTTGATTTCCGTCTTCCACACCGCCATGTTTTCATGTTTTGCCGAGCTGCCCTCCGCGCCGCGGTGCTCCACCGCGCAGCAGATGGTGAAGCCGCTGTTCTTGGTCTTCTGCTCCATGGCGATGACCGCGTCCTCGGCGAAAAGCCCGGCAAGGGTCAGGCTGCGGTCTTTTCCGGCGGCGTTGCGGGGATCGTTGGGATCCCCCTCCGCGATGACGGCGGGGGCAACGGCGCTCTCCACGGTGAGTGTGCAGACACCCTCCGGGCACTTCACATCAAGCCGCGCCGCGGCAAGCTCCTGCCGCGTAAAGCTCACAAGGCGGGTCATTTCGACCTCCAGCACCGCGCCGCCTTTGGTGTGCCACGCAAAGCCCCGGCGCAGCACGCCCGTGCGCATGTCCAGCACGCGCCGGTGATCGCGCACGTCGCTGAGGCCCATGTCCAGCCTCTCCCCGTCGGCAAACAGTGTCAGACTCTTCGCGTCCATGACGTTGCAGATGGTCTCATGGTTTTTCGCGTAGCCGTATGCCTTCTCGCCGTAGACGATCGGCTCGGAATCGAAGACGCCGTTTAAGAAGCTGCCCTGGATCGTGTCGGCACCCGTGGCGCTCCCCTCCTCGAGATTGCCGCGCATGCCAATGAAGCCGTTGCCGAGGGCAAAGACGGATTCGTTCTCCCGCAGATCTTTGGCAGAGAAGCCGAGCTCCGTGATTTCCCATGGCTGATAGGGAAATTTTGCCTCCATGTCGATCCTCCTTATTCTTTTACGCAGTCGATCAGATCGGAAAAGCGCGTGAGATTGTAGGTGGCCAGGCCGCAGGAGACCGCGTCCCCGATGGCGGCGGCGTCCATCCCGGCAGCCAGCGCCGCTTCGATCCCGGCCTTTGCGTCCTCGACCACGAGGCAGTCCTTCGGCTCCAGCCCCAGAAATTCCGCGCCCTTGAGAAAGACCTCGGGATCGGGCTTGGAGCGGGTGATGTTCGTGCCGTCGGAGATCGCGTCAAAGTACCCGCCGAGGCCAATCCGTTCCAGAATGAACTTTGTGTTCTTGCTGGAGGAGCCGATGCCCAGCAGCAGCCCCTGCGCACGCAGCCAGTCGAGCGTCGCCTTTACCTCCGGCGCCAGATCCGCCGGGGACATCTGCTTCAAAAGCTCCCGATATGTGTTGTTTTTTTCCTCCGCCGCGGCGAGCTTCTCTTCCTCGGAAAGCTGCCCGTCGTAGCGCTCGAGCACGATCTCGAGGCTTGCCATGCGCGACACGCCGCGCAGGCGGTTGTTGATCGTCTCGTCAAAGTACGCGCCGAGCCTGTCGGCCAGCGCCTTCCATGCCAGATAGTGATAGTGGTCGGTGGAGCAGATCACGCCGTCCAGGTCAAAAATAACGCCTTTATACTTCATCGTCTTCCCTCCGCAGTTTTTCGTCTTTTTTACGGCGGCGCAAACACCGCCTCTCCCGTATGATTATACCAGTCCCCGCGCAGGCATGCAAGCTTCTCTTGCCCGCAATTCGGATATACTTCGCCGTTGCGGAAATGAAGGAAAAAGCAGGAATTTTTCTTGCCATTTTCTGTTCTTTGCTGTATTATATAGGATTAGAGAGATATAGTTTTTTTATCGCATCGGTTTTCCTTGCTCTGCCCGCAGCGACCGAATAACAGCCCTGTTCCTGCGCTCAGGCGCGGATAGGGGCCGGGCAGAACGCCGGACGCGGCATACCAGTAAACCGCTGACAGCCAGCGGCTTCAGGAGGCACCCATGATTCAGTCGAAAAAGCTACAGCGCCGCCGACAGGTATTGGTGGTTGAGGATCAGGAGCTCAACCGCGATATCCTGGGCATGATTCTGGAGGATGATTACGACGTCCTCTTTGCCGAGAACGGCGCGATCGCCATGGAGATGATCCAGGCCAATGTGCAGACGCTGTCCATTGTCCTTCTGGATCTGATGATGCCGGTGATGGACGGCTTCGAGGTGCTCCGGCGCGTGAAGGAAGACGAGGAGATGCGGCGCATCCCCATCATCGTGCTGACTGCCGAAAAATCGGCGGAGCTGCAGGCGCTTCAGATGGGTGCGGCGGATTTCATCACCAAGCCCTATGACATGCATGAGGTGATCCTCGCCCGCGTCGCAAGGATCATTGAGCTCAGCGAAGGCCGTCAGCTCATCCGGGCGGCGGAGCGCGACCCGCTGACGAATCTGTATAACCGCGGCTTCTTTCTTGAGTACGCCGATCAGATCCACCGCTATCATCCCCAGTGGCGTATGGATGCGATCGTCATCAATATTGAACGCTTCCACTCCGTGAACGAGCTGAACGGACGGGCCTTCGGCAACAGCGTCCTGCGCACGCTGGGCAGCGCGATCCGGGATTATCTCGCCGGAACCGACGGCATCGCCTGCCGCATGGAGGCGGATCTGTTCTGCATCTACTGTCTGCACTGCGAGGATTACCATGCCCTGCTCAATTATCTCCAACGGACGCTGAACGATCTGTCGATCCGCGTGGCCATCCGCCTGCGCATGGGTGTCTGCCCGGGAGACAACGACGGTTCGCCCGCCGTCCTGTTCGACCGGGCGCGAACCGCCTGCAACATGGTGCGCGGCAGCTACAAGACGCACCTGATGGTATACGACGAAGACATCCGCAGGAAGGAGCTTTACTCCCAGCAGCTGCTCAACGATCTGCGCCGGGCGGTGGAGGAAAAGCAATTCGTGGTGTTTTATCAGCCCAAGTACGATATTCAGTGTCATCCGCCGCGCCTGAACAGCGCGGAGGCGCTGGTGCGCTGGAAGCATCCGGAGCTGGGTATGATTCCCCCCGGCGACTTTATCCCGCTCTTCGAGCAGAACGGCCTGATCCACGTGGTCGACGAATACGTATGGGAGACGGCAGCGCACCAGATCGCGGTCTGGTGCGGGAAATACGGCATTACGCTGCCGCTGTCGGTCAACCTCTCCCGGACGGAGGTCTTTGACCCGGAGCTGGAAAAGACGCTTCTTCGCCTGATCAGCAGCAACGCGCTGAATGCGAAGGATCTGAAGCTGGAGGTCACGGAGTCTGCGTACACGGACGACTCCGAACAGCTCGTCGCCGTCATTCAGCGCCTGCGCGACCTGGGCTTTGAAATCGAGATGGACGACTTCGGCTCCGGCTACTCCTCCCTCAACACCATTTCGAGTCTGCCCATCGACGTATTGAAGATGGATATGAAATTCATCCAGAATGTTGATGAGGATACCCGCAGCTTCCGCCTGATCGAGCTGATCCTCGACATCGCCGGATATCTCGGCGTGCCGGTGGTCGCAGAAGGCGTGGAGACCGCGCACCAGATGAATCTTCTGAAGGCTGCAGGCTGCGATTATGTGCAGGGCTATTACTTCTCCCGCCCTCTTCCAGCGGAGGAATTTGAAAAACTGATTATAAAAGAAATTGAAGCATCAAAGGAGAGAAAATCATGACTTTACAGGAATTATACGCGAGCATTGACGGAAACTACGACCACGCCGTGCAGATCATGCGCATGGAAAAGCTGATCAACCGCTACCTCTCAAAGTTCCCCAGCAGCGGCGTCTACGAGTCGCTGGCCGCCGCCGGCGAGAGCATGGACCCCACCGCCCTCTTTGAGAGCGCCCACGCCATGAAGGGTGTGTGCGCCAATATGGGCTTTGACAAGATGGCCGCCGCAGCCGGAGAGATCACCGAGGAGTTTCGCCCCGGCAACCCCCGCTCGCTTTCCGACGACGAGGTCAAGGCAAGGATCGCCGATATCGGCGTCATGTATCGGCACACCGTCGACGGTATCCGGCAGTATGAACAGGGCTGACGGCGCGCGATTGTGCTCCGGATTCTTTCAAAAGGACCTGATTTCAAATGAACACAGCCTCCAAACCCGTTAAGGAAGGCGCAAAGCTGGCCGGCAGCGTAACCCCGCTCGGCGCGTGGGCGCTTTCCTTCGGCTGTGCTGTCGGCTGGGGTGCCTTCATGATGCCCGGCAACAGCTTTCTTCCGGTAGCCGGCCCGCTGGGGACGGCGCTCGGCTTTCTGATTGGCGCCCTGATCATGCTGATCGTGGGCGTCAACTACCATTACATGATGAAGCTCTATCCCGACGACGGCGGCGCGCTCAGCTTTGTGCGCAACACCTTCGACGCGGATCACGGCTTCGTCGCGGCGTGGTTTATTCTGCTCACCTACGTCGCCATCGTCTGGGCCAACGCCACCGCCCTGCCGCTGATCGGCCGCTTCCTGCTGGGAAACGTCTTCCAGTTCGGCCTGCATTATGAGGTCGCCGGCTTTGACATCTATTTGGGCGAGCTGCTGCTTGCCATCGGCGCGCTGATTCTCTTCAGCCTGCTTTGCACCCGCGGGAAGGTTATCCTCACTGTGCAGATCGCGATGGCGCTGCTTCTGTGCGTGGGCGTGCTTATTTGCGCCACGGCGGTCTTTAGGAATCATGAGGGCGGCCTTGCCTCCTACGCGCCCGCCTTTGCGCCCGGCAGGAAGCCCTGGGTAGGCGTGTTTACCATCATCGCGATGGGTCCCTGGGCCTTTGTGGGCTTTGAGTCCATCTCCCACTCCACCGGGGAATTCCGTTTCTCGGTGAAAAGGGCGCTGCCCATCATGGGCCTGGCGCTTGTCACCGGCACACTCGCCTATGTGTCGCTGTCCATCGTCGCGGCCTCCGTACTCCCCGCAGGCTTTGACAACTGGGCGGACTACATTGCGGCGAAGGACAGTCTGGACGGTCTTCAGGGCGCGCCTGTCTTCTATGCCGTGACGACCACGCTGGGGCCGATCGGGACACCGATTCTGGTCTTTACCATTCTGGGCGCTGTCATCACCGGCATTGTGGGCAATACCATTGCCGCCAGCCGCCTGATCTACTCCATGGCGCTGGAGGGCATGATGCCCGCCCCGCTCGGCAGGCTCAACAAGCGCGGTATTCCGGAAAACGCCATTCTTCTCATCATGGGGATCTCCGTCTTCATTCCGCTTTTCGGCCGCACGGCAGTCGGCTGGATCGTGGACGTGACAACGGTCGGCGCGGCGGTCGCCTACGCCTATGTCTCCGCCTCCGCGCTGAAAACCGCGCGGAAGATGAACAACCGGATCGTGAAAATCACCGGCCTGATCGGCGTGTCCTTCTCGCTGATCCTGCTGCTGTATTATCTGGTGCCGAACCTGCTGGCCGTCACCGCGCTGTCGCATGAGTCCTATCTTATTCTCGCGCTGTGGAGCGTGCTGGGCCTGATTGCCTTCCGCTTCCTGCTGCTGCGGGATCAGACGAAGCACATGGGCCGTTCCACCATTGTGTGGGTCGTCATGCTGTCGCTGACGCTGTTCTGCTCCCTTGTCTGGATGCGCCAGTCCTCCAACACCACAGCGACGGAGGCCGTCAACAACATCCACGAGTACTATGTGGAATTTCTCGAGGAAAACGGCATTCCCCATTCCGACGACATGCACCACAGCTCGGAGCGGATGATTGACGAACAGATTCACAGGCTCAATGACTCCTTCACCAAGAACAGCCTTGTCCAGATCGCCTTTGTGGTGGTCGCGATGATCACGTTGTTCAACAGCTCCGCGATCATCCACCGGCGCGAAAAGCAGATCGAGCGTGAAAAAATCCTCGCCGAGGAATCCAGCCGCGCCAAGACCAGCTTTCTGTCCAACATGAGCCATGAGATCCGCACCCCCATGAACGCCATCATCGGCCTGGACAACATTGCCCTGAAGGACCCGGATCTCTCGCCCCGTACCAGGGAGCATCTGGAGAAAATCGGCTCCAGCGCCAAGCATCTGCTGGGCCTCATCAACGATATTCTGGATATGAGCCGCATCGAGTCCGGCAGAATGGCGCTGAAGGAAGAGGAATTCTCCTTCCGCGTGTTCCTGGATCAGATCAACGTCATCATCAACGGTCAGTGCGCAGACAAGGGTCTGCACTATGACTGCCGTATCATCGGCCATGTAAACGACTACTATATCGGCGATGATATGAAGCTCAAGCAGGTGCTGATCAACATTCTCGGCAACGCCGTCAAGTTCACCCCTGAGGGCGGCAGCGTCTCCCTGACGGTCGAACAGGCCACCAGGTTTGACGACTACTGCATGATGCGCTTTGTCATCAAGGACACCGGCATCGGTATGAGCAAGGAATACATTCCGAAGATCTTTGATGCCTTTTCTCAGGAGAACTCCGGCGCGGCCAACCGTTACGGCAGCACTGGTCTCGGCATGGCCATCACCAAGAATCTGGTGGAAATGATGAACGGCGATATCGCCGTGGAAAGCGAGAAGGGCTTCGGCACCACCTTCACCGTCACGGTCACGCTCAAATCCTCCAGCCGCACCGTAAGCCAGGCCGACGCCGTCACGCTGCCCAAGGGTCTGCGTGTTATGGTCGTGGACGACAACGAGGTAGAGCTCGAGCATGCGCAGCTCATCCTGCGGGATATCGGCATTGATTCCGACGCTTCCCTCAGCGCGGAGGACGCGCTCAGGCGTATCCGCGAGAAGTGGGATGCGGGTATTCCCTATCAGTTCCTGCTGCTGGATTACCGTATGCCCGGCATGAACGGCCTTGAGCTTACGCGCGTCATCCGCGAATTCGACGGCGGCAAGACCTCCGTCATTCTGCTGACCGGCTATAACTGGGACGATCTGCGGGACGAGGCGGAGGCTCTGGGGATCGTGGGCGTCATGTCCAAGCCTCTCTTCACGGACAACGTCATGCGCCAGCTGCACACGATCCTGCTCAATACCGGCGATATTCAGCCTGTCGAAGCGGAGGCGGAACCCGAAGCCGCAGCCGCGGAGGATGAGGTCTCGCTGGAGGGTCTGCGCGTGCTGATGGCGGAGGATATCGACCTCAACGCCCAGATCCTCACCGATCTTCTGGATATGGAGGGCGTCGCAGCGGAGCGCGCCGAGAACGGGCAGATTGCCGTCGACATGTTCCTGGATCACGAAATCGGCTACTACGACGCGATC